>NZ_JCBCUZ010000068.1:0-2188 GCF_059862735.1 Pseudomonas sp. MF06569 | reverse complement strand
CCGGAGAGGCCGATTTCCTTTACTTGATACTTAAGGGATAACTAGCGGATAAAAACATAGGCTCTAGGCCACGTACGGCGGGGCTTTGCGGGGTTTTTCAAAGGTCATTGACTAGGCCAAAAAAAAAGCCCAGCATCGTGGGTATCTGACATCCACAAAACAAAGGCTTTTCATGGAAACCGTTTCCGATCCCACTTGCCCCCATTCTAGCGAAATTATTGCGCTTGAACAGCCCCGTGATGGGCTTTTTGATTACAGCCCTACGGATGCCCCATGGGACGTCCACCGTGGCCAAGCTGATGATGTGGGCGGGATCTATGCGACAGCGCTTGAATTCGAGCGCTACGCGGCTCGTATGGCTGATTGCGGCGGGGTGCTCTTGTTTGGCTGGGAGATCAACCCGGCCACATGGGTAACCGCTTTGCGCCTAAAGCACAGCCATTTTTGCCGGGTGCGTCATTGCCCGGTGTGCCAGTGGAGACGTTCCCTCATGTGGCAAGCCCGGTTTCACCAAGCCCTCCCTAAGATCGTCTGTGAGCATCCCAAGGCCCGCTGGTTATTCCTGACCCTGACTGTGCCTAATCGCTCCATAGGCGAGCTTGGAGAGACTCTGACAGCGATGAATGCCGGGTGGCAGCGGTTGATCAAACGCAAAGAGCTGAAACCCATTTTGGGCTGGGTGCGCACCACTGAGGTCACACGCAGCGCTATCGGTGAGGCACACCCGCACTTCCATGTGTTGCTGATGGTGCCGCCAAGCTGGTTTCGAGGGCAGACCTACGTCAAGCAAGCCCGCTGGGTCGAGCTGTGGCAAGAGTGCATGCGCGATCCAACCATTTCGCCGTCCGGGCTATGGATCGAAGTAATCAAAGGGGCTGTCCCAGAGAGTGGGCAATCAGCCTCTGATGTCACGAGCTTTGCACTTCAAAAGGCAGTCTCTGAAACCCTCAAATACAGCGTTAAGCCGTCTGACATGACAGATGATCCCGATTGGTTTCTGGAACTGACGCGGCAAGCCCACAAGCGCCGATTCGTGGCTACGGGTGGAGTGCTGAAAAACGTGCTCCGGGTCGATGAGGAAACGGACGCTGACTTGGTGATGGCGGACGGGCCGGCAGAAGGGGAAGACGATGGATCTCGGTTGGCTTTCAACTGGCGTGAATTTGAGCGCCGGTATCGCCGCGCACCCAACGGGGATAAACCAGCTCGCTGACTCTCAACGGGGTATCGGGGCACAGCCCTGATCAGGGTTTTGTAGGTACCGACTGCGTGCAGGCGGTAGCTACAAAACATTTCCTGTCCGACTCATGTATCCGCTTTTGATCTGCTTTGGATTTTGATCCGCATGCAAACGAAGTTTGCGTAAGTGCGCCCTTGATCCGTTTTTGATCCGCGCGTTTCGTAGAAACGTCTAAGCGCGCCCTCTTCAAAAAAGCGGAGGGAAACAGCGAAGGTCAAAGGCCAGAGCAGAGGGGATTCAGAGAGGATGCAGGATAGGGAGAGTGCATCCAAATGACGCCATTTTGAAAACTCTCCCCTGCTGCCGTGGGCTCTTTGTTTTAAGTGAATTTTGAATTCGGAAAACAAAACTAAATTAAGAATTTAATCGGATCTTAAAAAACGAATTGAATTCAAATCTAAGAAACGGACAGGAAATGTTTTGTACGTACCGCCTGCACGCAGTCGATCCCACAAAACCCTGATCAGGGCTGTGCCCCGATACCCCGTTGAGTTGTGTACCTGGTTAAAAAATCCTGACGCACTTCGCTTGTCACCCCGTGTTTCACCAGGGCGGAAAAACTCGCCCTGGTGAAACACGGGGCTGATGGAAAAGATTGAAACGGAGAGGGGTCAAGGGGACGTGGAATACCGCAGACCGGAACGGGCGAGGATATGCCGCGAAAGCCCCTTGATGCCTCGCAGTGCCCCAATGCTTCGGGCTGGTGGTTGGGGGTGCTCTTCCCCCGACCGCCTGCCACGTGGCGAGCAGTCCCGAAGGGCCGTCGGAGACGATCTGTTTTTGGCTTTTTGGCGGTGCTTTGAGGGGTCGAAAAACAGGCGCCGGAGAGGCCGATTTCCTTTACTTGATACTTAAGGGATAACTAGCGGATAAAAACATAGGCTCTAGGCCACGTACGGCGGGGCTTTGCGGGGTTTTTCAAAGGTCATTGACTAGGCCAAAAAAAAA
>NZ_JCBCUZ010000067.1:0-2390 GCF_059862735.1 Pseudomonas sp. MF06569 | reverse complement strand
GCGTGATCGAGAAGATGGAAGCCTACGGCGCACCGAAAGCGATTTGCAGCTTTGTGGTACCGACCGGCTACTCGTTCAACCTTGACGGTTCGACCCTGTACCAGAGCATCGCGGCAATCTTTATCGCCCAGCTGTATGGCATCGACCTGTCGCTCAGCCAGCAACTGCTGCTGGTATTGACCCTGATGGTCACCTCCAAAGGCATCGCCGGTGTGCCGGGCGTGTCCTTCGTGGTGCTGCTGGCCACGCTGGGCAGCGTGGGTATCCCGCTGGAAGGTCTGGCCTTTATCGCCGGTGTTGAACGCGTGATGGACATGGCCCGTACGGCCCTGAACGTGATCGGTAACGCCCTGGCGGTACTGGTGATCTCCCGTTGGGAAGGCATGTACGACGACGCCAAGGGCGAGCGCTACTGGAACTCGCTGCCGCACTGGCGCAGCAAGGAACAGCTGCCGGCCGGGGAAGTGTCGAACACCTGAAAAAGTGATCCTCAGGTTTTGTGAGCTTCACAACACCTGAGGGAGCTGGCTTGAATGCGCTGGCATCACTTCGACGTACCTGAAAGACCACACCGTCTGCATCGCGAGCAAGCCCGCTCCCACAGGGACTTCGCTCGCGCAAATCAACAACGGCTGACCTAACGCCCTTGATCAAAACGGAACGAGGCACCATACGCTGACGCCGGTAAATGACTGGCGCCGTCGGCCCGCAGCCGTGAACGGAACGTACCGCGCTGAGGTTCGGTGCGATACAAGCCACGTTTCTGCAACTCGGGAATAATCAGCTCCACAAAGTCTTCAAGGCTGCCAGGGCTGATCAGCGGATTGAGCATGTAGCCGCTGGTACCGCTGATGCGAGCGTGTTCTTCGATCCGGTCTGCCACCTGTTGCGGGGTGCCTACCAGAATCAGGTCACTGCCACGTGTGACGTTGGCAAAGCGCTGTTTGACGTCACCGGCCGTCAGGGGCTTGCCACTCCCATCTGCACGCATCACATAGGACGTCATGCCTTCGGTGTGAGTAGACAGAGCATCACTGTCGGCGTAACGGCTAATGTCGATTCCGGTATCACCTGCATAACTGACCAGTTGCGCCTGCAAGTGATAATTGCTTTGCAGCTCGTCATATTTGCGCTGAGCTTCGATTTCCGTTTTGGCGGTCACAATACGCAGCACTGTCAGCGACTTCACATCTTCGGCCGGGCGACCGAGCGCCTGGGCCTGGGCCCAGATTTCCTCCAGCCCCTGACGAATCTCATGGGGGTCGGACTTGGCAACAAAGATCAACTCGGCGTGCTTGGCTGCAAATGCCCGGCCACGGCCTGACCAGCCAGCCTGGATCAGCAAAGGCGTTCGCTGCGGCGACGGGGACGTCAAATGCGGACCCGCCACCCGATAATGTTCGCCTGCATGGTTGATCGGCCGAACCCGATCACCACGGGCATACAGCTGGCGCGCCTTGTCGGCAACCACGGCATCATCGGCCCAGCTGCCCTCCCAAAGCTTATAGGCCACATCGAGAAATTCCTCGGCACGCTCATAGCGATCATCGTGCTTGATCATCTGCTCCAGACCGAAGTTTCGGGCAGCACTGGACAGGTATGACGTGACGATGTTCCACCCTATCCGGCCATCCGTCAGATGGTCCAATGTGCTGAAACGCCGGGCATGGGTAAAGGGATGCTCGTAGCTGGTGGTCACCGTGACGCCAAAGGCCAGGTTTTCAGTTACCGCAGCCAGTGCCGGGATGATCATCAGCGGGTCATTTGCCGGTGCTTCCACGGCCCATTTCATGGCCGCCTCGGCATTGCCGCCAAACACATCGTAGAAGCCCAGAACATCTCCGAAAAACAGCATATCCATGTGCGCCTGATCGGCAATACGCGCCAGATTCGACCAGTAGCCGAGCGAATTGATACTCAATCGCTCATCAGCCGGGTGCGTCCACAGGCTTGGCGCGCCACCACAGCCAACACTCGCTTGCTCGTAGAGCGCAAACAACAGAGGTTTTGGATCGGACATCTTGATACCTGAAAAGAATAATTAAAGGGATGGCGTTACCGCTGCTGTGTGAACCCTTTGCCGTAGTGGCGCTCGAGGCGGTTCTGCACCAGTTCGAGTCCGATCGACATCAGCCAATAGATAACGGCGGCGGTGGTGAGCATTTCGATGTAGCGATACGACGAACGCCCGTAGGACTGCGCCAGGAACATCACTTCCCACACGCCCATCACCGAAATCAGCGAGGAGTCCTTGAGCATTGAAATGAACTGGCTGGTGGTCGGCGGCAAAATCGTGCGCATGGCTTGCGGCAGGATGATGTGCAGGAATGTCGCCGTCGGCGACAGCCCCAGCGCCATCGCTGCCTGGCGTTGCCCGGGGGCCACGGCCA
>NZ_JCBCUZ010000066.1:0-3329 GCF_059862735.1 Pseudomonas sp. MF06569 | reverse complement strand
GGAAACAGCCAACTCCCGGCGCTGGCCAGCATCCAGTTCGGCAGGCAGGGCCACGATCCATTCGCGGGCCGTCCGCGAATCCTTCCGGTTCTCGGCCAGTTCGGCGGCATTCCACAGCGCGCCGCGCTCGGCACTGCCGCCATCCGGCGCGATGATTTCGGCCGAAACTACACCCCCTTTCCGGGTGTAGTCATGGACAAGGCCGGTGCGTTCATCGACCAACTCGGAACCCGAACGATAGGCAGCAGCGGCGACGGCTGACCGTCCCGCGCTGCGTGCTATCGGCTTCGTGGTTGCGTGGTAGATGGCGATGGCCTTTGCTCCTTATTCTGATTTTTGCTTTTGCCCCGCAGGGCGCGCTGACTCGGTACGAGTCGTAAGTGCGCACTTGCTGCTTTCGCTTCGCTCTCTTGCTGCGTGTTATCGTACCACGACATATCTGAGTGAGGCCGGAAAATGGCACAAACCATAGAGCAAAAAATCGCAGAAGCTGAAGCCAAGCTAAATCGACTTCGGCAGCAAAGCCGTCAGCTCGAGAACGGGCAAAAGATCATTCTCGGCGGCCTGCTGCTCAATGCGGCCCAGCATCAGCCCAACATCCGCAAATGGCTGCTCGACGAGGCGGCCAAGGTCGTGACCCGTGACGTGGACAAAAAGCGGTTGGCTCCGTTGCTGTACGAGCTGGCGAAAATGCCCCAGGAGCCGCAGCAATGAATCAAACCGATGAGTTTGTGATTGATGGTTCAGAGCCCACCAAACCGGGGCGAGGCGTTCGTCGTGTGAATTACACGCCACTGGCTGTGCTTGCTGGGGTGACGGTGGCAACGGTGGCGGCCTTGCTGGGCTATCGCGTTGGAAAGAAACGAGGGAAAGGGGACTGATAAACCGGTCTTAGCCCCTCCCCTTGGTGTCCAACCGCTCTGTAGGCCTCTCAGGCGCCGCTGGTGCCGCTGGTTGGACGCCAAGGGTGAATCCGCCTCGATACCCTGATTACTCGCTTCCTGCGCCCTCTCAGGCGGCGATAGGGGACTGGTAAAACGGGGATTGCCCAGACGCCTCCCCCGCCCCTTCAGGGGCACAAATGCGGCCCCAACGGGGCCACGTAGTGGTGCGTTTTTTGCGTTTCCACCCTTTTCTTCCTTTTCCCTTTTAAACCTTTTAGGACGTCTACAGGCCACGTAATCCGTGGCCTGTAGAGTTTAAAAAGGGACGGATTTGTTGCCATTAAGGGACGGATTTGTTGTTAAGAAGGGACGGATTTGTTGTTGTAAAGGGACGGATTTGTTGTATTGTGGGACGCAGATACAGTGTCCCCTTATACACAAGGAATGTCGAACGTGGCCTCACCCCCAATGGTTTACAAAAGCAATGCCCTGGTCGAGGCCGCGTATCGCCTCAGTGTTCAGGAACAGCGGATCGTTCTGGCCTGTATTAGCCAGGTGAAGAGGAGCGAGCCTGTCACCGATGAAGTGATGTATTCAGTGACGGCGGAGGACATAGCGACGATGGCGGGTGTCCCTATCGAATCTTCCTACAACCAGCTCAAAGAAGCGGCCCTGCGCCTGAAACGGCGGGAAGTCCGGTTAACCCAAGAGCCCAATGGCAAGGGGAAAAGACCGAGTGTGATGATTACCGGCTGGGTGCAAACAATCATCTACCGGGAGGGTGAGGGCCGTGTAGAACTCAGGTTCACCAAAGACATGCTGCCGTACCTGACGGAACTCACCAAACAGTTCACCAAATACGCCTTGGCTGACGTGGCCAAGATGGACAGCACCCACGCGATCAGGCTTTACGAGCTGCTCATGCAATGGGACAGCATCGGCCAGCGCGAAATAGAAATTGACCAGCTGCGAGAGTGGTTTCAACTGGAAGGCCGGTATCCCTCGATCAAGGACTTCAAGTTGCGAGTGCTTGATCCAGCCGTGACGCAGATCAACGAGCACAGCCCGCTACAGGTGGAGTGGGCGCAGCGAAAGACCGGGCGCAAGGTCACACATCTGTTGTTCAGTTTTGGACCGAAGAAGCCCGCCAAGGCGGTGGGTAAGGCCCCAGCGAAGCGCAAGGCCGGGAAGATTTCAGATGCTGAGATCGCGAAACAGGCTCGCCCTGGTGAGACATGGGAAGCGGCCCGCGCTCGACTAACCCAGATGCCGCTGGATCTGGCCTAGAGGCCGTGGCCACCACGGCCCGGCCTGCCTTTCTGCAGGGACTGCCGCTCCCGCTTTTGGGCCAGAAGCTCCTGCTTCTTGGCCTCTTTCTCACGCTGAACCTCATCCCGGGCCTGCGGTAGCCGCGCCGCCCACTCAGGACGCTCCTTCTGGAGTGTCCTTTCGGCGTCTCGCACAGAAAAACCGCCGCCCGGTGTCAGGTAGCACCGCACACGCTCAAGCCGCTTACGCAGGTCGTTCTCCCGCCCAACTTTCCACGCCTTAATGCGTTTGGCGGTAGCGCACCATTCAGTCATGAGCTTCTCGTAGCTGCTGCGCTTGAACGCGGCCAACAGCCCGGTTGGCTCCACTGGACGCTTCTTCGCATGGTTGGCTTCGGCGTTCCGTCGTTTGGTGCTGATGGCCTGTATCTGCTGATCGACGCGGGACTCTAGACGCTCTGCCCGCTGCCGGTAGCCCATATACAACTCAGCCTTGCGCCCATCCCATGCCTTGACCAAATCAGCCGCGGGCAGGGCTTCAACCTGACGCGCCTTGGCCCGGCGCTCGCGCTCGGTTTTCAGGTCGATGATCTGCGCAGTCAGCCCTTGGCGCTGCTCGTTGTTGGCCATCACCTGCCGGTTTCCGTCGCCTCGATCGCTGATCCGGCCACGGCGCTCCATCTCGGAGGCCACTGGCCCGAGGTGGGTGGTCGCCTCACGGTCGATACCTTGATCCTTGAGGCTTCGGGCGTCGATCCGTTCGGTGCTGCCCGCTCGCTCCAGGGCGCGATTGGCGGTCTGCTCCCACAACTGCCGAATGGCCTTCACCTCGTCGGCGGCTGGGCCTAAACCCAGCTCCCGGCGTTTCTTGTCGGCCAGCTCGATGCTGGACTTGTCGCCCATGACCAGCTCGCCCGCTGCGCCTCGACTCACGCGCCGGGTGGTGGTGAGGATGTGCGCGTGATGATTGCGGTTGTCGCCCTCGCGGTCGGGTTCGTGGATAGCAACATCCACGGCCACGCCGTACCGGCGGGCCAGTTCGGCACCAAAGGAAACAGCCAACTCCCGGCGCTGGCCAGCATCCAGTTCGGCAGGCAGGGCCACGATCCATTCGCGGGCCGTCCGCGAATCCTTCCGGTTCTCGGCCAGTTCGGCGGCATTCCACAGCGCGCCGCGC
>NZ_JCBCUZ010000065.1:0-3340 GCF_059862735.1 Pseudomonas sp. MF06569 | reverse complement strand
ATTGACTGGCACTGTTGGCTTTTAATCCCTCTAATTTATTGGAGGGCGCGCTTAGGTGTTTCTCCGTACCGGAGAAACGCTCGCCCTGCCGGGGGCAGAATCAGAAGCAAAATCAAAACCAAAAAAAAGGCACCAGCATGGCAATCCCACGTCTCAGTATGAAAGCAGGTAAGCCCGGCGCAGCCGGGGCTCATGCTGCTTACATTTCCCGACAGGGTGAATATGCCAATCGGTTAGAGCGAGGCGAAAAGCTGGAGGCAACCGAGGACGGCAACATGCCGCGCTGGGCCATGCACAACGCTCAAGAATTCTGGAAAGCCTCTGACCAGTACGAGCGAAAAAATGGCAGCACCTACCGCGAGATGGAGATTGCTTTGCCCCGTGAGTTGCCGCCGGAGCAGCGCATCGAGCTTGTTCGTGAATGGGTTGCCCAGGAGATTGGCGACCGGCACGTCTATCAGTGGGCCATTCACAACAAAAGCGCCGCTGATGAGGGCGAGCAGCCCCACGTCCATTTGATGTTTTCTGAGCGCCAGGTGGATGAAATCGAGCGCGACCCGGACCTGTATTTCAAGCGCTACAACGCGAAGCAGCCGGAGAAGGGCGGGGCGAGGAAGGAGTACGGAAACGTCGATCCAGCCTTGAAGGGTAAAGAACGCAAAGCCGCCCGCGCCGCCGCTTTAAAGGAATTGCGCGGGAGATGGGGTGACCTGTGCAATGTGCACCTGGAGCGAGCGGGTCTCTCTGAACGAATCGATATGCGGAGTTACAGGGAGCAGGGTATCGATCGTCAGCCCGAGCGAAAAATGCGCCCTTCAGAGTGGCGCGAAGAGAAAGCTCAGGTCATCGAGTTCCGCGCCGTTAGGCGCGAGCTGGAGGCTGCCCAGTCCGAGTTACCGAACGGAGGCGCCATGATTATTGACCTGCAGAAAGCGCGCCTCGCCGCTGATCGGCGGCGGCGTGAACGACAACAGGCGGAAGAGCTGGAGCTTCAGCTGAAGGCTGAGGCCGATCAGCGCCGAGTGGAACTCATGGCGATACTCACCGAACTGGAACAGGTGTGTGGGATCGCCTTGGAGTTGGGTTTTCTGCCGAGCATAGAGAAATATCAAAGGTCGGTGAGTGACTGGTTGCGAGCGCCGGATTCATGTCCCTGCACGCCTGAGCAACTGGCCGATATGCGCGACAAGCTGCACTCCCATGTTGAGAAAAAACAGGCGGAAGAGCAGGAGTTTCAGCTGGCCCAAGCGCACTACGATATGGGTACCCCGGAGCTTTTCTACACCGATGTTGAGTCGACCCATGATGAGCCAGAGCTTACCCAAGAGCTTGCCGATGAGGCCGAAAGCACACCTCAGGCCGAGCCAGAATCAGAATCGGAGCCAGAGATAGAACACAAGAATTGTCCGCCGCGCATGGGCTAAGTGCGTAAGTACTTACGCTAGATCCAACGGCATCTGGTTTAGTCGAGCGCGGGCCGCTTCCCATGTTTCACCAGGGCGAGCAAGTTTCGCGATCTCAGCATCTGAAATCTTCCCGGTCTTGCGCTTCGCCGTGGCCTTTCCGACCACCTTGGCGGGTTTCTTTGGCGCATAGTCGAACACTAGGTGCGTGATTTTTCGTCCAGCCTTGCGCTGCGTCCAAGACACTTGGAGCGGGCTGTGCTCGTTGATCTGCTCGATGGCAGGCTCAAGCACCCATCGTTTGAGGTCGCGAATGTTGCTGTAGCGATCCTCGAGCTGCATGGCCTCGCGGAGCCATTCTATTTCAACCTCTCGCCGTCCAATGCTGCGCCACTGCACCAAGATTTCGTACAGGCGAATGGCGTGGGCGCTGGTCATCTGCGCTACGTCCGACAGTGCATAGCGTGTGAACTGCTCAGTGAGCTGGGAGAGATACGGAATCATCGGGGTGCTGAATCTCATGGAGATAGACCCCATCGACTCTTGATAGACAATCTCCTGCACCCAGCGAGTGAGTCTAACCTTCGACGCGCCCCTGCCATTTGGTGCTTCGTTCAGAGTTACACGGCGGTCGAATAGTCGCTCTGATGCGGCCTTCAAGTTCTGGTAGGTCGTCCCCAGCTTCGTCCCTGTCATCTCCGCAATCTGCTGTGCACTGACGGTGTAGAGCTGCTGATCGGTCAGCGGTTCGTCCCGTCGTACTTGGGCAATGCAAGCGAGCATGATCCGCTGTTCGTACAGGCTTAGCCGGTACGAGGCCTCGATCAAGGCGTTTGACTTACAGACCAGCGCATCCTTCATGGCACTACCCGCATTATGTGAGCTGTTTATATTTTTCACACAATACCATCAATCTCTCCACATATAACCATCAATCCCTCCCCATATGACCATCAATCCCTCCCCATATGACCATCAATCCCTCCCTTTATTGAGTCTGTAACCCACGTAAATCAAGGGCTCAAGAGGCGCTAAAAGGTTTAAAAGGATTAAAAGTAAAATAGGGTGCTGCGCACTACGTGGCCCCGCTGGGGCCGCATTTATGCCCCTGAAGGGGCGGGGGATGTGTCTGGGAAATCCCGTCAATCCCCTCCACATATCATCGCCTGGGAGGCCGCTAGGAGCGTGTGATCAGGGTATCGAGGCGGATCGCAAATGGCGTCCATCCAATGACTGAACCGGCGCCTGAGAGGCCTACAGGCGTTTTGGCGGGGATTGGAAGTCCGCTGTTCCCTCTTCTTTGGCGGAGCCAAGGATTGCATCACCGGCCTTTTTCCATTCGATCCGGCTCGGATCGTTCGGCGGTGTGCGTGCAATCACTGCCAACGCCCCGGTCAGTTCGCCCAGGTCGATCAGCGAAGTCCCTTTCTTTTTGTCGACCAGCCCAACCAATCCAAGAAGCCCGGCGATTTTGTACAGCTCGTGGTCACGGCGTTTTCGTTCGGCGGAGGCTTCGGCCTTGAGAATACGGTTGGCCTCGGATTGAGCTGACCTGGCTCGCTCTGATGCCTTCTCGGCTCGAATCAGGACAGTGAGGAGTTTCTCTTCATCGGGCGTTCGGGTGGGGTTTTCTGACAACAGGAGGAGTAGGGAGAGTTGATCGCTGGGGTTCTTCAGTCCGCGAATAAACAGGATTTTGTTGGAGAGCCAAGCGGCATCCTTTTCGGATTTTGTTGGTTTGGATGATTCGGCGGTTTTATTCACATTATTTGACTCTGAAATAAATTAAACCCAGTGTATCCGCGATAGAATTGACTGGCACTGTTGGCTTTTAATCCCTCTAATTTATTGGAGGGCGCGCTTAGGTGTTTCTCCGTACCGGAGAAACGCTCGCCCTGCCGGGGGCAGAATCAGAAGCAAAATCAAAACCAAAAAAA
>NZ_JCBCUZ010000064.1:0-3434 GCF_059862735.1 Pseudomonas sp. MF06569 | reverse complement strand
TTGAGCATTACAACGAGCAGCATCCGCACAGCGCTTTGAACTATCGCTCACCGAGGGAGTTCAGGCGCTTGGCAGTGGCATCAATTTAACGGGGAGTTGGTGTCCGGTTTTGTAGGGGCTAATCCAGAGCGCCATATTCGGGCGCTCGTGATTGTATGTCCAGATCCAGTTCGTGCCGTAGTCCTGAACTTCAGTTATCGATTCAAACAAGTAATGGCCCAGCCAGTCGTAACGGACGGTGCGGTTATAGCGTTCGACGTAGGCGTTCTGCTGCGGGTTGCCCGGCTGAATATATTCCAAACGGATGCCCCGTTTTTCGGCCCAGACTGTAAGTTTGGCACTAATAAATTCGGGGCCGTTATCACTGCGGATTGCCTGCGGTTTCCCGCGCCATTCAATGACCTGATCCAGCGCCCGCACCACACGTTCAGCCGGCAGAGACAAATCAATTTCCATGCTCAGGGCTTCACGGTTGAAATCATCAATCAAATTGAAGGCCCGAAAACTGCGCCCATCCGCTAATTGATCATGCATGAAATCCATCGACCAGCACTGATTAGTGGCTTCAGGAACGGCAAGCGGCTCAGGTTTCTCGCGTACGATGCGCTTACGTGGCTTGATGCGTAGATTCAGCTCCAGTTCGCGGTAAATCCGATAAACCCGTTTGTGATTCCAGCGATAGCCCTTCACGTTGCGCAGATACAGAAAGCACAAGCCAAACCCCCAGTTACGCTGGTTGTACGTGAGTTGGATCAGTTTATCGGCAATCACGGCATTTTCAGGCGCCAAACGCGGCTGATAGCGATAGCACGTGAGGCTAACTCTGAAAGCCAGGCACGCCAACTTGATGCTGCACCGACCTGAACGAACCACTTCCTGCGCCATCTCTCGTCGTCGCGATGGCTTCACCACTTTTTTGCCATGGCTTGCTGGATGATTTCGGCTTTGAGGCGCTCTTCGGCGTACATTTTTTTAAGTCGCCGGTTTTCGTCCTCCAACTCGCGCAGTCGAGTCAGCAACGATGCGTCCATACCGCCGAACTTGGTACGCCACTTGTAGAACGTAGCCGAACTGATGCCGTGCTCGCGGCACAGCTCTGGTGCTGGAGTTCCGGCCTCGGCTTGCTTGAGGATGGCCATGATTTGGCTGTCTGAAAAACGCGATGTCTTCACGCAAAATTTCCTTGATCCGGTCAGGAGAAAATTCTACTTCTGATGAGTACTTTTTTCAGGGGGGATTACCCTCGCACGAAAATTCCACAAAATAGTTAGATTAGATAAGTATCTAATTTATGGAAGATAAAACAGATTTAACAGTTAACAAGGCTCCGGAACCTATGACGTACTCACGCAAGTAATCGAGAGCCTGGCCCACAGTGCCGAGGGTTGAAGGAAGGGCTATTGGTCGGCCAAGCGTGCAAGTTGCTCACGGGCATCCTTGAGTGCTGCTGCCACTGCCGCCTCGCCAAACACAAGGCCCTGCAAATAGACAAAGTGAATGTCAAACAGCCCAAGCGTGTTCAGGGCATAACGCAGGTAGTCCGTCAGAAAATCCGGTTGCCGCGCCCTTTCCCCCTGATGAAAACCACCCGAGCCCACCAGCACATACACCGGACGATCGGCAAGTAACCCGGTTTTGCCCTCGGGGCCTGCGCTGAACGTGCGATGAATGCGCAACACGTAATCGATCCACAGCTTGAGAGCTGCCGGGACGGTGAAGTTGTGCATGGGCGTGGAGATCACCAGCATGTCGCTGGTTTCCAGCTCACGAATCAGCGCCTCGGACACATCGAACACCGGGGCCTCGAACGGTGTGGGTGTCGCCAGCGCGGCGCCGTAATCGATGCCCAGCGGCGGCAACGGTTGCTCGCTGAAGTCACGCCCCACCCATGCAAGATCAGGATAGCGTTGGCGCAGGGATGCCAAAAATTCGCGAGCCAGCCGACTGGCATGGGAAAAGTGCCCGTGGGGGCTGGCGTTGATCAGCAATGCATTGTTCATGGTTGCTCCCCGGTGAGGGTCTGGGTGAAGTGCATGCCATGCGCCAGCAGGCCCTGGCGGAAATAGAAACGCTGAGCCAGCGCCATGTGCAGCCCCGTGTCCAGTACCAGATGATCGCACTGGCGCGGCATCGCTTCTTCGCGAACGCGGCTCAACAGGCGACTCCCCACACCTGAACGCTGTAAATCGGGGCTCACCACCAGATCATCGACATAAATAAAGCGCGAATAGATCAGGTTTTCCATCTCGCGGTACCCCGCCAGCCCGACCAGAGTATGCTCCTGCCAGGCAGCGAGCAGACGGTAGCCCTGAGCCACCTGTCGCAGCAGTTGCGTTGAATAGGTTGCGGGATCTCGCAGATGTGGGCGCAAGACGCGCATCAGGTCAAAACTGACACACAGTGCCGGCTCGTCCTCAAGATGTTGCAGTGTGAAATTCATGATGGTCAGCCATTAGGAAAGTGGCTCCACTTTAGAGCGGTAACGGCATACCACCCAGAGCCACAAAATGACTAAATGACCAGGCCATGATTATCACTGAGCGCCCTGCCCCAGCGCGGATATCCCCCCCTGAGACGCTTTTCTAAATACAACTAGTACTGTTCGTCGGACTCGGAAATTTCCGCCAATATGCGTAGGAATTTTCCCGTTTCTGCGTAGTACTGACGAATTTAGACTTCAAGTACCCTCATCAAATAGAAGGTTACTTGTGTCCAGATTCATTTCTTTGTTCTTGTTTTTTACATTCGCCGGCTCCAGCATTGCGTCCGCCACCGATCTTTACAAAACGTATTCCTGGGCCATTCAACAATCGGTTAAAAAAGAAAGTTCTTCACCACTGCACGTCAAAAAGGTCATCGACAGCGCCCACTCCTTGCTGGGCATCCCTTACCTGTGGGGCGGCATGTCGCGGGAAAAGGGCTTCGATTGCAGCGGCATGCTGGTCTACCTGTTCAAAAACGAAGCCAATATCCATATACCAAGAACCACTTCGGCCATGCTGAATGCAGACTTGCAAAAGGTCGCCCGGCATCAACTCAAACCTGGCGATGCCGTTTTTTCCGTACCCAAGGGGGGACGCGGAGCAATCACGTCGGCCTGTACATCGGCGATAACCGTTTTATTCATGCACCGCGCACGGGCAAGACGATTCGTATCAACTCGATGGACAATTCGTACTGGAAGAAAAACTACACCACCGCTCGCCGCTTCTATGGCCGCACACAAGGATTCAACCGCTCACAGAAGCGGACGTATTGATGGCTCTACCGAGTAGTAAGTTATCTGCGAGGGGTTTAGGGGTAAGCCCTGGATTAGCCCCTACAAAACCGGACACCAACTCCCCGTTAAATTGATGCCACTGCCAAGCGCCTGAACTCCCTCGGTGAGCGATAGTTCAAAGCGCTGTGCGGATGCTGCTCGTTGTAATGCTCAA
>NZ_JCBCUZ010000063.1:0-3543 GCF_059862735.1 Pseudomonas sp. MF06569 | reverse complement strand
GATATTAGCCAGTACCTGATGCATCACTACAACTGGATCCGACCTCATCAATTTAACGATGGATTGGCCCCAGCGAAAACGGAAGAAAAACTCAAAACCGTGTCCGGGATGAGTTGACCACTACAATTGTCTATCGTCTTGGGAAGGCACTCTATGAGTATCTTCGTGTCGATGATGTTCTATACGCCGACGCAGACCAAGCTTCAATTCAGGTGCTATCACGCTTCGGGCGATTCACGTTGCGATTGAGCCAATTTAGTTTTTAACCTTGCAACCTCCGCTTCTAGCTCATGCACGCGCTTGCTAGCCTCAAATTCGACGCTAACGTCCTTCTGGATACCGATGTAATAGGTAAGTTGATCTTCCTCGTTGAATACTGGGGTGATAGATAGCTCATTCCAAAAAATACTGCCGTCCTTACGATAGTTGCGAATGACTTGCCGGCAGGGCTGATGCATCTTTATCGCCTCGCGGATAACGGCCAAGCCCGCTTGGTCTCGGTCATCACCCTGCAGGAAGCGGCAGTCTTGATACAGGATGTCGTCAACGTCATAACCCGTCAGGCGCTGGAAGGCGGGGTTAGCGTAGATCAGGATGTTCTCATCGCCTTCCTGTTCAGCAATAACGATGCCATCATTAGATGTCTCAATCATTAGTGTCAGTAGTTTTGCGTCGATCACCTTCAGTCTCCATTGAGAGTTTAAAATTTTATAATAGCTGGCGGATCTAACTTTTTGAGGTACCAATGCAATATTTTTATCGCTGCGGAATCAATTTCTAAATCATTTCTGATTACTTCTCTAAATCGATCCAGTGTGCCAAACTAAATGCCGTCAAGGTTACTCCGCCGAACGGTCAAGGTAATTGCACTCTCTTGCAAATGCCTCGCTTGCAAGCAGGTTGATAGTGTCAGTAAAATCAGAGCCATAGGCTCAATTTCGTTGCTGCCTTGCACGCGATAAACATGAGCCTTCAGCAAAACTAGATTCGTACCGATAACTCAGTGAAATCTCGAAAAAATGTAGCTTCACACTCGCTTGAAATTGGAGGATCAGCCATGACCCGTAATATCGTACGCACTGCGGTCGTGTCAGTCGGCTGCACAGAGTGCCAAAATATAGATGGGTTGGGGTTCGATTTCATAATGGCTTTCCAGCCAATCGTTAACGTAAGAACGCGCACAACCTTTGCCTATGAAGCCCTTGTACGCGGGGTGAACGGTGAGTCGGCGGCAAGCATCTTGGATCAGGTTAATGATGAAAACCGATACCGCTTTGACCAAGCATGTCGAGTCAAGGCTATCGAGAGAGCGACGCAATTAGGTTTGCTGAGCATTCCAGAATGTAAGCTAAGCATCAATTTTTTGCCAAATGCCGTGTATCGAGCCGAGACCTGCATTCGAGCAACTCTAGAGGCCGCCAGGCTATTTGGATTTCCTCCAGAAAGACTCATGTTCGAAGTGACCGAAGGTGAGCGTGTCGATGATCCTATTCATCTAAAGGGAATTTTCGAAGAGTACGAACGTCAAGGGTTTACTACCTCAATCGACGATTTCGGCTCGGGTTACTCGGGTCTAAATTTATTGGCTATGTTTCAGCCGCACGTACTGAAAATTGATATGGCGCTTACTAGAAATATCGATAAAGATCCGGTTAGAACTGCAATAGTTGAAGGTGTGGTGTTAGTCGAAAAACGTTTAAATATAATGATCGTGGCCGAAGGTGTTGAGACCTGTGAGGAGAGTGATACACTGCTCGGTTTAGGGGTAGATCTTATGCAAGGATACTTATTTGCAAGACCTGATACGTCCAGACTGGCACTTGCGATTTTTTCCTAATGCAGGTTTTTCCCAATTTCTCGATATTTAAACCGATTAGGATATAAATTAAATAGAGGTGTTATGATATGCTTTAATTATATGGTGAAAAAACGCAGATGACCTGAAGCTAAAATATAGTTTCTGGCGTCGGACATACCAAAATTCGAGATTTATTTTCGTCTCAAATTAAATCCTGGTTGCGCTGAATTTTTTAGTCTTTTCTACTCGTGTATCTTTCTGTTCGCGAGTTTCAGTGCTGATTAAATGTTGTTCTTGTACTTATCGTAGCTAAGCCCAATTAGGCTTTAATACTCGCCTGATCTAGCGCTTGCCTCACTCTTTCACCAAACGCCTCGCCACCAGTTTTAACGCAATAGACGCATATTATTGCGAACTCATCTCTAAAAGCTTGAACCTGGAAATACTTGGCCTTATGTGGCAAGTTGTCACTTTCAACTCCATCATGCAAAATGAGGGGAGCTATGCTCCTGAGCCTACGTCTTGGCCAGTACCACTATGCTACGCCTACTAGAGTATCTAGAGCCCATGGTTACCGATTTTTTTTCAAAAAACGGCGATCATGATCGGCGGTCGGAAGATGGATGGAGTCATATCTTCCGAAAAGCCTGTAACGATTCAGGGCAATTTTGTCATACATCCAATCCCGCATTGCTGCCGGCATGACTCGAGCAGCTTTTAGCCAGCGCCATGGTGCATCCAGGCGACTCAAAATCTCGAACATCGCCTCAGAACGTATGGACACCTTGTTGTTGGAGATAAGAACAATGGTGTTGAATTCGTCCAGAGGTAGCCCGGCCCACCTCAACAGCTCTTGGCCTTCCGGCGACTGAACCGCAGCGAGCTGAATTCGATAAGCATGGTCATAGTGGATAATCAATCGCGCCCATCCGTTACAGAGCTTGCAGGTGCCGTCGAATAGCAGTGCTGTGTCGCCCGATTGTAGGAACGGGGCAGGGGATTCGGTTTCCATAGTCATCTGGGCTGCTGTCTCATTTAAAGCTTCCTGCTTTCCCGTAGCCCGCCAATTTAGCTGCGGATTCTGACTCAAAGGTTATCTGGTTTCTCGAGGATACCTTGTCGTGGATTGGGCAACCTTCAGGAAGATAGTAAGCATGGCTTTTACTATTGCCGATGATGTCACTGGCTGAAGTCAGGCGAGATATTGTTGTTGGTTTTTTCGCTTGCGCCGACTTCGCCGGATGGGTGCTTACCACTCCGTAGCCCACTGTCTTATAGTCTTGAGTCCAGCTGCGGTCTTTAGTCAAGAAGTGGTTGGCATGCCCCCTGATCGCGGTTATGTGTTTGTTTCGCTCCTGTTCCTAAGGCGTCACTGGAATCCCACGCAGTATTGTGCAGTATCTTAATTGGCCAATCGATGGCTTGATGTCGCATAGGGTGTAATCGTCAGGTGCTTACTCTCATTGTCTAATGATGCCTGAAGAAAAATAATCATAAGAAGAGTGAAGCTAAGGCAAAAAACAGAGGTTTGGGTTTAGAAGCCCAGACGAGCCTGCCATATCGACGCTGCGTAAATAGTAAATCGCCATTTGGAACGGGGTTAAAGGCTTGGCTTATCGTAAGCGCTCCATAAACCCCACATTCAAAGCGCTTAGCTGATCCCGGATGCTGTGCTCCCGATCCCCTCAGGAGCCAGCTCGCCATGATGCGACCCGATGCCAAAGTCGAAAAAGTGTATCTGTACC
>NZ_JCBCUZ010000062.1:0-3576 GCF_059862735.1 Pseudomonas sp. MF06569 | reverse complement strand
CTTGTGCGTGGGGCCGTTCGGCTGGATGTAGCGGGCCAGGGCAGCGCGCTCGGCGCTGCGCACCTGGAGTCCTGCGCGCAGGTCGTCGGTATGGTACGGCTTGGCCGGTAGGCGCTCGCGGAACAGCTCAAGCTGGATCGCTTGTCGCGGTTGATCGTCTGCGGCGTCGTGGTATGCTTTCAACACGTTCAAGGGCACTCCAATGCTCTTGCGGGGCCCCCGTCGCTCTCTCTTCCGCCAAGATGATCAGAGCACGGGGGTTTTGTTTTTTCTGGGGTCCAGCCTAACCCAAGGTGGGCCCACGGCGCGACTTATGCCGCTGATGCTCCTGGATCACTTCCTGAGCGCGCGGCTCAAACCCTCGACGCGCTGCGCCAAGTCGTTCACTTGTCCGCTCAAGCTCTGCACCTGCTGCGACAGGGCCATGTTCTCTGTCTGGCTGCGCTCGTACTGCCCCTGCAAGGTCGCGGCAGCTTCGGCCCACAGCTTCGAGCCCTTCGCGTGCTCGATCCGCATACTTTGCAAGGTCTCGGCGAAACTGCTCAGCTGCTGCTCGTGCTCGCTCTGTAAACTCTCCAAGGCGTCTAGCAAGGCCTTCTCGATCTCCGTCATAGCCTACTTCTCCAACTTCACGGCCTCTCGGCCAAGTTCCTTGAAATTCCACCCGCTGGACGCCTTCTTCCCTTTGGGCAGCAGGAGGTACTCGTCTTTTCCGTCGCTGTAGAACTCCATCCCCAGCGCCTGGGCGCGGGCCATCGTGGCCTTCTGCTGCTCGATGATCTGGAAATTCTCCGCCACCGTCAGCCCTGTCCACCACAGGGCCCCGCTCGCGGCCAGGATGACCGCCAGCAGGCTCCCTGCGAGCCATTTCCAGCCCGATAGGACTAACGCCCTGGTGTTGGCCTCGGTCGCGCTCAAAAGCTCGCTGAGGCTCTTCTCGCGGGCCTGGATGGCGCCGCTCAAGCTCTGTTCGCTTGATCTCAATGCCGCGAGCAAGGTCTGTTCGTGCTGTTTGTAGGCGTTCGTCACGCCCGTCTCGATATCGCTGGCTTGCTGCTTCGATTTCTCCTCGAAGCTCCGGGCCAAGTCTGAAATCCCGCTCATAGAGGGCCCCCTTGAGGCGTATGTTCTTGCCGCCGTCCGGGTCGGCGATGCTGATGGATGACTTGGTTTCGCGGGCCACCTGGAAGCCTGCACCTGTCAACTTTTCGAGCACGTCAGCACGGCTGCGCACCTCGCCCTGGGCGGCAAGGGCCAGCAGCCCGTCCGTGATCTGCTGCGCGACCTGCTGACGCTCTGGCGGCAAGTCGCGGGGCGTTACAAGGGCCCGCCTGCGAGCTGGGTCTTTCGGGTCGGAAAGGCCCAGCTCGGCGCGCTGAACCGTCGCCCAGGCATCGACCCGGCGCTGATCGGCGACGTGATAGTAGGGCTGCAAGCGCTTGCCCTCGGTCAGCTCCAGGTTGGGGATGACGAAGTTCAGCTCTAATCGTCCCTTGTCTTGGTGCTCAACCCATAGGCAGCTGTACTGCCGGGCCTCTAGGCCGGGCAGTAGCGCCTTCTCGAAACTGTCCATGAGGGCCCGTTTCTGCTCGGGCGGTAGATCCGCCTCGGCAAAGCTCAGCACGCCGCTGGTGTACTTCTTGGCGTACCGGCTGGAGTCGATCAGTTCGGCCACCTGCTCAGGATCGCCACGCAGCAGGGTTGCCCCCTCCCGCTGGCCGTCCCGGCCCAGCAGGTACTGCGTCGGCCCCTTGCCGCCGCCAGTGCCCCTGGCGTGGAACTTCACGATCACTTGTGCAGCGCTCGCAGTTCGGCCAACTCACGCTCAACCCCGGCCAGGGCGCCGATGACCTGGACGCGATCAACAGCGCCCCACTCGGCGGTGTTCATCTTGCGGGCGATCTGGTTGAGGTTGTTCCCGATACTCGCCAACTGGCGCAGCAACGCGGGATCAGCCGCCGGGGCCGCGCCGCGCAGATCACGGACTAGATCGGTCTGGCCGGGATTCAGGCAGCTCTCCCGCATCCAGCGGGCCAGCTCCGTCCTGGTGCTGTGCATCTGGAGGGTGGCCAGTTCCTCGGGGGTCACCCGCACCTTGATGATCTTTTCGCGCTTTGGCTCGGTCATGGATTGGCTCTTAGTCGAGGCCCCCGACGTTGCGGACTTTAGTCCGCGGCGGCGGGGGCCGGCTGGGGGGTTTCGGGGGGCGGCACGCCCCCTGAACCAGGTCACAGAGGAACCGACCAAGCGAAGCGCCGGGAGGGCCCTCTGTGTATCCTGGCTTATAATCAAAAGCCGTGCAAGTTACAAAAGGTAACAGAGGCTCTAGATCAGGGGTTAGTGGATTTGTGGCTAACGCGCTTTGCTTGTTGGGCGTTCACCATCACAGCGCCCTTCGGTCACTGCACTGGCGACCACCTGGACTTGTGAAGAGCGGGGGGATTTACATCTGGAGGGGCACAGCTGAAGCCCCCGTAAACGGGGCTATTATCTGATATGGCTTTTTGACAACTTTTACTGAGGGTTCGCTTTGTTGGCGATGCGGGCAATCAGGCTGGCCGCGTACATTGCGAGATCGTAGTCAATTGACTCGTTGCGCAGGGCCCAGCCATCCACCATGTCGATGACATGGGATAGATCGGCTAGAAGGTCCGGGAGTTCGTCCTGGCGGAATGCATCTTTAAGGGTCATTTGAGGCCTCTTACCCAGTTGTTGATTGTTTGCCTTGATTGGCCCGTCAGGCGCGCTATTTCGGCCTCTGAGCGGCCCTCGTCAAGCAGGCTGACCAGCTTCGGCCTGAGCTGGTCACGCAGCGCCTTGCCCTTCTTCGATCCCTGTGCGGCCTGCCACGCACTGAAGCCCTCGGGCGTGAACCGGGCGTGTGTGTACCTAGCCACCGACTTGGCGATATGGCCCACCTCCTGGTGATCCAGGGGGCAAGGGAACCCAGCGTTGTACATGAGGGCCCGCTGCAGGCAGGCGGCGTGCCACTGGTCGTAACCCGGCCAGCCCTGGCGTATGGCCTTGTACGACCACTGGCTGAGCTGCTCGAAGAGGTTGCAGTTACGACCCAGTCCGTACGCAGGCAGGCGCTTGCGCCGGTCTTTCGCCGCGCTGAGGTCAAGCCAGCTGTCCAGATCGTTCAGCGTGTACAGGCGGGGCTCCCACGCCGCCACAACCCAGTGCGGGTGCAGCGGGTTCTTGCAGATCAGGCCGCTGTACTGCGGGTCTGCCCCGAGTGCCTGCTGTAGCGTGGAATCTATGGCTCCCGCGTACCTGAGTGGGTCAGATTTCGCGCCAGGCGCAGTCCTGACGGGGGTTTTGAGGCCGTAGATCAGGTGAGCGTGCCCATTGGCGGGATTCATGGCTGTGATCGAGGGCGGCGGGCAATTGCGGTCGCTCCAGTCCATCGCAGCCCCTGGGCGGTCGATGTCGTAGACGAGCCAATACTTGTGCGTGGGGCCGTTCGGCTGGATGTAGCGGGCCAGGGCAGCGCGCTCGGCGCTGCGCACCTGGAGTCCTGCGCGCAGGTCGTCGGTATGGTACGGCTTGGCCGGTAGGCGCTCGCGGAACAGC
>NZ_JCBCUZ010000061.1:0-3789 GCF_059862735.1 Pseudomonas sp. MF06569 | reverse complement strand
CGGTGCGCTCGTCGGTGATTTTCTGGCCAGTGCGATACGCAGCAGCGGCAGTGGCCGAACGGCCACCGCTTCTGCTGATGCTCTGAACACTGGCCGACCCAATCGCCACGCCGCTTTGCTCCTGATCTTGCTTTTGATTTGCCCCGTAGGGGCCGCACGCAATCGTAGATTGCTAAAGTGCGCCCTTGCTTTGCTTCGGGGGGGTATGTGTCAGCCGATACTCTACTGTAAACCCACAGAATTCACATCACCTGGATCAACCACACTAGCACGGTATATCCTCATTTTTTCATCACGCTGGGACGGACTGAATGGCTAACGATTTGGAAGAACTCAAACGTAAACGGGCTCAACTCAACGCCCGTATTCAGCAATCTGAGGCCCGTATCAAAGCAAACACCAAGCAGGAGGATGACCGGGTCAAGGTGCTGCACGGTGCAGCCTCCGCCGAGCACTTCAAGCGGAACGGATCACTCCCTGGTGGTGGGCTTAATGATCTGCTGTCACTGATGGATGGTTTCCTAACTCGACAGGCTGAGCGATTGGCGGTGCTGGGGAAGGATGGTCGGGGTTCAGAGGCATTCAGGCGTGTATTCGGCATTCAGGGCGCTGTCGCGCAGGAGGGGGAACCCGCCCCTAAGAATTGATTACCAAGCAAGCGAAGCGCGCAGGGCGAAGCCTGCGCCGCGAAGGAGCGAAACGCCCTTGCACTGCCTCCTGTCATGCACGCAGCTAGGAGGGCGTGCAGGGACTGGAGGGGCGCCGGTTTTGGATCTGATCACTGTTTTTGCTTCAGCGCCTATTTTTCCTTTTCCCTTTTAACCCTTTTCGGTCGTCTACAGGCCACGAATTACGTGCCCTGTAGCGTTTAAAAAGGGAGGGATTTGTTGCCATTAAGGGAGGGATTTGTTGTTGGGCATTCCGTGCGGCTTTGCAGTCGCATATGGAGAAAAACAGGGCTGTGGGTAACTCGAATTTGGGCTTTTAATGCTTTTAAAAAGCTTTTAAAAGCTTTTAGGCGGTCTACAGGCCACGTAATCCGTGGGGTTCAGCCCTCATAAAACTACAGATTTAGGGTCATGTAGCACCAGATTTAGGCTCATGTCACTACAGATTTAGGGTCATGTCACTACAGATTTAGGGTATTAAACTACTCTTATATTTAAGTAGTTGTATTAGCTTGGCTTGCGGAGTAGCTTGGTCGCCTCCTCAAGTTTTGCGGGTGCCATATGACGGCGTCGAAACAGACCATCGTTGTGAAGTCGAACAAGTTGGTCGAGGCCAGCTACCGCCTTGATTTGATCGAGCAGCGCGTCATCCTGTACGCCATCGTCGAAGCTCGCGAAACCCAGAAGGGGCTAACAGATGGTTTCGTCACGATAGAGGCGAAGCGGTTTGCCAGCATGTTTGGGATGGAAGGAGGGGCGGTCTACGATCAGCTTAAGGAGGCAATGAAAACGCTCTTTAACCGTTTTATCGTGGCCCGCGATATTCACCCGGAAAGCGGCAAGGAGCGGGTCAGCATGATCCGCTGGATCTCGACAGCCAGCTACATTGACGGTGCAGGTGCCGTTCAGTTGCGCTTTGCCACCGACATGCTGCCGTACATCACCCGACTAGAAACCGAGTTCACCAGCTACCGCCTAGAGAAAATCGGCCGCATGACCAGCGTCCACGCGGTGCGCATGTATGAACTACTGGTGCAGTACCTAGGTATCGGCAAACGTGAAATTGAAATCGTATGGCTCAAGGAAACTCTCGGCATCGCTGACGAATATCCGCGCATGGACAACTTTAAAAGGCGCGTCCTTGAACCCGCGCTGGCCCAAATCAACGAGCACAGCGACATCCGGGTGAGCTACACGCAACGCAAGACCGGGCGCACCGTCAGCCATCTGATTTTTGCCATCAAACCAGAGCCGAAGTCCGACCAGGTGAAGCGCAAGAAGAGCCACAAGCTGACGGATGCCGAAATCGAGGAACAGGGACTAGCTCTCCCTGGTGAATCATGGGAAGCGGCCCGCGCTCGACTAAACCAGATGCCGTTGGATCTGGCGTAAGTATAAGAGGCTGGCTACAGGCCCCGTATTCCGTGGCCTGTAGCGCTTTATAGTCGATTATAGAGCGATTATAGAATGGGGCGCTTACCTCATGCGCGGCATGCTGCGCGGCTTATCCTCTGGTCCTGATTCTGGTTCTGAGCGCGCCTGTATGCGCTCCTCAGGGCGCGACATGGCGTGTTGCTCGCAGCTGCCCTCAACCATGTCACGCAAAGCGCAGGCATCGCCCTGCAGGCGCTTAAGGGCGTCCAGCTCGGGCCACTGATTCGAATACATCCCCCGCAATTGCCGGATCTGTTTCTCTTGCTCTTGGATCGCGATGAGCGCTTCGACCAGCTCGGGCTGCGCCCGGTGCTGGCTTTTCTCGATCAGACGGCGGGCATCACTCAATGTGCTTTGCGTCGCCACCAGCACCTCCAGTTTGCGCGCTTGGGCGCAGTCGGCCTCTAGCCGCTGGGCCTGCTCCAACAAACGCTCGACGTCGCGGTAAGCCTCCACCAGGTCAGACCCAGCCGGGGAGAGTTCCAGCCGTTTGACCAGTTCCATCCTCGCGCCACGCACATGGTCGCGGCGCTCCGCGTCCATGGAGCGCTCCAGTCCCTTGACCACCCGCATTCTGTCCTCGATGTCCTGCCGCAACTTGTCGTCGCCGTAATGCAACAGCAGCTCGTCTTCGATACGGCGCGGCTGCTTGGCCAACGTCGGCAATTGCGCCTCGATGCGCTCCAGCTCGACGCTCAGTTCGCGGCGGTCGGCCTGCCACTGTCGGGCCTGCACCAGTTCCTGCGACGTGTTGAACCGATCGACCGCCTTATCGGCCACCCGATCCACCTCAAGCGTGCGGCCAAACGTGTCAGCCACCCATGCCCTGGTCGGATGCTTCTCCCGCCATTGCTGCGCCTGTGCCTTGGCCTGCTCGGCCTGGCCCTTCAGCCGCTGGGCCTCCGCCACTACGGGCGGGGGCTCAGCGTTCAGCCGTCCGCGCAAAACCCCAGCAGTGGTTTTGGCGTGATGGATCGCATTCTTGGCCTCGCTGAGTTGGCGACGCAGTTCGGCCACGCGACGGCCTTGTTCCTGGCGTTCTTGCTCTTGCTGCCGCGCAGCCGCAGCAGCGGCCTGCAACGGGGCGAAATGTTCGAAGTGGTAAATCTGCGCATCGAGCTGGGCCAGCTCTTGGCGCTCTCCGCGTAATTGATTCTCCTGGGCGAGAATGGACAGGGAAGGTTCGGCCCGTCGCTTGGCTGCCCGCTTGGCCGCCGTGAGGTCTGGCCCTTCATGCAGGGTCGGCAACCGCAGGGTCTCCATGAATCGCATCAGAGCGTCCGCATGCTGATCCAGCGGCAGCGGCCCTATGTCGAATTCAGCGATAGCCGCAGCGGCTTGGTCGGCCAGACTGCGCATGTCGATGCGCTCATCGAGCCCGGCACGTTCCAGCGCCTGATTGGTGGACTCTTCTACCATGCCCCTGATCCACAGCATCTCTGCCGAACTACGCGGCTTTACGTCCAGCTCGCGAGTTTTCTCGGTGAGCTGCCCGCTGGCATCCATCCGCCGGGTGGTGAACATCAGGTGCACATGGTGGTTGCGCTGATCCCCTTCCGCTCCAGGACGGTGGATCGCGGCCTCGGCTGCTACGCCGTAGCGCTCGACCATCGCCCCGGCGATGGCGTCCACCAGTTCCCGTCGCTGCACCTCGGTCAACTCATGCGGCAATGCCACCAACAGCTCG
>NZ_JCBCUZ010000060.1:0-3872 GCF_059862735.1 Pseudomonas sp. MF06569 | reverse complement strand
AGGGTGAAGCCTTGAGCTTGACTGAGCTGAATGATCGCGCGCTCTTCAACGCTGAGTTCGGAATAGGACATAGGGGCAGCACCGTACCGGAAAGGTCAGGTGTTGCACTCAGTTTTCGCGGCCGCCCTGGGAATAAAATCAGAGTGCCCGGCGAAGTTATTCATGACTATTATCCTGCATTGATTAGCCGGTCTGAATTTGAAGAACTGCGTGCTGAAATTCAAAACAGAAGAACAACCAAGTCCACTGGTCGAGTCTCTGGATTTAAAAATATTTTTCGCAATGTTATGACTTGTAGCTGTTGCTTTGCTCCAATGCGTTTGTCTCATATGAAATGGAAAAAAGGAGAAAAGAAATACCTTGTGTGCACGAAGTCAGAAACAAACCAGTGCATTGAAAAAGGTAGACTTTGGTTTGACTATGATGACGTTGAGCGTGTTTTTTTCAATGAGGTAAATCTATCAATTCTGAAAAAATCCCTGACTCAAAAAACGAAAATCGACGATGCAGAAATTGAAAAATTAAGATCGAAATTGCTAAAAGTAGAAGACCAAAAATCGAACATTTTGAAAGCAATCGAAATGGGCACAGTCTCAAAACTTCTTATCAATCGGCTTGAAGAACTTGAAAAAGATTCTGATGAAACTCAAAAAAGAATTGATGAAGTCAAAGCAGAAAATGCTTTGAAGCGTTCACAAAATGAAGCTGAATTTTTTGATTATGAACAGCTTGATGCAGCATTAAATGATGAAGAACAGCGTGCAATAATAAATAAGATTTTGAGAACAAACCAAGCAGAAATTTCAATTGGCAAAGGTCAGGATGGTTGCGATTTTGTGATCGAAATTTCAATCGAAGATAGGCTTGAAACTGAAATCAGCTATCACAAGCAAGACGATTTTATAAACAGAATTGAGCATGATTTACCACAAAATCAAACCAGTGATTTAGTAATTCATGAAGAACAGACAGACCCTTATGCTGATGAAATCGAAGGTCAGGTTTTCGAGATGTTTGACCCTGCATCTATGCCTATCATTGAAATCAATCAGCACAACAAAAAACCGGATTAAAAATCCGTTTTTTTCTTCTGCTATGACTAATGAAATCAAAGACGTTGCTAACAACCTATACATCAAAAGCGTAATCAAAAGAAGCAAGCAGAATAAAAAGACGGTCAACCCTGGCGGTTTTCCCTCAAACATAACCTTACGGTATGTTTGCTTTTTATGCTTGCCCTCCTATCGTCGGGGCAAGGATATTCCCACAAGGGTCATATCCCAAATCTTAACGGCGGTTTTTAAAATAAAATATGTTAAAATTAGTGTATAAAATAATTATTCAACACTATGACAACATCAAAAAAACAAACACCAGTAAAGAGAATATGCCCATGCTTAACAGAAGTTAATCATGAGATTTTAGAAGATTTCATCGCCAGCTTTAATAGAGTCTCATCTAATGCTTTTTCAATTGCAAAGGCATTCAAAGATTACATACTGCATGATTGCGCAACATACATAATGGCAAAGAACAACAGCGAGGCTGTATTAAAGAATTACAATCAATACCTTGCAAACCTAACAACAAATTACTCAATGTATTTAAGCGACAATCTTAATTATAAAACGTCCGACACAGATAAAATTGTTCGTCAATTGAGACAGTCGAGAGTAGACATTTCAAAACTTCTGTTTAGCTCTAAAACTTTTAGAGCTAAGCCATCTGTTAGTGCCAAATGTTTTTCAGAAGCGATGCCAATATATGATGATAGTTTAAAGTCAAAGAAATTAAATCTCACATACTCGGAAAAAGATTTTTCTCTTATTAAGGCAAAATTCAAGTCCTTCAAGAAGGAGAGCAAGAAGCTTACATTTGATGATTTGTTTTTCCAATTTATGAGTGAGTTGAAAATTTATCACTCTGCTTTCGCATCATCTTTTTTTGCTTTGAATGCAGACAGATATTCTACTTTCAAAACCTATGCTGATTATGCCCATAACAGATTCTCAAATGGGTCAATTGAAGATTTCAATAAATATTTTTTAGAAGTATTTCCCGAACTCCATAACGATATTTTAAACTCTCTTTCTGGTTTAAGGAAAATGATTAGCATGGAGGTGTAAAATGCTAATCAAAGAAATACAACGAATAAGGCCAAATACCAAAAACCTTGCCAAATATATTTTCAATAAAGAGAAATGCACCGCCATTGGCGGTAATATTCCTATCGACTTTATTAACTTAGAACAAACCGCCAAAGACATTCAAAACGACTTCAATAGTAGATTAACAGCAAAACAGAAATCGAATGAAATGCACTATGTCATCAGTTTTGAAGAAAGCCATGACGAGTTGTCTGATGAAAAGTTAAAAAAGATTTCTAATGAATTGGTTGAAAAGCATTTTGGTGCAAATAGAAATTATGCCTTTGCAGTTCATCGAGATACTAAAAACCCTCATGTTCATCTAATTATGGAAAATCGAGATTTTGACAATAAACCGTTTTTCCAAAAAAACAATTATCGAAAAATTGAAGAGCTTGTCCAAGAACTCGAAATAAAATATGGCTTGAAGAACGACCAAATCAAGCAATCAAGAAATGATGAAAGTCGTATCAACCTTACAGCAGGTGCAAGGAAATATGAGCACCACACTGGCAAACAAAGTGATGAATCAAAATATAAAAAAGAACTGAAATCACTGTTTGAAAAATCAGTAACAGCACGTCAGCTTTTTGATTTGATGAAACAAAATGGTTACACCATCAAGCTGAACAACAGCAAAAAAGACCCTGCCAAGGTTTCGGGCTATTACATTACAAAAGCTTCAACATCAATAAAACCAAGCTCCGCAGGCTTGCAAATCTCGAAATTGCTCCAACATTTCAAGATCGATGATGAGGGCCGTTTAGTCGAATTGATGCGTAGTTTTGAAGATGCACCACCAAGGCAAGAATTCAATCAGCCTTGTGGCTTTGGTGCTATATCGCCAAAGCGAAATTTCGACAAACCAAATCGAAAAAAATTGCTTTATCAAAAATTCGACTCACCCGATGGTAAGACATTTACAAGCAGTAATCCGAAATTCAAATCAAGTTTTGTCATTTCTGACAATTCTTGCAGTTTTCAAAATCCAACTGAAATGAGCATTAAAGCCGGATTTCAGGCTCTCCAAGAGAGGAATGGAGGCACAAAATACGATCTCTTTGGTGATGATGCCTTTAAACGAAAAGCGTGGCTGGTAGGCTCGCTCATGGGCCTTGAAATCGAAGGCTACACACCCACAGCCCATGATATGAAAGAGTTGCTTGAAAGGTATTCACTGCATCCAGAGCGCTACAAAGCGTTTTCCCCTACCTCATTCCAGTTGAGCCTGGCATTGCTGGAAAAGCCAAAACCGCCGGTCATTGAAGCCACAGAGCCTGCCAATCCAGTTCGACACGAACCACCTCTTAAAACCCCGGCAGACAATACTTCCATAAAAGAAGAAGCACAAAAGAAGCGTAGGAACTTACCTAAGATATAAATAAAGAAAAAGTCCCGTTAGGGACTTGATTAAATCTTTTATTTGTTATAATGATTTTACCACAAATTATTTAACAAATGAGTTTACTATTCAATTATAGCATTTATTCTAACAATGCAAGACCTTCTACAAATTATTTTGAAAATATTTTTGAACCATTGAACTATCATGTTCAATCAGAAAAAGAGCTTAAAGACTTTCCTACATTTGCCAAGGTTGGGCGGTTGCAGGAGCTGAGTGCAACACGGTTATTGAATTGAAGCCGGAGCATCATGCCGCATAGCCAAGGCTTCCTGCATCACCTCTCCCATGACTTCGATCGGGCATTTGAAATCGAAGCGCTT
>NZ_JCBCUZ010000006.1:0-202184 GCF_059862735.1 Pseudomonas sp. MF06569 | reverse complement strand
TCTGGAAGGCCAGCATGGCTTCAACGTGCTCGCCCATCGAGGCTTTGGCGGCTTTGACCACGGCTGCCGGATCGGTCACGGCGCGGTCGCGGTACTGCTCCCAGGTCCAGCCTTTTGGCAGATAGCCGTTCAGGGGGTCGTGGGCGCTGGTCTGGTCGGTGACCATGTCCGGGCGTACGCCACGACGAACCATTTCTGGCAGCAATTCAGCGGCGTTCCCACAAAGCGCAATGGAGATCGCTTTGCCTTCAGAGGTGTATTTGGCGATACGGGCCAGCGCGTCATCCAGGTCCGCGGCTTGCTCGTCGACATAGCGAGTGGCCAGGCGGAAATCGATACGGCTTTGCTGGCATTCGATGTTCAGCGAGCAGGCACCGGCCAGGGTGGCGGCCAGAGGCTGTGCGCCGCCCATGCCGCCCAGACCTGCGGTCAGTACCCACTTGCCGACCAGGCTGCCGTTGTAGTGCTGGCGACCGGCTTCGACGAAGGTTTCGTAGGTGCCCTGAACGATGCCCTGGCTGCCGATGTAGATCCAGCTGCCGGCGGTCATCTGGCCGTACATGGCCAGGCCTTTGGCGTCGAGTTCGTTGAAGTGCTCCCACGTGGCCCAGTGCGGTACCAGGTTGGAGTTGGCGATCAGTACCCGTGGTGCATTGCTGTGGGTTTTGAACACGCCGACCGGCTTGCCCGATTGCACCAGCAGGGTTTCGTCATCGTTGAGGTTGGTCAGGCTTTCGACGATTTTGTCGTAGCACTCCCAGTTACGCGCTGCCCGGCCAATACCGCCATACACCACCAGCTCGGTCGGGTTCTCGGCCACTTGCGGGTCGAGGTTGTTCATCAACATCCGCAGCGGCGCTTCGGTCATCCAGCTTTTAGCAGTGAGCTGGGTGCCACGGGCGGCGCGGATTTCACCTTCACGGTGACGGGTGAACTCGGCAGGCGATTTTGGGGTAGTTGAAGTCACGGGTAACTCCTCAGCGATAGTCGGATGCGTCGGGTGTGAGAAGAGGATCGACGCACACTTATGTACTTGTACATACAAGCATATGCAAGTTAGCGGCCAATGTGTGAAATTAGCAAATGAAAAAGTTAGAGAGCCCGAAAACACAGGCTAAAAAACGTGCGCCAGGTTTTTGAGAAGAGGATGAATGATTCGCAGGAGTGTTACTGGGGGAGGTTTGTGCGCTGAGTTGGGGCGTTCGGTAACAGAGCGTGTAGCGTGTGTAGTCGCTGCCGCAGGCTGCGAAGCGGGACGTGGGTGCTCCAGGAAAACGGGTTGCTCCGCAACCCTTCGCAGCCTGCGGCAGCGACTACATGCTAGTTAGACCGCGCTCAACTCAATCACACAGCACAGGCCTGTCACCGTCACTTCAAGCAACTCGCGATTGCCGCTCAGTTGCAGACAGTCGTAACGGCCCAGGTGTTCGTGGCAGGTGTTACCCAGGCCCACATGGACCTGTTCGCCTGCGCTGAAAACCACCAGGGTGTGCGCCGAAGTGAACACGCGCTGTGGGGTGGTCGCCTCCAGCCATTGCAACCGCGCGGTGTAGCGCTGCGGGGCATAGATCAGATTGAAGTCGCGAATCGGACCATCGATCAGGGTGCAGGCAACGGCGCTTTCACCCTTGAATGCAAAAGCATCGAACGGTAACAGTGCCCGCGTGCTCACCCCGTCGACTTGCAGGTTCATGCCCGCACCCTGCAGCACGCTGATGATTCGCTGATAGCCGTCAAAACGTGAAAAGCCGCCCGACTCGCCGATATCGGCAATCGACAGGCGCCAGCCAAAGCCATCAAGGCCCTCACCTGCGTCTCGGGTAATTTCTTCAGTGCTGCCGCCGCCGTTCTTCCACGGCATGCGCGGATAGTCGACGGCACGTAAAACTTCAGGCTGGATCATTTATTGAAACGTCCTTCAAGACGATGACGGGAACCGGGGTGGATCAGTCGGGCGGCGGTAACAGGCTGACGACCCGACCAGGTGCGGCGACGAATCAGCAGGCACGGCTCGCCGGGCTCGATTTGCAGTAATTTGCACTCTTTGGGGTCAGCCAAAATCGCTTCGACCACGTGCTCGCCCTCAGTCAGCGGGGCGACTTGAGACAAATAAGCGTAAGGCGTTTGCAGGGTGAAATCCTGCTTGAGGTAGTCCGGTGCCACCAAGGCATTGACGAAACGGTCCTCGATTTGCACGGCAATCCCGTTCTCGTAGTGCACGATCAGTGAATGAAAGACCTTCTGCCCTTCACGCATGTCGAGCACGGCGGCACGTTCCGAGCCGGCCATTTCTTCACCCAGACTAATGACCTTACAGGTGTGCTTGTGCCCGCGAGCAGCGATTTCATCGGCGATATTGTTAACTTCGAACAGCGCGGACTGGGTCTTGGGCTCGGCCACAAAGGTGCCAACGCCCTGCATGCGCACCAGCAAGCCGTCGGCGGTCATTTCACGCAGCGCACGGTTGATGGTCATGCGGCTGAACCCCAACTGGGTCACAAGCTCGCTCTCGGAGGGCACACGATAATGCGGCGGCCAGTTTCCGCTCTGGATCTGCGCAGTGATCATTTGCTTTACTCGAGCGTAAAGCGGGGCCGGGCTATCGCCCATGTGGGCGGCCAGCGGGGACACGACAGGCGGAGTCGACACAGGCAATCCTTGGTAATGAGTTAAGAGTCGTAGCTTGCCGGAGTTTACCGAGCAGGCAAACGTCTGTATATGTATATACAAATTACAAGCAATGGGGTACCGAACCGATGTCCGTCTTCTTTGCCGAGCGCGCGCTACTGCCTACAGGCTGGGCTACCAATGTCCGCATCGAGGTCGGTGCCGATGGCTACTTGACCCGCATCCAGACCAATGCCGACGCGCACGGCGCCGAACGGCTGAACGGCCCATTGCTGCCGGGCATGCCGAATCTGCACTCCCACGCATTCCAGCGGGCCATGGCCGGTTTGGCCGAAGTCGCGGGCAATCCCAACGACAGTTTCTGGACGTGGCGCGATTTAATGTATCGGCTCGTCGGAAAAATAAGCCCTGAACAGCTCGGCGTCATTGCCCGTCAGTTGTACATCGAAATGCTCAAGGCCGGTTACACCTCGGTGGCTGAATTCCATTACGTGCACCACGATCTTTCGGGCCAGCCCTATGCCAATCCAGCAGAACTGGCGCTGCGCATCAGCGAAGCGGCGCGCTCCACCGGCATTGGCCTGACCTTGCTGCCGGTGCTCTACAGCCACTCAGGCTTTGGGGGGCAGGCACCCAACGACGGTCAACGGCGTTTTATCAACAGCACCGAGCACTACCTGAAGCTGCAGCAACAGCTAAAGCCGCTGCTGGCTCAACAGCCTGCACAAACCCTGGGCTTGTGCTTTCACTCGCTGCGCGCCGTCACTCCCGAGCAAATCCACGAAGTTCTGCAGGCCAGCGACACGACCTGCCCGGTGCATATCCATATCGCCGAGCAACAAAAGGAAGTCGACGATTGCCTGAGCTGGAGCGGCAAACGTCCAATCCAGTGGCTGTATGACAACGTTGAGGTCGATCAACGCTGGTGCCTGGTGCATGCAACCCACGCCAATGCTGCCGAAGTCCAGTTGATGGCGCAGAGCCAGGCCGTGGCCGGGTTGTGCCTGACCACCGAAGCCAACCTGGGTGACGGCATTTTTCCGGCCGTGGATTTCCTTGCTCAAGGCGGGCGAATGGGCATTGGCTCGGACAGCCATGTGTCCCTGAGCGTGGTTGAAGAGCTGCGCTGGCTGGAATACGGCCAGCGCTTGCGCGATCAGCGCCGCAACCGGATGTATCGCAGCGACCAGCCGATGGTCGGCCGCACGCTGTATGACGCCGCACTGGTGGGCGGCGCCCAGGCGATGGGCCAGGCGGTTGCCGGATTAGCCGTTGGTCAGCGCGCCGACTGGCTGGTACTGGACGGTAATGACCCGTACCTGGCCACGGCACAGGACGACGCCATTCTTAACCGCTGGCTATTTGCGGGCGGCGATCGTCAGGTACGAGACGTATTGGTCAACGGCCAGTGGGTGGTGCGCGACGGCCGTCATGCCGATGAAGAAGCCAGCTGCCGCGACTTCACCCGGGTGCTGCGCGAGTTGTTGGGGTAACAAAAACCTGCGGTCGCCCTCGCCGCCTGCGGCAGCGACTGCCCGTTAACTCAGCCCTTTCACCGCCCAATCGCGGACCGCGGCATAGGGGTAGTTCTCCAATGCCGCAAAACCTGGAATGGCACGCGCTTTCATCTTGGTGAACATCGGCACGCTGATCCCGCATAAAAACCGGGTCAGGCGTTCTGCCGGGGGATAACTTCCCGTGAACTCCTGATGCCTGTGGATAAAAGCACCACACAGGGCTTCGAAGTTTTTATCCACAAGCGGCATCAGTTCGGGTGGCTCCGGCAAGTGAGCGACCTGCCCTGCGCACACCGAACAATGCCCGCACTGCTGCGGCGCCTGCTCATCCCCAAAATACTGCGCCAGCCGGTAGCTCAAGCAGGTTTCACTGGCGAACAGCGCCAACATTGCGTGAATCCGCGTAATCTCGCCACGCTCGTGAGCCGTGAAGTAGGCATGCAGCTCCAGGCTCAGAGCCTGGGCATCAAAATCTTGAACCAACAGGCTGTAGACCTCGGTCATCTGCTTGCTTTCAAGTTCGATCCAGCCCTTCTCCTGAAAGTAATCCAGCGCTTTGACCACCCGGTTCCGATCAGCCTGATGCTGGGTGTACAGCCCGTCGAAATTCACCGTAGCCCAGGTTCTGGCTCGGCTGGAAGTCTGGATGATGGCCGAGACAAATTGCTGACGCTCGCCCTCAAACTTGGCCAGCAACACCTCAGGTTCTATCAGGAATTTGAAACGATACTCGGCGAAATAGGCATAGCGAGGGGCAATCAGGCCACGCAGCTCCAACTGGACCAACAAAGTCTTGAGCGGTAACTGACGAATGTTGCTCTGATCGGACAGAGGCAGCAGCATGAACTCCCACTGCCCTTGCACCATTGCCTCACGCAACTCATCGAGCACACAGCGAATGCCCTGCAACTCCGGCGTGTCGCCGTACACAAAGTTTTCCAGCACATTGAGGCTGTCGCGATTGGCCAGTACCAGGCACTCCGAGGGTGCGCCATCACGCCCGGCGCGGCCGATTTCCTGGCTGTAGTTTTCGATCGACTTGGGCAAGTCGAAATGCACCACGTTGCGAATGTCGCTCTTGTCGATGCCCATGCCAAAGGCAATGGTGGCAACGATGCAATTCAACTGCCCGCCCATGAACTGGCGCTGAATGCCCTCGCGCTGATCATGGGGCAAACCGGCGTGATAGGCGTTGGCGCTGATCCCGTTCTGGTTCAAGTGCTGGGCAATGTGCTCGGAGGTCTTTTGCAGCATGACATACACAATGCTCGGCTGGCCGATACGCTCGCCCATCCACTGCACCAGGCGCTGACGCTTGGCGGCGCCAGTGACGGGCTCGACCCACAGATTGAGATTGGCGCGATAGAAACCAGTGGTGATGACGTCCGACTCGGCAATCGCGAACTTGACCTGCATGTCTGCGATCACATTAGGGGTCGCCGTTGCGGTCAGCAGCAGCGCTTGCGGGATATTGAACTGGCGCTGGTAGTCCGGAAGCTTCAGGTAGTCCGGACGGAAATTATGCCCCCACTCGGAAATACAGTGCGCTTCGTCCACCACCAGCAGGGAAATCGGCACTTGCTGCAAAAAGTTACGAAAGCGCTCGTTTTTCAGTCGCTCGACCGAAATCATCAGGATCTTCAACTCGCCCGCTTTCGCCCGGGCCATGACGGCGCTTGCCTCGTCGCGGCTTTGCGCCGAATCGATGCTGGCCGCTGCAATCCCGTGGCGCTGCAAAAAAGCCAATTGGTCCTGCATCAAGGCCAACAGCGGCGAAACCACTAGCGTCAGGTGAGGCAACAGCAACGCCGGCAGTTGGTAACACAGGGATTTGCCCGATCCCGTAGGGAAAATCGCCGCCGCTGAACGTCCAGCCAAAACGGCACTGATCGCCGCTTCTTGCCCGGCACGAAACTGTGGATAACCAAAGACCTGTTCCAGGGTGTTGTGCATGACTGTCACTCCTTTGACCGTTGCAAAGCGCAAAACTCTACGCCAGGTTTGCAGCCGATCGAGAAAAGGCCGGGGGCAAATTGAGAGGGGATGATACAGGGTCGAGCCAGGATGCCTTGAATAACCCTTTGTCAGGAGAAAACGCAAAATTTGGCAACAACAGGATTTTGCCAGTAGTATTTATTGTGCATACGATAAATTGATGCAAATAACCTACGACATCACCAAACGCAACAAGACGCTAATCGAGCGAGGCCTTGATTTCGCTGACGCAAAAACCCTATTTGCAGGTCATCACTTCACATCTGAAGACTCACGCCAGGATTACGGCGAAGTCCGACTAATCAGCATCGGCCTGTTACAGGAGCGCATGATTGTTTTGGTCTGGACACCGCGCGGCGCGGACCGCCGTATCATTTCCATGAGGAAAGCCAATGAGCGCGAACAAGCACTCTACGCCCATCGACTGGGTTGACCCGGATGACGCGCCCGAACTGACAGAAGCCTTTTTTGAAGCTGCCGACGAGTTCAAAGGTCCGCTGTTGATTAAGCGCGGCAGACCCAAAGCGAACAAAGTGCTCACACGAATCACCATCCGTCTTGCTCCCGAAGTCGTAGAGCAATTCAAGGCCTCCGGCCCCGGCTGGCAAACACGCATGAACGCAGCACTGGCTGACTGGTTGAAGAGTCATTCGCCAGGAGAGATACCTTGAAACTCTTTTCGGACTTTTGATAATGAAACTCGCCACCGACCTCCCGGACACCCCCATCCTGCGCGAGCTGATGCAGTTGCTGCATGAAGAAATCGGTCTGCCGGAATACAAAACCATCAGCCTCAAAACCGCGATCAACGCGGATCTTGGCTGCAATGGCAGCGATGCCCAGCATTTGATGGAAGCCCTTGAGGAACGTTTCGGGCTCGAGTTGGCGGACTACGATGCCTACCGCTACTTCCAGCCTGCGGGCAACGACCCGCACCTCAAGCGCAAGGCCAAGGGCCGCGAGGGCAAAGTACCCTTGACCATCGGCATGCTGTACGCGGCGATCAGCAGCGGCCATTGGGATACGCAAAACCTGGAAGCTTAGGTGAAACGTTCTGTGGGAGCAGTCTTGCTTGGGATTCAGGCAACGCGGTTTGCCAGAATCACACCGGCGATGCCATCGCGAGCAAGCCCGCTCCCACAGGATGCATCTGCTCAGGCACAAAAAAGCCGCCCTCTCAGGCGGCTTCTTTGTGGATCAACACACTGATCGAATGCTTACGCCTTCGGACCCGCCGCCTTGATCGCGTCGCTAACGTCGAACTTCTTGAAGTTCTCTACGAACAGGCCAGCCAATGCCTTGGCAGCTTCGTCGTAGGCAGCTTTGTCTGCCCAGGTGTTGCGTGGGTTGAGCAGAACAGTGTCAACGCCCGGTACGGCCAATGGCACGTCGAGGTTGATGGTGTCCAGGTGTTCGGTTTCTGCGCCGACCAGAGCACCGCTCTGGATCGCAGCAATCACGCCACGGGTGGTCGGGATGTTGAAGCGCTTGCCAACACCGTAGCCACCGCCGGTCCAGCCGGTGTTGACCAGGTACACCTTGGAGCCGAAGCCGCGGATGCGCTTGATCAGCAGCTCTGCGTATTCGCCAGCCGGACGCGGGAAGAACGGTGCGCCGAAGCAGGTGGAGAAGGTGGACTTGATGCCGCTGCCCGAACCCATTTCAGTCGAGCCCACCAGTGCGGTGTAGCCGGACAGGAAGTGGTAGGCCGCTTGTTCTTCGCTGAGGATCGACACGGGCGGCAATACGCCGGTCAGGTCGCAGGTCAGGAAGATCACAGCGTTTGGCTCGCCGCCCAGGTTCTTCTCGGAACGCTTGGCAACGTGCTCCAGCGGGTAAGCTGCGCGGCTGTTCTGGGTCAGGCTGACATCGGCATAGTCAGGGTGCTTGGCATCGTCGAGAACAACGTTCTCCAACACGGCGCCGTGCTTGATGGCTTTCCAGATGACCGGCTCGTTCTTCTCGGACAGGTCGATGCACTTGGCATAGCAACCGCCTTCGATGTTGAACACCACACCTTCGCCCCAACCGTGTTCGTCATCACCGATCAGGTAACGGCTTTCATCGGCGGACAGGGTGGTTTTACCGGTGCCGGACAGGCCGAAGAACAGGGTCACATCGCCTTCTTCGCCAATGTTGGCAGCGCAGTGCATCGGCAGCACGTCAGCAGCAGGCAACAGGAAGTTCTGTACCGAGAACATGGCTTTTTTCATTTCACCGGCGTAACGCATACCGGCGATCAGCACTTTTTTCTGGGCGAAGTTGAGGATCACGCAACCGTCAGAGTTGGTGCCATCACGCTCAGGTACGCACTCGAAGTTGGCTACGTTGAGCACTTGCCACTCTTCACGACCGGCCGGGTTGTACTGAGCCGGGTTGATGAACAGGCAACGGCCGAACAGGTTCTGCCAGGCAGTCTGGGTCGTCATTTTCACGGCCAGGTAGTGGTCTTCGGAAGCACCTACATGCACGTGGGAAACGAAATGCTCTTGCGCGTTGTTGAACGCCTCGACGCGGTCCCACAAGGCATCGAACTTGTCGGCCGGGAACTTGCGGTTGATCGGGCCCCAGGCAATGGATGCCTGAGTGGACGGTTCTTCAACAATGAAGCGGTCAGCCGGTGAACGGCCTGTACGGTGGCCAGTTTCGACAACCAGTGCGCCATTGTCGGCAAGCACGCCTTCACCACGGCTCAGGGCTTCTTTGACCAGATCGTCGATGCTCAGATCGGTGTACACGGCGTTATTAGCTTGCGTCATGAGGTTCCCCGTCGGCCATTGGCCGAGTGCGCCAAACGTTTTGTAGTAGAAAAAATTGCACTACTACCGCGAAAAAAGTGGGCCGGATTATGCCAGAAAACCCCAAAAAGAGTAGGGCCCACCTGTCAGAACCGCGCAAGAACGGGGTTTGACAGGTGTTTTACCTAGGCTGAAACGTTTTAGTGATGAGTGCCAGAAGGGGATTCAACACCCGCGCCTGCGAACAATTGATCGACATCAGCCGCATCAAACAGGTAGCGCTCGTTGCAAAACTGGCAGTCGATTTCAATATGACCGCCATGCTCGGTCACCAGAGTCAGCGCATCTTCGTGGCCGAGGCTGGTCAGGGCATTGCCCGAACGCTCACGGGAACAGCTGCACTTGAATTCGATGGCCTCGTTGTCAAACAGACGCACGGTTTCTTCGTGATAAAGGCGGTGCAGGATGGTCTCGTTGTCCAGCCCCAGCAGCTCTTCAGCCTTGAGGGTATCGCCCAGCATCAGCAGCCGGTCCCAGCTGTCCACACGCTCGTCTTCATCCTTGACCACGTCGGCAGGCAACTGCTGCAAGAACATGCCACGAGCGCGCTGGCCATCGGCAACCAGCCAGAAGCGGGTTGGCACTTGCTCGGACATCACGAAGTAGTTGGTGAAACAGTCGGCCAGGGTTTCGCCGTTCAGGTCCACAATCCCCTGGTAGCGTTTGCCAACCGTAGGATCAATGGTAATGGCCAGTACGCCATTGGGCAGCAGGTCGGCCAGAGTGGCATCAGGAGCAATGCGATCGGCGTCGAAACGTGCCAGGCCGCGTATCTCACGGTCGCTGGTGCATTCGATCATCAGCAGCGGCACCGGGCCTTCGGAACGGGCTTGCAAGCTCAGCAAACCATCAATTTTCTGGTTGCCCACCAGCAACGCAGCAGCAGCCATCAGCTCGCCCAGCAACTGCTGGACCGGCTGTGGATAAGCGTGCTTGGCCAACACGTCAGCGTAGCTATGCTCCAGCGATGCCAGTTCGCCACGGGCGTCGCTGGTATCGAACATAAAGCGTTGTGTGGCATCGTTTTTGAGTAAGTCGGACATAAGAATAGAGTTCTGAATTGGTGACAAAATGTGTACGGATCGTTGGATGTCGTGCAGGTCTAATGACCCTATATGGCGCCATACATGGATGATTACAAGTTATGCGCACACAGACTCGACGTACGGTTTGCGAGCTTCGGCCAGCTCACTCGGCCCCACTGGCATCATGGAACTGATGCAGTTGGCGTCGTTGCTTCTTGGTTGGTTTTCCTTCGGTGCTGATACCCATTGCACCGGATTTGCGCATGGCCGCTGCGTTTTCCCGCTTGGCAATGCTTTGCCCGGTTTCGGCGTACAGCAATTGAGCCTCGGGAGCGCCTCGACGCACCACTGACAGTGCTTTGACTTCCACAGTACGTTCTTCAAGGCCTACACGTATTTGCAGTTCATCGCCCACCCGTGGCTCTTTGCTCGGTTTGCAGCGCTCACCACGGCAATGCACCTTGCCGCTTTCGATCGCGGCTTTGGCCAATGCACGGGTTTTGTAAAAACGCGCTGCCCAGAGCCACTTGTCCAGGCGAACCTTGTCGTCCACTTCCTGTTTTTGTGCCACTGGAATCCCTCTTCATTTGAATAGTCAGAACTGTACTACTACTTGCGATGAACAACTGAAGCAATCAGGCCGATAGAATGCCTGCCTGCTGAATAGCGTACACGTAGATAACTGTCGCCATTTGCCGGATATTCTGCGTGAATACCCTTTCTACACAGCCAAATCGGCATCGCCGATTGTTTTACCTGCAGGGTTTCTCCTGCAGCCTGAATACGTTAATCGCTGGTTACTTATATTGAAGACTTTTGATCACTTGACCGTTGTCGGTCTGCGCGAGTGGGTGGCGCTTCCCGATTTGGGAGTTGCCGGCCTGCGGGCGAAAATCGACACCGGTGCCAGTACCTCCAGCTTGCACGCCACCGAGATCGAGCCATTTGAGCGCGAGGGTGAAAAGTGGGTACGTTTCAATGCCCATTTGGGCACGTTGGTACAGCTGCGCCACCGCCGCTGTGAAGCCCCGTTAGTCGCCATAAAAACCATAAAAAGCTCCAATGGTCACACTCAGGTTCGCTATGTGATCCGTACCGGCCTGGCGCTGGGCGATCGGGTCTGGCAGGTCGAGTTCACCCTCGCCTGCCGCAAATCGATGCGTTACCGCTTATTACTGGGCTCGAAAGCCCTGATTGACGGCCAGCTGGTCGTGAATCCAGAACATAAATACGTTCAAGACAAGCCGGTGTTTCCGGTCACTACTACCTCTGCCACAGGTGTTGCATGAAGATCGCTGTGCTGTCGCGTAACCCGCGTCTGTATTCCACTCGTCGTCTGGTTGAAGCCGGTACCGAACGAGGCCATGAAATGGTAGTGATCGATACCCTGCGCGCCTATATGAACATTGCCAGTCATAAGCCGCAGATTCACTATCGCGGCAAGCCACTGGAAGGCTTCGATGCCGTAATCCCGCGTATTGGTGCCTCGGTCACGTTCTATGGCTGTGCAGTGTTGCGTCAGTTCGAAATGATGGGGGTTTTCCCGCTCAATGAGTCGGTAGCGATTGCTCGTTCACGGGACAAGCTGCGCTCGTTGCAACTGCTGTCGCGTCGGGGCCTGGGTTTGCCTGTGACCGGTTTTGCCCACTCCCCTGACGACATTCCCGACCTGATCGAGATGGTCAATGGCGCGCCGCTGGTGATCAAGGTACTGGAAGGCACCCAGGGCATCGGCGTAGTGCTGTGTGAAACCGCCACTGCCGCTGAATCGGTGATTGAGGCCTTTATGGGGCTCAAGCAAAACATCATGGTGCAGGAATACATCAAGGAAGCGGGAGGCGCCGATATTCGCTGCTTCGTGGTCGGGGACAAGGTCATCGCGGCCATGAAGCGTCAGGCCAAACCTGGCGAGTTCCGCTCCAACCTGCACAGGGGCGGTAGCGCCAGCCTGATCAAGATCACCCCTGAGGAGCGCATGACCGCCATTCGTGCGGCCAAGGTCATGGGGTTGAGCGTGGCGGGGGTCGATATTTTGCGCTCCAACCACGGCCCATTGGTGCTGGAGGTCAATTCATCGCCGGGCCTGGAGGGTATTGAAACCACCACAGGCAAGGACGTGGCCGGGATCATCATTCAACATCTTGAAAAAAACAGCAGCCCGCACATGACACGGACCAAGGGCAAAGGCTAAACACCCGTCAAACCCTGTGGGAGCGGGCTTGCCCGCGATGGCAGCACCGCAGACCGCGCCGCTTGCATCACGAGCAAGCCCGCTCCCACAGCGCCAGAAAAATCTACACCGCCCCTCTTGGCAACATAAGCCCCAGCGGCAGGCGTACACGGGCTTCCAGCCCACCGCCGCTACGGTTACGCAATTCAACATTGCCGCCATGCATGGAGGCAATCCGCTTCACGATAGCCAGGCCCAACCCTGTGCCTTTGCCACCACGGGCACGGTCACCGCGAATAAACGGATTGAAGATGTCTTCAAGTTCCGAAGGATCAATCCCCGCGCCCCGGTCCATTACGCTGAGCACCACGTACGGTGCACTGACGTCTCCGGACACATATGCTGCAACCTCAACGTCTTCGCCCGCATGGTGCAGGGCATTGCCGATCAGGTTGTTGAGCAGACGCTTCATCGACACCCGACGCAACGCAAACGGCTGGATCGGCTGCAAGCGCAAGCGCACCTGTTCACCGTTCTGGTTGTAGGGCGCCACCACTTCGCGGATCAGATCACACAGATCAACTTCTTCGACCGGCTCGTCACGCCCATCACGGATAAAGGCCAGGAACTGATCGAGAATCGCATCCATGTCCTCGATGTCACGCACCATATCGTCTGAAAGGTCGCTGTGATTGCCCATCAGCTCCAGAGAAAGGCGCAAACGGGTCAGCGGTGTTCTCAGGTCATGGGACACACCGGCAAGCATCAGCTCACGCTCACGGCCTGCCTGCTCAACATCTTCAGCCATTTGATTGAAGGCGCTGTACACCTCGGTCATCTCGCTGGGGGTGTCGCTGATCGGCAAGCGCACGCTGCGCCCCTGCCCCAGTTGACGAGCCGCATACACCAGTCGTTTGAGCGGCTGATTGAGCTGGCTGACGAAAATCCACGCCGACGCAGTGGATAACAAGCCAATGGCCAGGAACCAGCCCAGGACATTCCAGATTTTCTGCCCACGAAGCGGATGCGGATACAGCGGCACTTTCAACCAGCCTTCACCCAGGCTAGGCGCACGCACCCACAGGGCGGGAGACGTGTGCATGCGCAAGCGAACTTCGGTATCAGGGCCTAGCTCGTCCTGCATCTGACGTTGGTAGATTTCGCTGTAAGGCCAGTGCTGCTCACCCTCGGGCACACCACCACCCACGACGCGCACCAAATCAACGGCATCGATAATCTTGTTGCGGTTTTCCTCATCGGCCGCCCAATAGGCGCGCAAGGTCAGTGCCACACCGTGACTGTATTGGCGGTCGACCAACACGTCCTCGTTCATGAGCAGGTAAACCAGCGTCAGTGCCTTGGAAAACAGAACGACAATCAGGACGAGCCAGAGAGTGCGCGAGAAGAAACTTTGGGGAAACCAGAGAGGGGTTTTCATAGACAGCCGTTTTTACACTTTGCAGGAACGAGCTCAAAAGCCCGCAAAAAAATGAATCGCGAGCCACTCAGGTACCTGAATGACTCGCTCCTACAAATGATCGGTCACTTGGTCGCGTTGCCATCCGGCACGAACACATAACCTACGCCCCAGACAGTCTGGATATAGCGCGGTTTGGACGGATCAGGCTCGATCATGCGACGCAAACGGGAGATCTGAACGTCGATTGAACGCTCCAGTGCATCCCATTCGCGACCACGGGCCAGATTCATCAGCTTGTCACGGGTCAATGGCTCGCGAGCATGCATGACCAAGGCCTTGAGGACCGCAAACTCACCCGTGGTGAGCATGTGAACTTCGTCGCCGCGCTTGAGTTCGCGGGTGGCCAGGGACAACTCGTAATCACCGAACGTCACGCTTTCGTCTTCGCTGCCCGGCGCACCCGGCACCGGTGCCGACTGGCGGCGCAATACAGCCCGCACCCGAGCCATCAGCTCATCGGGGTTGAACGGTTTGGCCAGGTAATCGTCGGCGCCCAGTTCCAGGCCCTTGATGCGGCTCAGCTCGTCGCCCTTGGCGGTCAGCATGATGATCGGCACCCGATTGCCCGCTGCACGCAGGCGGCGGCAGGCAGACAAGCCGTCTTCACCGGGCAGCATCAAATCCAGTACCACCAGGTTGAATACCTCGCGAGCCAGCAAACGATCCATTTGCTCGACGTTCGGCACAGCCCGGGCACGATAGCCCTTGCTGACGAAGAAACGTTCCAGCAGGCTGCTCAGTCCAGGATCGTCATCAACGATGAGAATTTTTTCGCCTTCAGCCGGTTGTGCAATGCTGCTCATTAGATGCTCCTGTGATCTCGGCGCGCATTATGGCTTAGCTGCTGTCATACGCATGGTGTGCATTGTTAGCAGATTTTTCCTCTACAAACAGCAGACCAATCAATGTGGCCGCAGCCTGCAGTCCCCTGAATCCGGGAACGCTGGTTATAATGCGCCGCCTTTTGTGTCAGGCAACCTCGAATTTTCAATGGTTGTGGCAGGATTTATTTTTTCAACACCTGCCGTAATTTGCTGATTTCACGGGTCAACAGGCTGCCCTTTTGGCCCAGGTAGCGGCGCCCTCCGGGCCGCTCAACCAGCCTCGCAGGCCTTCAAGCCCGGGCCTGCGGGCCTGCATCACAATTTGTCAGGTGGTTTTATGGACAGCATCAACAGCCGCATCGCCGAAGAACTTGGCGTGCGCCCGCAGCAGGTCGAAGCGGCCGTCGCTCTTCTGGATGAAGGCTCCACCGTACCCTTCATTTCTCGCTACCGTAAGGAAGTGACCGGCAGCCTGGATGACACCCAGTTACGTCATCTGGAAGAACGCCTGCGCTATCTGCGTGAACTCGACGAACGGCGCGTGAGCATCCTCGCCAGCATCGAAGAACAAGGCAAATTGACACCCGAACTCGCCCGCGACATCAAACTCGCCGAGACCAAAACCCGCCTCGAAGACTTGTACCTGCCTTACAAGCAAAAACGCCGCACCAAGGGCCAGATCGCCCTGGAAGCAGGCCTTGGCGAGTTGGCAGATGGCCTGTTCAACGACCCGACACGCAACCCTGAAACCGAAGCTGCCCGTTTTATCGACGCAGAAAAAGGGGTGGCTGATACCAAGGCGGCCCTCGACGGCGCCAAGTACATCCTCATGGAGCGCTTCGCCGAAGACGCCAGCCTGCTGGATAAACTGCGCAGCTTCCTCAAGAACGAAGCCATTCTCAGTGCCCGCGTGATCGCTGGCAAAGAAGAAGAAGGCGCCAAGTTCCGCGACTACTTCGAACACGATGAGCCGCTCAAAAGCATGCCTTCGCACCGTGCGCTGGCGATTTTCCGTGGTCGCAACGAAGGTATTCTCAGCTCTTCACTCAAAGTGGGCGAAGAACTGCCTGGGTCGATGCATCCCGGCGAAATGATGATTGCCGAACGTTTCGGCCTGCAAAACCAGAACCGTCCGGCGGACAAGTGGCTGGGCGAAGTGGTGCGCTGGACCTGGAAGGTCAAGCTCTACACCCACCTTGAAACCGACTTGCTGGGTGAGTTGCGCGACGGTGCTGAAACCGAAGCGATCAACGTATTCGCCCACAACCTGCACGACCTGCTGCTGGCCGCACCTGCTGGCCCGCGCGCCACCCTGGGCCTGGACCCGGGCCTGCGCACCGGCTGCAAGATTGCCGTGGTCGATGCCACCGGCAAGCTGCTCGAATACGCCACCGTGTACCCCCACGTACCGCACAACAAATGGGATCAGACGATCTCGGTCATGGCCGCCCTGTGCGCCAAGCACTCGGTGGAGCTGATCGCCATCGGCAACGGCACTGCCAGCCGCGAAAGCGACAAGCTGGTCATCGACCTGATGAAAAAATACCCGGCCCTGAAAGTCACCAAGGTGATGGTCTCTGAAGCCGGTGCTTCGGTGTACTCGGCCTCGGAACTGGCGGCCAAGGAATTCCCGGACCTGGACGTATCGATCCGTGGTGCCGTGTCCATTGCCCGCCGCCTGCAAGACCCGCTGGCCGAACTGGTGAAGATCGATCCAAAGTCCATTGGTGTGGGTCAGTACCAGCACGACGTGTCCCAACTCAAACTGGCACGTGGCCTGGACGCTGTGGTTGAAGATTGCGTAAACGCCGTGGGCGTGGACGTGAACACCGCATCCGTGGCGCTGCTGGCGCGTATCTCGGGCCTCAACGCCACGCTGGCGCAAAACATCGTCAGTCATCGCGACGAGAACGGCGCGTTCAAAACCCGTGCGGCGCTGAAAAAAGTCAGCCGCCTGGGCGAAAAAACCTTCGAGCAAGCGGCAGGTTTCTTGCGCGTGATGAATGGCGACAACCCATTGGACAGCTCGGCGGTTCACCCCGAGGCCTACCCGCTGGTCAAGCGCATTGCTTCGGACACCGAGCGCGACATCCGCTCGCTGATCGGCGACGCGAGCTTCTTGAAGCGGCTGGACCCGAAGAAGTTCACCGACGAAACCTTCGGCCTGCCGACCGTTACCGACATTCTGCAAGAGCTGGAAAAACCGGGCCGCGACCCGCGTCCCGAGTTCAAGACGGCTGAGTTCCAGGAAGGCGTCGAAAACCTCAAGGACCTGCAACTGGGCATGATCCTGGAAGGCGTGGTGACCAACGTGACCAACTTCGGTGCTTTCGTCGATATCGGCGTGCATCAGGACGGCCTTGTGCACATCTCGGCATTGTCCGAGAAGTTCATCAAGGACCCGCGTGAAGCCGTGAAAGCCGGTGACGTGGTCAAGGTCAAGGTCATGGAAGTCGATATCCCGCGCAAACGCGTTGGCTTGTCGATGCGCATGAGCGACACCCCGGGCGAGAAGATCGACGGCGCCCGTGGTGCACGCCCGGGTTCCGCCCCGCGCCAGCAAAACACCGCACCCCGTAAAGAAACCGTTGCCGCCGCGCCAAGCAACAATGCGATGGCTTCGCTGTTTGCCAACGCCAAACAGTTGAAGAAACGCTAATGGCGCTCCCGGACGGCCTGACCCAAAGCGCTTTCAGCGAGTTGATCGGTTGCCGCGTGCAGTCGGTGGAAGACGGCGTGGCGCACGTAGCGCTCAGCCTGGAGCCGCAACTGCGCAACCGGGGTGGCAAGCTGCACGGTGGCGCGCTGTTCAGCCTGGTCGATATCAGCATGGGGCTGGCGTGTTCCAGCGCCCATGGATTCGATCAGCAGAGCGCGACCATCGAGTGCAAGATCAACTACATCCGCGCGGTGTCTGAAGGTGACGTGCTGTGCATCGCCAAAGTCATCCACCCCGGACGACGCACGCTGGTGGTCGAAGCCGATGTATTCCAGGGCGACAAACTGGTCGCAAAAGCACAAGGCACGTTCGCTGTCCTGTAGCCGCCACGGGGTCATTTGAGTTAATTTCGGTACTGCTGACGCGGTGCCGGAAGGCGCTTGGAGCGCTCAGGGGCCGAAACAGGGACGGGGCCAAAGCAGTATCAACAAAAGCCAGGCGACCACGCCGGTTTCAACTTCACCCTTGTAGACCGTCCTGACCACCCCCATATTGGGGCGACTGACGCGTGAAGGAATCCAACTTGAGCCAACTTCTCAACCGCCGCCTGGCTCTGCTCAGCGAGCGCGCTAACCTCACTCTGCTTGAGCAATGCCTGCACGGCATCGAGCGCGAATGCCTGCGCGTCACGCCTGATGCACGCCTGGCTCAGACCCCGCACCCAGAAGAATTGGGCTCGGCGCTGACCAACGATCAAATCACCACCGACTATTCCGAATCGCTGCTGGAGTTCATCACCCCGGCCCTGCCCGATCCGGCGCAGACGCTGGCCAGCCTCGACAAGATCCACCGCTTTGCCTACAGCAAGCTCGGCAACGAGTTCCTGTGGAGCCCTTCGATGCCGTGCCCGTTGCCGGCCGAAGAAGATATCCCGATTGCCTACTACGGCACGTCCAACATCGGGCAGCTCAAGTACGTGTACCGCAAGGGCCTGGCCCTGCGATACGGCAAGACCATGCAGTGCATCGCCGGTATCCATTACAACTTCTCCCTGCCCGAGGCCCTGTGGCCCGTGCTGATGCAGGCTGAAGGCTTTGTGGGTACCGAGCGCGACTATCAGTCGAACGCCTACATCGCCCTGATTCGCAACTTCCGTCGTTACAGCTGGCTGCTGATGTACCTGTTCGGTGCCTCCCCAGCGCTGGACGCCGGCTTTTTGCGCGGTCGTTCACACCAGCTGGAACAACTGGACCCCGACACGCTTTACCTGCCGTACGCCACCAGCCTGCGCATGAGCGACCTGGGTTACCAGAGCAACGCCCAGGCTGGCCTGACGCCGTGCTACAACAACCTGGACAGCTACACCGACAGCCTGCGCAAAGCAGTGGCCACGCCTTACGCGCCTTATGTTGAAATCGGCACGCACAAGGATGGTGAATGGGTGCAGTTGAACACCAACATCCTGCAAATCGAAAACGAGTACTACTCCAACATCCGTCCCAAGCGTGTGACCTACACCGGCGAGCGGCCGATTCAGGCCCTGGTGTCCCGTGGCGTGCAGTACGTTGAAGTGCGTTTGCTGGATATCAACCCGTTCCTGCCGGTAGGCATTGACCTGCCAGAGGCACGTTTTCTGGACGCCTTCCTGCTGTATTGCGCGCTGCAAGACAGCCCGCAGTTCGACAGCACAGGGTGCGGCAGCTGCTCTTCGAACTTCCTGAGCGTAGTCATGGAGGGTCGCCGTCCGGGCCTGCAACTGCAGCGTGATGGTGCAGCCGTCGACATGAAGGAATGGGCGGCAGAACTGCTGGAAAAAATCGCGCCGCTGGCCGCCCTGCTCGACCAGAGCCACGGTGGCGATCACCACAGCAAAGCCGTCGACGAACAGTTGGCAAAGATCAAGGACGTGTCACTGACGCCGTCTGCCAGAGTGCTGGCCAGCATGAGTGAGCACAACGAAAGCTTCGCCCAGTTCTCGATGCGCCAAAGCCTGGCCCATGCCGAGTTCTTCCGTAGCGAACCGTTGAGCGCAGAAGATCAGGCCGCGTTTGAAGAAAAAGCACGCAAGTCATTGCTCGAACAGATCCAGACCGAACAAACAGAAGAAGGCGACTTCGACCTGTTTGTGGCCTCGTATCAGGCGAGTATTTTGGCGATCAGTAACTAGGCAGATCAAAAGCCCCTCAAAGGCTTTGCTGTAGTCGCTGACGAGGCACGAGACTGCGATCGGTTGCGCAGCGGCCGTAAATCCATTCGCTGCGGTGTGTCAGATACACCACGCTCACCGGGTTTACGACCGCTTCGCGCTCGATCGCAGCCTCGCTCCGCTCCTCAGCGACTACAAAGTTTTGGAGGCTGCATGCCACAGGCGCTTTACAGCGTTTTCTCGAAGATTTTGGAGTTACGCTGATAGTTGTACAGCGACGCTCGCGCCGCCGGCAGGCGCTCGACACCGCTAGGTTCAAACCCGCGTTCACGGAACCAGTGCGCTGTACGCGTGGTTAATACGAACAGGGTTTTCAACCCTTGTGCCCGGGCGCGGTTTTCGATGCGTTCCAGCAGCTCATCCCCACGGCGACCATGACGGTACTCCGGATTCACCGCCAGGCACGCCAGCTCCCCCGCATCCGAATCAGCAATCTGATACAGCGCCGCACAGGCGATAATCATCCCTTCGCGCTCAACCACGCTGAACTGTTCGATCTCACGCTCCAGCACTTCTCGCGAGCGACGCACCAGAATGCCCTGTTCTTCCAGCGGGCTGATCAGGTCCAGCAAACCGCCGACGTCTTCAATCGCCGCTTCACGGATCAGTTCGAATTGCTCCTGGGCCACCAACGTACCGCCACCATGACGGGTGAACAGCTCCGTCAGCAAGGCGCCATCTTCGGCATAGCTGACGATATGGCTACGAGCCACACCACCGCTGCAGGCCTCGGCCGCCGCTTCCAGCAGCTCGGCCTGGTAGTCACTGCCCAAACGCTTCATGTGGGCAGGCACTTGCTGTGGGCGCAGCTCGCGCACCAAGCGCCCTTCTGCGTCGAGCAAGCCGGACTCGGCGCCGAACAACAACAGCTTGTCAGCCGCCAGGTCGATAGCGGCACGGGTGGCGACGTCTTCACACGCCAGGTTGAAAATCTCACCGGTCGGCGAGTAGCCCAAAGGCGATAGCAACACAATCGAGCGCTCATCGAGCAGACGATTGATGCCCTTGCGGTCGACACGACGGACTTCACCGGTGTGGTGGAAGTCCACGCCATCGAGCACGCCGATCGGCCGTGCCGTCACCAGGTTGCCGCTCGCGACCCGCAGGCGCGAACCCTGCATCGGCGAAGATGCCATGTCCATCGACAAGCGCGCCTCAATCGCGATGCGCAACTGCCCCACGGCGTCGATCACGCATTCCAGGGTGGAGGCGTCGGTGACGCGCATGCCGTTGTGGTAGTACGGCACCAGACCACGGGCTTCAAGGCGGCTGTCGATTTGCGGACGCGAGCCGTGAACCAGCACCAGCCGCACGCCCAGGCTGTGCAACAGCACCAGGTCGTGGACGATATTGCCAAAATTGGGATGCGCCACACCGTCGCCGGGGAGCATGACGACAAAGGTGCAATCGCGGTGGGCATTGATGTAAGGAGACGCGTGACGCAACCAGTTAACGTAATCGTGCATAACCAAAGCCTGTAAAAAATAAATCGCCTAAAAAAGGGCTAAAACAGCAAACGCACATCGGGCTGATGGTTATCGTCGAAACAGGGTCGGCAACACGCGTGTTCTCCTTGTGTGAAAAGCAAAGGGGATCGCCACTATTTCAGGCAATAGTGTTCGACCAGTTGAGTCAGTAGACGCACGGTCGGCTGCAAACGTGACATTTCCAGGTATTCCCCCGGCTGATGCGCACAGGCGATGTCGCCCGGGCCCAGTACCAGCGTTTCGCAGCCAAGCTGCTGAAGATAAGGCGCTTCGGTGCCAAACGCCACTGCTTGCGCGCGATGGCCGGTGAGTCGCTCGGCCACCCGTACCAGCTCTGCATCGGCGTCCTGTTCGAATGGCGGCACTCCGGCTGCGATGGGCGCGAAATCAATCTTCACCTGATGGCGCTCGGCCAAAGGTTGCAGCTTGCTGCGAATGATGGCCCGCAGCTCATTGGGGTCCATGCCCGGTAACGGTCTCAGGTCAAACTCCAGCGAGCACTGCCCGCAAATCCGGTTCGGGTTATCGCCGCCATGAATACAACCAAAGTTCAAGGTCGGCTGCGGCACGCTGAACTGCGGGTTGCGGTATTCGTTGAGCCACTGCTGACGCAGGCCTTTGAGTTCGCTGATCGCATCGTGCATGGCTTCAAGGGCGCTGTGCCCCAGGCTTGGGTCGGATGAGTGGCCGCTGCGCCCGAGAATCTCGATGCGCTCCATCATCACCCCCTTGTGCATGCGGATCGGCTTGAGTCCGGTCGGCTCGCCAATCACCGCGGCACGACCCAGCGGCCTGCCGGCTTCGACCAGCGCCCTGGCGCCAGCCATCGACGTCTCTTCGTCGCACGTGGCCAGAATCAGCAGCGGCTGCTTGAACGGTTGATCGAGCAACGGGCGCACCGCTTCGATCACCAGCGCGAAAAAACCCTTCATGTCGCAACTGCCAAGGCCGACCCAGCGGTTATCCACTTCTGTCAGCTTGAGTGGATCGGTCTGCCACAGCGCTTCATCGTAAGGCACGGTGTCGCTGTGACCGGCCAACACCAGTCCTCCGGGACCGCTGCCGAAGGTGGCGAGCAAGTTGAACTTGCCGGGGCTGACCTGCTGGATATCGCAGCTAAAGCCCAGTTCGCTCAGCCAGGTGGCCAGCAAATCGATCACCCCGCGATTGGACTGATCCAGATAAGGCTGGGTGCAACTGACCGACGGTGTGGCGATCAAGGCAGCGAACTGCTCTTTCATGGAAGGTAAAGGCATGCGCTGACTTCCTGTTGGCGGGGCGAGGCCCATCATAGAGCCATCTGCTGCGCAGAATAAACCCGTTCGGCGCGCCGGGGCGGCTTGTCCTGTACACTGCACGGCCTTGGCAGCCACACTTTTCCCGGCTGCGCACCGATCCTGGATTTTCCGGCCATGCAGAAAGAAACCGAAATCAAACTCCGCGTCAGCCGCGAAACCCTCGCCGCCCTGCGCGAGCACCCCTTGCTGAAAAAGCGCAACAAAAGTGGCTGGGAAAGCCGTGAGTTGTTGAACCAGTACTTCGACACGCCTGAGCGCGATCTGGCCAAGGCCAAGGTTGCCCTGCGCCTGCGTCGCGATGGCGAAGACGTGATTCAGACCCTCAAGACCCGCGGCCAAAGCATTGCCGGTTTGTCCGAGCGTAATGAGTACGACTGGAACCTGCCGAAAGCCAAGCTCGACATCAAGAAGCTCGACGGCGAATGCTGGCCAGAAGAGTTGGCCGAGCTGGACAAAAAAACCCTGAAGCCAATCTTCACCACTGATTTCGTACGTGAACGCGCTGAAATCTCCTGGGGTCGCGGCAAGGCCAAAGTGGTCATCGAAGCGGCCCTGGACCTGGGTCACGTCATTGCCGGCAAGCAGAAAGAAGAAATCTGCGAACTGGAACTCGAACTGCGCGAAGGCGAGCCATCTGCCCTGCTGGAACTGGCGGCAGAACTGGCCGAGAAGCTGGCCCTGATGCCTTGTGACATCAGCAAGGCCGAGCGTGGCTATCGCCTGTTCGACGCCAACAGCTACAGCGTCAACCTGCCCGCCCCAGAGCTGACACCCGAGACGCCACTGGACGATGCCTTCGCCGCCCTGGCCTGGCACTTGCTGGGCAACAGCCAGCGTCTGGCCGAGCAGTACCGCTTCAATGGCCACTGGCGTTTGCTGCAGGACTGGGTTCAGCAATTGATTGACCTGCGCGCGCTGGTCAGCAGCCTGGGTCAAGCCGCTCCACGCCAATCCACCAGCACCTTACGTGCTGAGCTGGACGCCCTGCTTGAAGACTGGCGCCCGCTGGTTCAGATCGGCCAGGACGACGAAGACGTTCGTAAAGCCGCACCTGAGCAGTTCCTTGAAGAGCTGGAAGACCCGCGCTGGGGCCAGTTCTCACTGAACACTTCGCGCTGGTTGATGGCGCGCAGCTGGACCGTTGATCGCGGCACCACCCGTGGCAACCGTCAAGGCGCCGCACAACTGCACAGCTGGCTGCCGCGCTTGTTGTCGGATGAGGCGATTGCCTTGCGCTTGAACCGCTACCAGCAGCAACCCGAAGATCTGGCCGAGCAACTGCCGCGCATCGAGCGCATTCAGGCCTGGTTGCGTCTGGCGCGTAACGTGCTGGAAATTCCGGAACTGGACCGTTTGTACGGCGAGATGAACAAGCTGCAGGAATTGGCCAACCTGCCAATCACTGACGACGCAGAGCACAACGACGAGTTGCTCAATGCCCGTAAGCAGCAAGCCATCGCCGTGTACCAGAACCGCGCATGGAAGACCCTGCTGCGCGCCTAAGCGCCCAGCCAACGCCCCTTGGTGCCAACTGAGGGGCGTTTTTGTTTATTGGGTGTCTTTGGGCATCTGTGCATCCGGCGTACGCCAGATCAAACGTGACGTGTCGTAGCCCTGCTGCTGAGCCTTGCTGAGCAATTCATCACGGGTTTGCTGATCAACCTGCGGTTTGCGCGACAACAACCACAAATAGCGGCGGTCGGGGTTGCCCACCAGCGCCGTGCTGTAGTCGTCCCCCAGGTACAACACCCAGTAGTCGCCCTTGGTGACACCCGGCAGTACTGTTGATACCCAATTGTCGAACTCGACCCACAGCTTGTCGGTTTTACCCGCCACCTGCGGCGTTGCCGTGCCCTTTGCCTCTTCCCACTTGCCCTCTGCTGTGCGGCAGCGGTTCAACACGGCTACGTTACCGTCAGGCTTCAAGCTGTAATGGGCTTCGGACTGCGCACAGTTGCGCTGGAAGAACATCGGCAAGCGCGCCAACTCATACCAGGTGCCCTGATAGCGCTTGAGATCGACGCTTGCAACGGTGTTGGGCGCCAGCGAATCGCTGCTGGAGCCCGCGCACCCGGCCAGCAACAGTGCGGCCCCCAGGCTGACTAAAAGACGTTTCATCGCGAACGCTCCTGAGCGGTATTACTTCAGACCCTGCCCCGAAAAAATCAGCACTTTATCGCCCGCGTATTGCACGCTGATAAAGCTCTTCTGATCGCCCCAGGTGCAGCTCGACACCCCCAATGCACCCGAACAATCGGTCGGGCTGCCCAGCAGCTGTTCAACCTCAGCCTTGGTCATGCCTGCCGACAGTTTTGAGTAGTTTTGTTGATTGATCTTGCTGCACGCCGCCAGCAATACGCAGAACGACAACACCGCCAAAGTACGCAACTTCATGGAAAGCTCCTGCATGGAAAGGTCGGCATAGATGCCTGATGCAAGCTTAGAAGAGAAAAGCGCAGGGTGGTTCCCGCAGGGTGCAGGGATTTGTTTGGCGAGGGGGATAAGTCAGGCAAAGACAATGATCTGAAACGCCTGTGGGAGCGAGCTTGCTCGCGATGCATGCAACCCGGTTCAACTGATTGACCGTGTCGATGCTATCGCGAGCAAGCCCGCTCCCACAGGAGGGGGCAGTGAGGCGTGCTTAGGCTTTGTGGTAATCGGTAATGCGCGCCACTTCTTCTTTCGAGCCCAGGTACACCGCTACACGCTGGTGCAGGCCTTCAGGCTGGATATCGAGGATGCGCTGATGGCCGTCAGTGGACGCACCGCCCGCCTGTTCAACCAGGAACGACATCGGATTGGCTTCGTACATCAAGCGCAGCTTGCCCGGCTTGGACGGCTCACGGCTGTCGCGCGGGTACATGAACAGGCCACCGCGGGTCAGGATACGGTGTACGTCGGCAACCATCGCGGCCACCCAACGCATGTTGAAGTTCTTGTTCAACGGACCTTCTTCGCCCGCCAGCAACTCGTCTACATAGCGTTGGACCGGAGCTTCCCAGTGACGCTGGTTAGACATGTTGATGGCAAATTCCTGGGTGGTTTCAGGAATGGTGATGTCTTCGTGGGTCAGAACGAAGCTGCCCATTTCACGGTCCAGGGTGAAGCCTTTGACGCCGTCGCCCAGGGTCAATACCAGCATGGTCTGAGGACCGTAGATGGCATAGCCGGCAGCTACCTGCTGGGTGCCTGGCTGCAGGAAGGCCTTTTCGTTCAACGGCTCATTCTGGGTCAGGTATTCGTTCGGGCAACGCAGCACCGAGAAGATAGTGCCGACCGGAGCGTTGATATCAATGTTCGACGAACCGTCCAGTGGGTCGAATACCAGCAGGTAGGCGCCTTTCGGGTACTTGCCCGGGATCTGGTAGGCATTGTCCATTTCTTCGGACGCCATGCCGGCCAGGTGACCGCCCCATTCGTTGGCTTCGAGCAGGATCTCGTTGGAAATCACGTCGAGTTTCTTCTGCACTTCACCTTGTACGTTTTCGGTGCCCATGCTGCCCAGAACACCACCCAGGGCGCCTTTGGACACGGCGTGGCTGATCTCTTTGCAAGCACGCGCCACCACTTCGATGAGGAAACGCAAATCAGCAGGCGTGTTGTTGCTGCGGGTCTGCTCGATCAAATAGCGACTCAGGGTAACGCGGGACATGTAAGGCTCCGAACAATGGGGAGGGGGCGAAAAACCCGCGCAGTTTAGCGCGTGTTGCCGTGCAAATCTTCTAATCAGACTCAGAACCGACAGAGCGGGTTCCAAAACAGCCACCAATAACCCCCGTGGGAGCGGGCTTGCTCGCGATGCATGCGATGCGGATTTGAGCCAAACCGCGTCGACTCAATCGCGAGCAAGCCCGCTCCCACAGTCTGTGAAACGTTCTACAGCGCTTTCCAGATGTCGGTGGCGTACTCGCGAATGGTGCGGTCCGATGAGAACCAGCCCATGCGCGCCGTGTTCAGCACCGCCTTACGCCACCACTCGTCCTTGTCCTGCCACAGGTGTTCCACGCGCATCTGCGCATCCCAATAAGCATCGAAATCCGCACACACCAGAAATCGGTCGTACTCGATCAGTGAGTCCACCAGCCCGGTGTAGCGCGCCGGGTCATCGTGTGAAAACACCCCGCCGCGAATCGCCTGCAGCACATCGTTGAGCCGATGGGATGCGGCCACATCCGGCGCCGCGTGGAACTCGCCATTGTGTTTGCGCGCTTCAACCTGCTGCGAGCTGAGCCCGAAGATGAACATGTTGTCGGCCCCGACCCGCTCGCACATCTCCACGTTGGCCCCATCCATCGTGCCGATGGTCAGTGCGCCGTTAAGGCCGAATTTCATGTTGCTGGTGCCCGATGCTTCGTAGCCTGCAGTGGATATCTGCTCGGACAGATCCGCCGCCGGAATGATGCTTTCGGCCAGGCTGACGTTGTAGTTGGGGATAAACACCACCTTGAGCAAACCACGCACGGTGGGGTCATTGTTGACGGTGCGGGCGATGTCGTTGGCCAGTTTGATGATGAGTTTGGCCTGTTCATAACTGGCCGCCGACTTGCCGGCAAAAATCTTCACCCGTGGCACCCAGTGATTACCCGGCTCGGCACGAATGGCCTGGTACAGCGCCACTGTGTGCATCAGGTTGAGCAGCTGGCGCTTGTACTCGTGAATCCGTTTGACCTGCACATCGAACATCGCTTCAGGGTTGACCACGATACCCAAACGCTCATAAATCAGCGCCGCCAGGGTGCATTTGCTTTGCAGGCGCTGTTCGGCGAAACGTTTGCGAAAATCGGCACGCTCGGCAAAAGGCTCCAGCTTGATCAGCTTGTACTCGGTTTCATCAAGGACATCGGCCCCCAGCGCATCCACCAGCATCGAGGTCAACGGTGGGTTGGCCTGGAACAGCCAGCGGCGAAAGGTGACACCGTTGGTTTTGTTGTTGATCCGATCAGGGTAGAGCTTGTGCAGTTCGGCAAACACGGTGCTGCGCATCAACTGCGTGTGCAGCCCGGACACCCCGTTCACGCTGTGGGAACCCAGGAAGGCCAGGTTGCCCATGCGCACTCGCCGCCCGTGGTCCTCTTCAATCAGTGAAACCGCACGCAGCACGTCAAAGTCGTGAATACCCTTGGCCCGCAACGCATCGATATGGTGCGCGTTGATCAGATAAATAATCTGCATATGGCGCGGCAACAGGCGCTCCATCAAGCCAACGGGCCAGGTTTCGAGCGCCTCGGGAAGCAGTGTGTGGTTGGTGTATGACAGGGTATCGACCGTGACCTGCCACGCCGCGTGCCACTCGATGCCGTGTTCATCGACCAGAATGCGCATCAACTCGGCAACGGCAATCGAGGGATGGGTGTCATTGAGCTGGATCGAGACATGCTCGGCCAGGTTCAACAGCGTGTCATGCACGTGCAGATGACGACGCAGCAGGTCCTGCAGCGAGGCCGATACAAAGAAGAACTCCTGGCGCAGGCGCAGCTCTTGCCCCGCTTCGTTGCTGTCAGCCGGGTACAGCACGCGAGAGATGCTTTCAGCCCGCACCACTTCGGCCACTGCACCCAAATGGTCGCCCGCGTTGAACCGGCCCAGGTTCAAATCGTGCAGCGCCCTCGCCCGCCACAGGCGCAAGGTGTTGACACTGGCCCCGCGCCAACCCACAACGGGGGTGTCATACGCAATGGCCCGTACGGTCTCGCCCGGCCACCAGATCTGGCGTAGCTGGCCCTGCTCATCCTGTTTGGTCTCGACCGAACCGCCAAAGCCGACCGAGTACAACACCTCGGCACGCTCGAACTCCCAGGGGTTGCCAAAGTCCAGCCAGTTCTCGGTCTGCTCCTGTTGCCAGCCGTCAACAATGCTCTGGCGAAACAGACCGTGCTCGTAGCGAATACCGTAGCCGTGAGCCGCGATGCCCAGGGTCGACATGCTTTCCATAAAGCAGGCGGCCAACCGGCCCAGACCGCCGTTGCCCAGCGCCGCATCCGGCTCCAGCAGGCGGATACGCTCCAGGTCGACCCCAAGCTCGGTCAGTGCTTCGCGGGCCACCTCCAGCAGCCCCAGATTGCTCAGGCTGTCATACAGCAAGCGGCCGATCAGAAATTCCAGCGACAGGTAGTACACCCGTTTCTGGTCCTTGCGATAAATCTGGCGCGTGTGGTCCATCCAGTGCTCGACCATATGGTCGCGGGCGGCCAGAGCAATAGCTTCAAACCAGTCATGGTCAAACGCGTGTTCCGGGTCCTTACCCACCGCGTAAGTCAGTTTGGCTACTACAGCGGCACGGAAAGCCGCCACCTGTGCGTCACGAACAAGCGGTTCCTGGGACATCGATACAACCTCAATCGAGATAGGGCGATTTGAAGAACGAATGGTGTCAGCCTAGACGCTTGGACAGAAACAAAGTGACTTGGTTAAAGATTTTTTTGGATGATTGTTTAAATAAAACTGACGAAATGTGCGATGCCCCAAAACGAGGCGAATACGCCGTTGAATGCTTTAAAACATGGCCCTGATCGAAAAACCGGCAAATGGTTGTTCACACATTCATCAACACCGGTATGATCGCGCGCCCTGATGCACGCTGGAATACAAGCCTGATGAAGTCCAACCTGATCGCCGCCGCGGAAATCGACCGTCTCGATACCTGGGCCAAATACTCCGCGCCCATGTGCGGCTCCTGCATTTCCAGCTGCTGCACGTTGCCGGTCGAGGTCAAGATCAAAGACCTGATCCGCATCGGCATCGTCGATGAATTCGAGATGGGCGACCCACCGAAGAACATCGCCAAGCGCCTGCAAAAAGAAGGGATCGTGGAGCGCTTCAACCAGAAGTCCGGGATTTTCACGTTGCAGCGCATGAGCAACAACGACTGCCTGTATCTGGATCGCAAGTCACGGATGTGCACCATCTATGAAATCCGCCCGGACACCTGCCGCAACCACCCGCGAGTGGGCCCGCGCCCTGGTTATTGCGCCTACGTGCCTAAAGCCGTTGAGCGCAAGAACAGCAGCGAGAAGTTGATGGTTTTCTAAGGCATCACCTGTAGCCGCTGCCGCTGGCTGCGGCTACAGGTAAACGTCTAAAACCCGGACATAAAAAAACGCCCCCGACCGCAAGGTCGGGGGCGTTTTTTTACGGCTAACTAAATAACTTAGTTGTTACCGGATTTCTTCGCAGCGCGGGTACGCTCGCTTTCGCCCAGGATCTTCTTACGAAGACGGATGGACTTAGGCGTTACTTCGCACAGTTCATCTTCCTGTACGAATTCCAGAGCTTGCTCCAGAGTGAAGCGGATAGGCGGAACCAAAGCGATGGTTTCGTCTTTACCCGAAGCACGCATGTTGTCGAGCTTCTTGCCTTTGGTTGGGTTAACGCCCAGGTCGTTGTCGCGGCTGTTGATGCCGACGATTTGACCTTCGTACACGTCTTCACCGTGACCCAGGAACAGTTTGCCGCGAGCTTGCAGGGTTTCCAGCGAGTAAGTCAGAGCCTTACCGGTAGCAACCGAAACCAGAACGCCGTTCTGACGGCCGGACATGTCGCCCGACTTCATCACGTCGTAACGGTCGAAGATCGAGGTCAGGATGCCAGCGCCCGAAGTCAGAGTCAGGAACTCGTTACGGAAACCGATCAGGCCACGTGCAGGGATGTTGTATTCAAGACGAACACGACCCTTGCCATCCGGAACCATGTTGGTCAGATCGCCTTTACGGATACCGATCTGTTCCATGATAGAACCCTGGGATTCTTCTGGCAGGTCGATGGTTACGTTTTCGTACGGTTCGTGCTTAACGCCGTCAACCATGCGGATGATCACTTCCGGACGACCAACACCCATTTCGAAGCCTTCGCGACGCATGGTTTCGATCAGTACGGACAAGTGCAGCTCACCACGGCCAGACACTTTGAACTTGTCAGCGGTGTCGCCTTCTTCAACGCGCAGAGCAACGTTGTACAGCAGTTCTTTGTCCAGACGCTCTTTGATGTTACGGCTGGTTACGAACTTGCCTTCACGGCCGCAGAACGGCGAGTCGTTAACCTGGAAGGTCATCGAAACGGTAGGTTCGTCAACGGTCAGCGGCTTCATCGCTTCAACATTCAGTGGGTCGCACAGAGTGTCGGAGATGAACAGCTGGTCGAAGCCGCTGATGCAGACGATGTCGCCGGCAGCTGCTTCGTCAACGTCGATACGGTGCAGACCGTGGTGACCCATCAGCTTCAGGATACGACCGTTACGGCGCTTGCCGTCGGCATCGATAGCCACAACCTGGGTGTTTGGCTTGACGCGACCACGAGCGATACGGCCAACGCCGATAATGCCCAGGAAGCTGTTGTAGTCCAGTGCCGAGATTTGCATCTGGAATGGACCGTCACGGTCAACTTTTGGAGCCGGTACGTTGTCGACGATCGACTGGTACAGCGGGGTCATGTCTTCAGCCATGTCGGTGTGGTCAAGACCAGCAATACCGTTCAGGGCCGAGGCGTAAACTACTTTGAAGTCCAGCTGTTCTTCGGTAGCACCCAGGTTGTCGAACAGGTCGAAGATCTGATCCAGAACCCAGTCCGGACGCGCGCCTGGACGGTCAACCTTGTTGATCACCACGATTGGACGCAGGCCGGCTTCGAAAGCCTTCTTGGTCACGAAACGGGTTTGCGGCATAGGGCCGTCTTGAGCGTCAACCAGCAGCAAAACGGAGTCAACCATCGACATTACGCGTTCAACTTCGCCGCCGAAGTCGGCGTGGCCCGGGGTGTCCACGATGTTGATGTGGTAGCCGTTCCAGTTAATAGCGGTGTTCTTGGCAAGAATGGTAATGCCGCGCTCTTTTTCCTGGTCGTTGGAGTCCATCACGCGCTCGTCGTTGAGCTCGTTGCGCTCCAGAGTGCCGGATTGACGCAAGAGTTTGTCTACCAGGGTAGTTTTACCGTGGTCAACGTGAGCAATGATGGCGATGTTACGTAGATTTTCGATCACTTGTGTATCTCGATCAGAGGATTCGGTGTGCTGACTGAGTCCAGGCAGCGATTAACAGTAGAGTCCGTGCAAGCCGTTACAGCTTGACGGTGGCGTCGGGGGGCCGGTGACGCAGGCCACAGGCATACAGCCCCGGGCTCTTAGCTCGGTCGATAAACGCGCACATTGGCATGTCCCTCACTGAGCAAATGGTGAGCATGCAGGCGACTCATCACGCCTTTGTCGCAATACAACAGGTACTGACGAGTGTCATCCAGTTCCTTGAAGCGGCTGTTCAGTGCATAGAACGGCAACGCTTGTACTTCGATGCCAGCCAGTTCCAGCGGTTGATCTTCCTGAGCATCCGGGTGACGGATGTCGATCACGATCTGGCCCGCCAGCACTTCGCTGACTTCTTCGACTTGCAAGTCCTGGCCCAATTCCTCGATCACTCGATCAATCGGCACCATTTTGGCCCGCTCAAGCGCTCGCTCGAGCACGGCCATATCGAACTGTTGTTCTTCGTACTCCACGCGGTTGCGTTTGGCGTGGGTCTTGGGGTTGACCGAAATCACCCCGCAATATTCAGGCATGTGCTTGGCAAAATCGGCCGTACCGATTTCAACCGCCTGATCAATGATGTCCTGCTTGTGGCTCGCAATCAGCGGACGCAACACCAGTTTGTCGGTAGCCGAGTCAATCAGCGACAAGTTGGGCAGCGTCTGGCTCGACACCTGGGAAATCGCTTCACCCGTCACCAGCACTTCAATTTCGAGACGTTCGGCAATACGCGTCGCAGCGCGCAACATCATACGCTTCAAAATGACGCCCATATGACTGTTATCGACTTTGCCGAGAATTTCGCCCAAAACTTCTTCGAACGGAACGCTGACAAACAGCACACGCTGGGAGCTGCCGTACTTCTTCCATATAAAGTGCGCGACTTCCATCACGCCCAGTTCATGGGCACGTCCGCCCAGATTGAAGAAGCAGAAGTGGCTCATCAGGCCGCGACGCATGATCTGGTAGGCCGCGACGGTGGAATCGAAACCGCCGGACATCAACACCAGGGTCTGTTCCAGAGAGCCCAGCGGGAAGCCGCCTATGCTGTCGTGCTGGCTGTGAATCACAAACAACCGTTGGTCGCGAATTTCGAAGCGCACTTCAATTTCCGGCTTTTTCAGATCAATTCCGGCCGCCCCGCACTCACGACGCAGCTTGCTGCCGACGTATTTCTCGATTTCCATCGAGGTAAATGGGTGCTTGCCACCGCGTTTGCAACGCACGGAAAAGATCTTGCCGGCCAGCGCATCGCCAAAGTGCAATTTGCACTTCTCAACGACGTCGTCGAAGTCGCCCAGCGGGTACTCGTCAACTTGCAGGAAATGCGCGATGCCCGGCATGCAGCTCAGGCGTTCGGTCATTTCTTTCAAGGCTTTAGGATCACTGACGCGCGTTTGCAGTTCGATGTTGTCCCACACGCCCGTCACCACCACAGCCGGGTCCAGATCGCGGAGCACAGCACGGATGTTTTTAGCCAATTGACGGACGAAACGCATCCGAACCGGACGGCTCTTGATAGTGATTTCGGGGAAGACTTTAACGATTAGTTTCATGAAAACAGCGCGCGAGCAGCCTGCCAAAAAAGGGGGGCGCGGATTATAGCGGAAATTGTTCAAGGTTTAACCAGTTATCGTACAAACGGTTTTCGACGCACCAAAATGGGACATAAATGCCTTTAATCGCTTCATTTGAGTGCGATAAGTGCGCCTAATCGGTAGTCTTCGTCTCTAACCTGCTTGAGATTGGGGCATTAAACCCAAGTCGGGGCACTGGCATGCAATTTGCTCCCTTGTGAGGCAGGTTGCCTTGGCAGAGTATTCGCGCCGGCATCAACCACTTATTAAGGGCATTCCACTACCCGCCCTAAGCCACCCCGGAGGACACTATGTCGAAGTCGGTTCAACTCATCAAAGATCATGACGTCAAGTGGATTGATCTGCGCTTCACTGATACCAAAGGCACTCAGCACCACGTGACCATGCCGGCTCGTGATGCGCTGGATGAAAACTTCTTCACCGACGGCAAAATGTTCGACGGCTCCTCCATTGCTGGCTGGAAAGGCATCGAAGCGTCCGACATGATCCTGCTGCCAGACGACAGCACTGCCGTTCTGGACCCGTTCACCGAACAGCCTACGCTGATCCTGGTGTGCGACATCATCGAACCTTCGACCATGCAAGGCTATGACCGCGACCCACGCGCCATCGCTACCCGTGCCGAGGAATACCTGAAGTCCACCGGTATCGGCGACACCGTTTTCGTCGGCCCGGAGCCAGAGTTCTTCATTTTCGACCAAGTGAAGTTCAAGTCCGATATCTCCGGCTCCATGTTCAAGATCTACTCCGAACAAGGTTCGTGGATGTCCGACCAGGACGTGGAAGGCGGCAACAAAGGCCACCGTCCAGGCGTCAAAGGTGGCTACTTCCCAGTTCCGCCGTTCGACCATGACCACGAAATCCGTACCTCCATGTGCAACGCCATGGAAGAAATGGGCCTGGTTATCGAAGTACACCACCACGAAGTGGCAACTGCCGGCCAGAACGAAATCGGCGTGCAGTTCAACACCCTGGTGAAAAAGGCTGACGAAGTTCAGACCCTGAAATACTGCGTACACAACGTGGCAGACGCCTACGGCCGTACCGCTACTTTCATGCCTAAGCCTCTGTACGGCGACAATGGCTCGGGTATGCACGTTCACATGTCCATCTCCAAAGATGGCAAGAACACCTTCGCAGGCGAAGGCTATGCCGGCCTGTCCGACACCGCTCTGTACTTCATCGGCGGCATCATCAAGCACGGTAAGGCACTGAACGGCTTCACCAACCCGGCTACCAACTCCTACAAGCGTCTGGTACCAGGTTTCGAAGCTCCGGTAATGCTGGCCTACTCGGCTCGCAACCGTTCCGCCTCGATCCGTATTCCTTACGTGTCCAGCCCTAAAGCTCGCCGTATCGAAGCACGTTTCCCGGATCCAGCGGCCAACCCGTACCTGTGCTTCGCTGCACTGATGATGGCTGGCCTGGACGGTATCCAGAACAAGACTCACCCTGGCGACGCAGCTGACAAAAACCTGTATGACCTGCCGCCTGAAGAGGCCAAAGAGATCCCACAAGTTTGCGGCAGCCTGAAAGAAGCCCTGGAAGAGCTGGACAAAGGTCGTGCGTTCCTGACCAAAGGCGGCGTTTTCAGCGACGACTTCATCGACGCTTACATCGCACTGAAAAGCGAAGAAGAAATCCAGGTTCGTACCTTCGTACACCCACTGGAATACGAGCTGTACTACAGCTGCTAATCCCGTGACGCCCGCGCAAGCGGCGTGATTCGAAAAAGCCTCCTACGGGAGGCTTTTTTGTGGGCGACGTCTTACGCAAGCACAAGATCAGGGCCTCTGGATTCATGCCAGCACCTGACAGCCACCTTGATGAGTGATCGGTAGCTTTAGGCCACTCAAACCAACGGAGACTGACATGCACCCTTTCATGGCCCTCAAACCCCTGTTCCTGACTTGCGCCTGCCTGATACTGCTGGGCTGTAAAAACACCCCCACCGAGGTCAAGGTCGAGCAGTTGCTCAAGGCTGACAAGTCCTGGGATGGGGCGGCTTATCGCTATCCGGACGCCAAGCCGGAATTCACCGTGGTCAAGATCACGCTCCCGGCCAACACCACGCTGAAATGGCACAGCCACCCCATGCCCAACCTCGCCTACCTGGTGTCCGGCGAACTGATGGTCGAAACCGAAGACGGCATCCACAAAACCACGCTCAAGCCTGGCCAGGTTTTGCCCGAGGTGGTCAACACCTCCCATCGAGGTATCAGCGGCAAGGCCCCCGTTGAACTGATCGTGTTCTATGCCGGCGCGCCTGGCATGGCACTGTCTCACTGACAACACCAAACCTGTAGCCGCTGGCCGCAGGCTGCGACAAGGGCCGCAGGACCTTGCGACGAACGCAGCCTTCGCCAGCGACGACACAATGACTGCCACAGACTCACCACCCTCAACGCGCCAATCAGGCATCCCTGGCTCATTTCAGAGCAACTGAATCCATTCATCAAAATTGCACTATATTGGTGCGACTATAGTTTGATCGTGCATTAGCCAGCCCAATTTGGTTCAAAAACACCTGTACACCGCCCGGCTGCGTTGTCTGAACAGGTTTCAGGCGCCTATTTCAGGCGTTTAATGCTTCTTTTCAGAGCCTTGGTTTGGTTTTTGCATTTTCATTGCACCAGCGCCTCACCCGCGCACGCAATCCGGGATCGGCCCATGACCATCAGTGACGCCCTGCACCGACTGTTACTCGACAACCTGACCACCGCCACGCTGTTACTGAATGCCGATCTGCGCCTTGAGTACATGAACCCGGCGGCAGAGATGCTGTTGGCAATCAGCGGTCAACGCAGTCACGGGCAATTCATCAGTGAGCTTTTTACAGAGTCCACCGAGGCCCTGCATTCGCTACGCCAGGCCGTTGAGCAAGCGCATCCGTTTACCAAGCGCGAAGCCATGCTGACCTCGCTGACAGGCCAGAACCTCACGGTGGATTACGCCGTAACCCCCATCTTGAGCAATGGCGGCACGATGCTGCTGCTCGAAGTCCACCCCCGTGACCGTTTGCTGCGCATCACCAAAGAAGAAGCCCAGCTGTCCAAGCAGGAAACCAGCAAGATGCTGGTACGCGGCATGGCCCACGAGATCAAGAATCCTCTGGGCGGCATTCGTGGGGCTGCTCAGTTGCTGGCCCGTCAGCTACCGGACGAAAACCTGCGTGACTACACCAACGTGATCATCGAAGAAGCCGACCGCCTGCGTAATCTGGTCGACCGCATGCTGGGCTCCAACAAGCTGCCTTCGCTGTCCATGACCAATGTCCACGAAGTGCTGGAGCGAGTGTGCAGCCTGGTTGAAGCCGAAACTCAGGGCAGCATCACATTGGTGCGCGACTATGACCCGAGCCTGCCCGACCTGCTGATCGACCGTGAACAAATGATCCAGGCCGTCCTCAACATCGTGCGCAACGCGATGCAAGCCATCGGCAGCCAAAACGAGCTGCGGCTGGGGCGTATCAGCCTGCGTACCCGCGCCATGCGCCAGTTCACCATTGGCCACGTGCGTCACCGGCTGGTCACCAAAATCGAAATTATCGACAACGGGCCGGGCATTCCGGCCGAGCTGCAAGACACCCTGTTCTTCCCGATGGTCAGCGGGCGCCCAGACGGCACCGGGCTAGGCCTTTCCATCACGCAGAACATCATCAGTCAGCACCAGGGGTTGATCGAGTGTGAAAGCCACCCCGGCCACACACTCTTCTCGATCTTTCTACCACTGGAACAAGGAGCCGCATCGACATGAGCCGAAGTGAAACCGTGTGGATCGTCGACGACGACCGTTCTATCCGCTGGGTCCTGGAAAAAGCCTTGCAACAGGAAGGCATGACCACACAAAGTTTCGACAGCGCCGATGGGGTGATGAGCCGTCTGGCTCGCCAGCAGCCCGACGTCATTATTTCGGACATCCGCATGCCCGGCTCAAGCGGCCTGGACTTGCTGGCCAAAATTCGCGAACAGCACCCGCGCCTGCCCGTCATCATCATGACCGCTCATTCCGACCTGGACAGCGCAGTGGCCTCCTATCAAGGTGGCGCATTCGAATACCTGCCCAAGCCGTTTGACGTCGATGAAGCCGTGTCACTGGTCAAGCGTGCCAATCAGCACGCCCAGGAACAACAAGGCCTGGCCGCCCCCCCGGCACTGGCCAGAACACCTGAAATCATCGGCGAAGCGCCGGCGATGCAAGAGGTGTTTCGGGCCATTGGCCGCCTTAGCCATTCCAACATCACGGTTCTGATCAACGGCGAATCAGGCACAGGCAAGGAGCTGGTGGCCCACGCCCTGCACCGCCACAGCCCACGTGCCGCGTCGCCATTTATCGCGTTGAACATGGCAGCGATCCCCAAGGACCTGATGGAGTCCGAGCTGTTCGGCCACGAAAAAGGCGCCTTTACCGGAGCTGCAAACCTGCGCCGGGGTCGCTTTGAACAGGCCGATGGCGGGACTCTGTTCCTGGATGAAATCGGCGACATGCCTGCCGATACCCAAACCCGTCTGCTGCGGGTTCTGGCCGATGGCGAGTTCTACCGTGTTGGCGGACATACCCCGGTCAAGGTTGATGTGCGGATCATTGCCGCCACCCACCAGAACCTCGAAACCCTGGTCCAGGCCGGCAAGTTTCGCGAAGACCTGTTCCACCGCCTGAACGTGATTCGCATCCACATCCCGCGCCTGTCGGACCGTCGCGAAGACATCCCGACCCTGGCCCGCCACTTCCTGAGCAGCGCCGCACAAGAGCTGTCGGTAGAACCCAAGCTGCTGAAGGCCGAGACCGAGCAGTACCTCAAGAACCTGCCGTGGCCAGGCAACGTTCGCCAGCTTGAAAACACCTGTCGCTGGATCACGGTGATGGCTTCGGGTCGCGAAGTGCACATCAGCGACTTGCCGCCGGAGCTGCTGAACCTGCAGCAAGACACCTCTCCAGTCACCAACTGGGAGCAGGCGCTACGCCAGTGGGCGGATCAGGCACTGGGCCGTGGTCAGTCCAACTTGCTCGACAGTGCGGTGCCTACCTTTGAGCGGATCATGATCGAGACGGCACTCAAGCACACTGCGGGCCGTCGTCGGGACGCTGCCGTGCTGCTGGGCTGGGGCCGCAACACCTTGACCCGCAAGATCAAGGAACTGGGCATGAAGATCGATGGCGACGAGGATGATGGCGACGAGGCCTGAGGGGCACTCGATCTGACCGCACCACTCAAAAGCAACCCGCCCCAATATCGTGCACAGCTCTAGATCAATGCTTTCAGCCTAGCGAGAGCGTTATGCGCAAAAGCCCCGGATTCCGGGGCTTTTGCGTTTTCATCAGGCAATTTCTACAGAAAAACAAAAATTGGCACGCGCCCTGCAATACCTATTACAAGCAACACCGCTTTAGGGGACCTTGATACAGGCAGGTCAAGACTCCCCACTTTTACACCCGCAGCCTTGATGCCTGTTGCATCAACGCGCACACCGCTTTTGGGGAACCCGGTACAGGCAGGCTGGAATTCCCTCTTTTATTACTCGCGCAGGTTCACCTGCAAACGCCAGCGCCCATCCTGCGGCGCACCGGCCCAGTCGCCTTGCAAGGCACGGGCTGCCACCACCGTCAGCAGCAAACCAGCGTCCGTATCCCGCACCCGCCAGTTCACATTCTTGCCGTTGAGCATTAACTGGCCGTTTTGCGGCTTGCCCTTGGCATCGAACAACACCCCCAGGGTGCCATCAACCAGCTCACCATGCAGCTTGGGCTCATCGCTGAACCACACCACCAACCCGTTCGCCAGCACGTCCACCTGTTGCAGTTCTACCGGGGTGGGCGCAGTCAAACGACCGATCATCATCCCTACCATCACACCGACTATCGCCAAAGAACCTAAAACCCGTGGCCATAGTTTCGGTCGCGGGTCCTCTTCAGGCGTAGAATGCTGCCCATCTTTAAGTTCGGAGCCGTGCATGTTTCACGTCATCCTTTTTCAACCAGAAATTCCGCCGAATACCGGCAACATTATCAGGCTGTGCGCCAACAGCGGCTGCCACCTGCATTTGATCGAGCCTATTGGTTTTGAGCTGGACGACAAGCGCTTGCGCCGCGCCGGCCTCGACTACCACGAGTATGCGCCGCTCAAGCGTCATGCCGACCTGGCCAGTTGCCTTGAAAGCCTGGGGCATCCACGCCTGTTCGCCTTTACCACCAAAGGTTCGAAGCCCTTTCACGACGTGCAGTTTGCCGAGGGCGATGCCTTTGTGTTCGGTCCTGAAAGCCGTGGTTTGCCGCCAGAGGTGCTCGACGCGCTGGACGGCGATCACCGCCTGCGACTGCCGATGCGCGAAGGCTGCCGTAGCCTGAACCTGTCCAACACCGTGGCGGTTGCCGTGTACGAAGCCTGGCGCCAGCTGGGTTTCAAGTAAACACACCTCCCACACACAAAAAAAGCGCCCTCAGGCGCTTTTTTTTGGCATCGGCTGTTTATTGAACAGTCGGGCTGCCTTCTTCCTGCATGCGCTGCAATTCTTGCGCGTACAGGGCATCGAAGTTCACCGGAGCCAGCATCAACGCAGGGAACGAGCCGCGAGTTACCAGGCTGTCCAGGGTTTCACGGGCATACGGGAACAGGATGTTCGGGCAAAACGCGCCAAGGGTGTGGTTCATCGACGCCGGATCAAGGTTTTTGATCAGGAAGATGCCAGCCTGTTGCACTTCAGCGATAAAGGCCACTTCGTCACCGTTTTTCACGGTAACCGACAAGGTCAGAACCACTTCGTGGAAGTCGCCTTCCAGCGGCTTTTGACGGGTGTTCAGGTCCAGACCAACGCTCGGTTCCCACTGCTGACGGAAGATCGCCGGGCTTTTTGGGGCCTCGAACGACAGGTCGCGCACGTAGATGCGCTGCAGGGAGAATTGTGGAGCGGTGTCTTCATCGCTAACAGCAGCGGTGTTCTGTTGGTCAGTCATCACAGATCCTTGTTGATCTTGGGGCTTATAGAGAATGAGAGTCAGACGTTCAGCAGCGTATCCAATTTACCTGCGCGCTCCAAAGCAAACAGGTCATCGCATCCGCCAACATGCTTGTCACCAATCCAGATTTGCGGGACCGACGTACGACCCGCCTTCTGAGCCATCTCGGCACGTACCTGTGGCTTGCCATCGACCTTGATTTCTTCGAAGGCAACGCCCTTGTTCTCAAGCAGAGCCTTGGCTCGCATGCAGTAAGGGCAGTAGTCGCTGGAGTAAACGATGACCTTGGACATCTTTACTTCACCACTGGCAGGTTGTCAGCGCGCCAGCTGGAGATACCGCCAGACAGCTTGGCTGCGTTGTAACCGGCCTTGAGCAGCTCACGGGCGTGGGAGCCCGAGTGCTGACCGGCAGCGTCAACCAGAATAATGGTTTTGCCCTTGTGCTTGTCCAGCTCGGCAATGCGCGCCATCAGCTTGTCTTGCGGGATGTTCAGGGCACCCACGATGTGGCCGGCGGCAAAGTCTTTAACCGGGCGAATATCAATCACCACACCTTCGTCGCGATTGACCAGGCCGGTCAGTTCGCCAGTGCTGATGCTGCGCCCGCCACGGCTGATTTCGTGAGCAATCAATAGCGCCAACAGGATGACAAACGCGCCTACAAGCAGGTAGTGAGCAGTGGCAAATGTAATCAGGTGATCAACCATCAGAAGGTTCCAGGGTCGTAAAATGTGGGCCAGTATACACAGCCACCTTGGTCGGCCAAACCCCGCCCGGCGGTGACGCCACATGAACTTCGCTTTAAACTGCGCGTCCTCTTCATACCTTCTTATAAACCAGCCACGAGTGGGATCTATGACTACCACGCCTAAACCTTTGGTCCTGATCATCCTGGATGGCTTCGGTCACAGTGAAAGTCACGAATACAACGCCGTTTATTCGGCCAAGAAACCGGTGCTGGATCGTCTTTGCGCGAGCATGCCGAACGGCCTGATCTCAGGTTCAGGCATGGATGTCGGTCTGCCAGACGGCCAGATGGGCAACTCCGAGGTCGGCCACATGAACCTGGGCGCCGGCCGCGTGGTGTATCAGGATTTCACCCGCGTCACCAAATCGATCCGTGACGGCGAGTTTTTTGAAAACCCGACCCTTTGCGCCGCCGTCGACAAGGCTGTGGCCGCAGGCAAGGCCGTGCATATTCTGGGTCTGTTGTCGGATGGCGGCGTTCACAGCCATCAGGACCACCTGATCGCGATGGCCGAGCTGGCGTTTAAACGCGGCGCAGAAAAAATCTACCTGCACGCCTTCCTCGATGGCCGCGACACACCGCCAAAAAGCGCTTCATCGTCCATCGAGCTGCTGGACGAAGCCTTCAAGGACCTGGGTAAAGGCCGTATCGCCAGTCTGATTGGCCGTTACTTCGCCATGGACCGCGACAATCGCTGGGACCGCGTAGAACAGGCCTACAACCTGATCGTCGACGGTAAGAGCGAGTTCAACGCCGCTACCGCCCAGGAAGGTCTGGACGCCGCTTACGCCCGTGGTGAAAGCGACGAGTTCGTCAAAGCCACCACCCTGGGCGAGCCGGTGAAGGTTGAAGACGGCGACGCCGTGGTCTTCATGAACTTCCGTGCCGACCGCGCCCGGGAACTGACCCGCGTATTCGTTGAAGACGACTTCAACGCGTTCGAGCGCACCCGCCAGCCAAAACTGGCCGGCTTTGTGATGCTGACCCAATACGCGGCCAGCATCCCGGCGCCAAGCGCATTTGCCCCCGGCAGCCTGGAAAACGTGCTCGGCGATTACCTGGCCAAAAACGGCAAAACCCAGCTGCGCATTGCCGAAACCGAAAAATACGCCCACGTCACTTTCTTCTTTTCGGGCGGGCGTGAAGAGCCGTTCCCGGGTGAAGAGCGGATTCTGGTGCCATCGCCAAAAGTCGCCACCTACGACCTGCAGCCTGAAATGAGCGCTCCCGAAGTCACCGACCACATCGTCGATGCCATCGAGAACCAGCGTTATGACGTGATCGTAGTCAACTACGCCAACGGCGACATGGTCGGGCACAGCGGTGTCTTCGACGCAGCCGTCAAAGCGGTTGAGTGCCTGGATGCCTGCGTAGGCCGGATTGTCCAGGCGCTGGACAAAGTCGGCGGTGAAGCCCTGATCACGGCTGACCACGGCAACGTGGAGCAGATGTCAGATGACACCACCGGCCAGGCTCACACCGCACACACCTGCGAGCCTGTCCCGTTCATCTACGTCGGCAAGCGCGCGCTCAAGGTTCGCGAAGGCGGCGTGCTGGCCGACGTGGCGCCAACCATGCTCAAACTGCTGGGCCTGCCACAGCCGCAAGAGATGACCGGAAAATCGATTCTGGTCGACGCATAAAACAACGCAATGCCTGTGGGAGCGGGCTTGCTCGCGATACAGGCGACGCGGTGCATCAGGCAGTGCGTGGTGATGCTATCGCGAGCAAGTCCGCTCCCACAGGATCAACGGCTACAATTTCACCTTCATCCATTTCTTATAGGTGACGAGGGCGGGCATACTAGGCCGTCCCGTTCCCCAGGTGTCGCCCGCCCCATGCTTCGCGCCCTTATAGCCCTGACCCTCGCATGCCTGCTCCAACCGGCGTTTGCCGACGAGCGCGCGCAAACCCAACAGCAGCTTGACGCCACGCGTCAGGATATCAGCGAGCTGAAAAAGCTCCTGGGCAAGCTCCAGGAAGAAAAATCCGGCGTGCAGAAAGACCTGCGCGGCACCGAAACCGAAATCGGCAAGCTGGAGAAGCAGGTAGAAACCCTGCAACAAGAACTAAAAAAGAGTGAAGGCGAGCTGCTGCGCCTAGATAGCGAGAAAAAAAAACTCCACAGCGCAAAACTTGAACAGCAACGCCTGATCGCCATTCAGGCCCGCGCCGCCTATCAGGGCGGGCGTCAGGAATACCTGAAAATGCTGCTCAACCAGCAAAACCCCGAGAAGTTCGCCCGAACCCTCACCTATTACGATTACCTGAGCCAGGCCCGCCTGGAGCAGCTCAAGGGTTTCAACGAAACCCTGCGCCAACTGGCCAATGTCGAAGCCGATATCAATCTGCAACAGGCTCAGTTGCTGACTCAGAAAAGCAGCCTGGACACCCAGCGCGCCGAACTCGACAAGGTCCGCGCAGAGCGCCAGCAAGTTCTGGCCAAGCTCAATACCGACGTAAAGGACCGCGATCAAAAACTGCAGGCACGCGAGCAGGATCAGGCCGATCTGGCTAAAGTCCTCAAGACCATCGAGGAAACCCTCGCCCGTCAGGCCCGCGAAGCCGAACAGGCGCGACAAAAAGCCTTGATCGCCCAGCAGGAAGCCGAGAAGAAACGCCAGCGCGAGGCTGAATCGGTGGTCACCGACGCCCCGCGCAAACCGGTCCAGTCAACACCGGGCGCATTGGTGTCCAGTGCCGGTGCTTCCTACGGCGGTGTTTTTTCTCAGGCCCGGGGCAAACTTCCATGGCCAGTTGATGGTCGATTGCTGGCACGCTTCGGTGAAACCCGTGGCGATGATTCGCGCACCAAGTGGGACGGCGTAATGATCAGCGCCAGTGCCGGCAGCCAGGTGCACGCGGTTCACGGTGGTCGCGTGGTGTTTGCCGACTGGCTGCGCGGCGCAGGCCAGCTGGTCATTCTGGACCACGGTAATGGTTACTTAAGCCTGTACGGCCACAATCAGACGCTGCTCAAGTCTGCCGGAGACATCGTTAAAGCTGGCGAAGTGATCTCCACCGTGGGCAACAGCGGCGGGCAAGCCACACCAGCACTGTATTTCGCTATTCGTCAGCAGGGCCGCCCAAGCGACCCTGCACAATGGTGTCGCACTCAGGGATGAGTCCATCACCTTTAATACGTAGGAGTTCGCTCAACATGCCGCATTTGTCCCGCCTCAACTCGCTGGCCCTGACGATCGCCCTGGTGATCGGCTCGCCAATGGCATTTGCTGCCGAGCCAACCATCGCGCCAGCCGGCGCCGCTGCCAGCGCCAAGGCGCCTCTGCCTCTGGAGGAGCTGCGTACATTTGCCGAGGTCATGGATCGGATCAAGGCTGCATATGTTGAGCCGGTGGACGACAAAACCCTGCTGGAGAATGCCATCAAAGGCATGCTCAGCAACCTTGACCCGCACTCTGCGTACCTTGGCCCCGAAGATTTCGCCGAACTGCAGGAAAGCACCAGCGGCGAATTCGGCGGGCTGGGTATCGAAGTCGGCACCGAAGACGGCAACATCAAGATCGTCTCACCGATCGACGACACCCCTGCCAGCAAGGCCGGCATTCAGGCGGGCGACTTTATCGTCAAGATCAATGGCCAGCCCACACGCGGCCTGAGCATGACCGAAGCCGTTGATAAAATGCGCGGCAAGATCGGTCAGAAAATCACCCTGACCCTGGTGCGCAATGGCGGCACGCCGTTTGACGTGACCCTGACCCGGGCCAATATCCAGGTCAAGAGCGTCAAGGCCCAACTGCTGGAAGATGGTTACGGCTACATCCGTATCACCCAGTTCCAGGTCAAGACCGGCGAAGAAGTGGCCTCGGCGCTGTCCAAACTGCGCAGGGAAAACGGCAACAAGCGACTCAAGGGCATCATCCTCGACCTGCGCAACAACCCGGGTGGCGTGCTGCAATCGGCGGTTGAAGTGGTCGATCACTTCATCACCAAAGGCCTGATCGTCTATACCAAGGGCCGCATCGCGAACTCGGAGCTGCGCTTCTCGGCCACCGGCAAGGACCTGAGCGAAGGCGTTCCATTGGTGGTGTTGATCAACGGCGGCAGCGCTTCGGCATCGGAAATCGTCGCCGGCGCCCTGCAAGATCAGAAACGCGGCGTGGTCATGGGCACCACCAGCTTCGGTAAAGGCTCGGTGCAAACCGTGCTGCCACTGAACAACGACCGCGCGCTGAAAATCACCACGGCGCTGTACTTCACCCCGAACGGACGCTCGATCCAGGCCCAGGGCATTGTCCCGGACATTGAAGTCAGCCGCGCCAAGATCACTCGCGAACAAGACACCGAGTACTACAAGGAAGCCGACCTGCAAGGTCACCTTGGCAATGGCAATGGCGGCGCCGACAAACCCTCCGGCTCCAACCCCAAAGCCAAGCCAATGCCGCAGGATGATGACTTCCAACTGAGCCAGGCTCTGAGCCTGCTCAAGGGTTTGAGCATTACACGCGGCAATTGAGGTGCGTCTTTCTCTAGCCTTCGCCCTGCTCTGCTGCCTGGCCGGTGTCGCCCATGGGACACCGGCCAGCCAGCAAGCCGCGCCGCACAAGGCTTACCTGAGCCTGATCATCGATGACCTGGGGCAAAACCTGCCACGGGATCGCCGCGTGCTGGCCTTGCCCGGCCCGGTCACTGCGGCCGTGATGCCTGACACCCCCCATGCGGCAGAATTTGCCCGCGAGGCCTACAAGGCCGGCAAAATCGTCATTTTGCACATGCCCATGGACCCGGCCACCGGGCCCTTTGCCTGGCACCCGGACCTGCCTGTCGACGAACTTGAAAAGCGCCTCAACGCCGCGTTCAAGGCCGTGCCCTACACCAGTGGCATCAACAACCACATGGGCAGCCGCATGACCTCACAACCGCAAGCGATGGCCTGGTTGATGGGCAACTTGCAGCAACGCCACAAATTCTTTGTCGACAGTCGCACCAGCGCGCAGACCGTTGCGGCAGCCGAGGCGCAGAAAATCGGGCTGGCCAGCGTGTCCCGTGATGTTTTTCTCGATGATGTCCGTACCGAGCAAGCCATCACCACGCAACTGGAAACCGCCATCAAACTGGCCCACAAACAAGGCTCGGCGGTGATGATCGGCCACCCTTATCCGCAAACCCTTGCCGTGCTTGAACGTGAACTGCCCAAGCTCAAGGCCCAGGGAATTGACTGGATCGACATCCGGCAAATGATCGGCGTACGCAGCAACAAGGCCATGGCCGGGCACGGGAAGGACGGGGTTTATCGCTGAAGCCCGCACTGCACATCAATTACGTAGCAGCTGCCGAAGGGATTAGGGTGCGGACTAGAGATATTTCGCGCGGATCTTCTCAACCACGCCTTCAGCCCTTAACTCATCCAGCGCCTTCTGCAGCTTGATCACCACCTCGTCCGGCACGTCTTTGTTCAACGCCAGAAACAGCTCGGCCTGATTGAAGCGCAACACCGTCTTGAACCCTGAAATGCCTACCTGACGCGCCAGGAATTGCCCTGCCGGAGCACCTGTGGCCCACAGGTCGATTTGCCCGGCCTGCAGCTTTTTGGCGTTGTCCTGATCGCGCAACACAATCACCGGCGCCAACCCCTGCTTCTCAAGGGACAAGGCAATGGCGTCACCTTTGTAAGCACCCACTCTGTACTGGCGAGCCTGCTCAAGCGAGGTCAGGGTAATCGGGCTGTCCCCTCGCGCCAGCAACACCCAGTCATCCGGGCCAAGCGGGCCGACCCACTTGAAGAGCTGTTCACGCTCGGGCACGCGCGCTGTGACAAACACGCCGTATCCGGGGTTTTCGAGGGCAAGGTGGTAGATACGCTCCCAAGGGAAACGCAGGGTCATGCTGTAGGGGATACCGGCACGTTTGAAGGTTTCACGCAGAATATCGACGGCGATGCCTTCAATATTTTCGTTTTGCGCAAAGTTTTTGCCGTTTTTTGCCATGTTGTATGGCGGGAAGTTTTCAGTCAGCAGCACGATCGAAGAGTGCGACGCATCAGCCGCAGAAGCGGTACTCGCCAGCCACAGAGTGGAACCGGCGAGAACGAGCAAAAAGCGTTTAAACATGACTGGCGACCTAAATCCATGGCGTGCTCAAGAGTGCCGTGGGCACGCCATGCTGTCCAGTAGCCTTTGGGTTTAGCGAACCACGATCCCGCGCTCGGCCATGTATGCCTTGGCCTCTGGCACCGTGTATTCACCAAAGTGGAAAATACTCGCCGCCAGCACCGCACTGGCGTGACCTTCAAGGATACCGTCGGCCAGATGCTGCAGGTTGCCAACGCCGCCCGAGGCGATCACCGGAATACCCAGCGCATCACTGATGGCACGTGTCACGCCCAGGTCAAAACCGTTTTTCATGCCGTCCTGGTCCATGCTGGTCAGCAGGATCTCGCCAGCGCCCAGGCCTTCCATCTTCATGGCCCATTCGACTGCATCGAGCCCGGTAGGCTTGCGCCCGCCGTGGGTGAAAATTTCCCAGCGCGGGGTTTCGCCCGGCTGAGAGACTTTCTTCGCATCAATCGCGACCACAATGCATTGCGAACCAAAATGCTGCGCCGCTTCGCCCACAAACTCCGGGTTGAACACCGCTGCGGTATTGATCGAGACTTTGTCCGCACCGGCATTGAGCAGGTTGCGAATGTCCTGGATGCAGCGCACGCCACCGCCCACGGTCAGCGGAATGAACACCTGGCTGGCCATGCGCTCAACGGTATGCAGCGTGGTGTCGCGGCCATCGACGCTGGCGGTGATGTCGAGAAAGGTAATCTCGTCAGCACCCTGCTCGTCGTAACGACGGGCGATTTCTACCGGGTCGCCAGCATCGCGAATGTTCTCGAACTTGACGCCCTTTACAACCCGGCCGTTATCCACGTCCAGGCAAGGGATGATGCGTTTGGCCAGCGCCATGGGTCTCTCCTCAGGCCTTGTAGCTGTCGCAGAAGGCTTGCGCCTCAGCCACATCCAGCGTGCCTTCATAGATTGCACGACCCGTAATGGCACCCACGATGCCCGGAGCCTTGGCATCCATCAGGGCCTTGATATCACCCAGATTGTGAATACCGCCCGAGGCGATGACCGGGATGCTGGTAGCAGCGGCCAATGCAGCGGTGTAGCTGACGTTACAGCCCTGCATCATGCCGTCTTTGGCGATGTCGGTATAAACGATGGCCGACACGCCGTCCGCTTCGAAACGCTTGGCCAGGTCGATGACCTGCACGGTGCTGACTTCAGCCCAGCCGTCGGTGGCCACGAAGCCGTCTTTGGCATCCATGCCGACAATGATCTTGCCCGGGAACGCACGGCACGCCTCGGCCACGAACTCAGGGTTCTTGACTGCCTTGGTGCCCAGAATCACGTAGCTCACGCCTGCCTTGACGTAGTGCTCGATGGTTTCCAGGGAGCGAATGCCGCCGCCGATCTGGATCGGCAACTGCGGGTACAAGCGGGCAATGGCCGTCACCACGTCACCGTTGACCGGCTGGCCTTCGAATGCACCGTTCAGGTCGACCAGGTGCAGACGGCGGCAACCGCCTTCTACCCATTTGGCGGCCATGGCCACCGGGTCATCGGAGAACACCGTGGAATCTTCCATACGGCCCTGACGCAGGCGTACACAAGCACCGTCTTTAAGATCGATAGCGGGAATAATCAGCATGTGGCAAACCTTCAAATTCGGGAGTCTGAGACTCGGAAATCAGTTCTTCTCGAGCGCCCACACGTCGCTTTCGATGCTCTCGAACCTCTCTTTGAGGTGCGTTTGCACATCGAAAATCGCGCGATTGTAGTAATGCGGCGCGATTTCGCGGGTGAACAGCTCAAGGATTTCAGCCGCTTCGAACGAACCCAGGTCCAGCTCGAAGCGGTCTTCCATAAAGCGTTTGATCTTGCTGTTGGCTTCGTTCTCTTGCTCGGGGGTGAGCGTGAGAATCGGCGGCTTCTTGCGAGGCGCCATTACCAGCGACCATCCCAGGCCGCGAAGTTTTCCAGCAGCTGCAAGCCGTGGGTATGGCTTTTTTCCGGGTGGAACTGCACCGCGAAGCGCGAGCCCTCAGCCAGCGCTGCGGCGAAATCGACGCCGTAATGCCCGCCACCGACTACCTGGCGGGGATTGCCCGCCGCAATGTAGTAGCTGTGTACAAAGTAAAAACGCGCCAGGTCGGGGATGCCGTGCCACAGCGGGTGATCCACTTTTTGTTGCACCTCGTTCCAGCCCATGTGCGGCACCTTGAGGTGCTCGCCGTCTTCGTGCAGGTCCTTGCCGAAGAACTTCACGGCACCCGGGAACAGGCCAATGCAGTCAACGCCGCCGTTCTCTTCACTGCTGTCGAGCAAGGCTTGCATGCCCACGCAAATGCCGAGGAACGGACGATCCTGGCTGACTTCACGCACCAGCGAGTCAAAACCCAAGCGACGGATTTCCGCCATGCAGTCGCGAATTGCGCCCACACCCGGAAATACCACGCGGTCGGCTTCGCGAATCACGTTGGCGTCGCTGGTAATCAGCACTCGACCGGCGCCCACATGCTCAAGCGCCTTGGCCACCGAGTGCAAGTTACCCATGCCGTAATCGATAACCGCCACTGTCTGCATCAGAGCACGCCCTTGGTAGAAGGCATTTGCCCGGCCATGCGCTCATCCAGCGCAACGGCCATGCGCAACGCGCGGCCAAAAGCCTTGAACACGGTTTCGATCTGGTGGTGGGTGTTGGTGCCGCGCAGGTTGTCGATGTGCAGGCTGACGTTGGCGTGGTTCACGAAGCCCTGAAAGAACTCCTGGAACAGATCAACGTCGAAGCCGCCGACGGTGGCGCGGGTGAAGGGAACATGCATTTGCAGGCCGGGACGACCGGAAAAGTCGATGACCACACGTGACAGCGCTTCATCCAGCGGGACATAAGCGTGACCGTAGCGAGTCATGCCTTTTTTATCGCCGACTGCTTCGCTGAAGGCTTTACCCAGGGTAATGCCAACATCCTCGACGGTATGGTGATCGTCGATATGCAGGTCGCCTTTGCACTCGATGTCCAGGTCGATCAACCCATGTCGGGCGATCTGGTCGAGCATGTGCTCAAGAAAAGGAACACCGATATCAAATCGGGCCTTACCGGTACCATCCAAGTTGATCGAGGCTTTAATCTGGGTTTCCAGAGTATCGCGCTCGACTGACGCCTTACGTTCGGCCATCACCAGCTCCGCAAAATCATTGGGCGAAAAAGGTGGCCATTATAGGCACGGGTCTGGCAAACAAAAACATTTTGGGGTGAGAGGCTGACGTAATGCGCGCTGACTCACAGCCCGCGCTGCCTGAATCGCGAGCAAGCCCGCTCCCACACAACCGTAATCAGTCTGTGGGAGCGGGCTTGCTCGCGATGGCGTCAGCGCAGATTCAACACATCAATCAGTTAAACAACACCGCCGTCTTCTGCACCGTCACCCAAACACCCCACAACAAAGGAATGCCCACGGCCAGCCAGGCCGCGATAACCAATGGCTGGCTACCCGGTGCCGCTTTCCACTCAAGCGAAGTGCTGGCATCCGCACCCTTGTCATGGCCCAGCGCCTGCTCAGCAGCCAGTTCAGCGTCGGTCATGAAGTATTTGTCTGCCACCGGACGCACCAGCAAGTTGCAGATAAAGCCCAGCACCAGCAGCCCTGCGAGGATGTACAGGGTGATGTCATACGCTGCCGCACGCTCAACCCCGATGCTCAACTGATACTCGCGCAGATAGTTGACCAACACCGGCCCCAGCACGCCCGCGGCCGCCCAGGCCGTCAGCAGGCGTCCGTGGATCGCACCGACCATTTGCGTGCCGAACAGGTCTGCCAGATACGCCGGCACCGTGGCAAAACCGCCGCCGTACATCGACAAGATGATGCAGAACGCTGCCACAAACAGCGAAACGTTACCCAGATGACCGAGGTTCGGGATCATCGCGTACAGCGCAAACCCCAGTGCGAAGAACACAAAGTAGGTGTTTTTGCGCCCCAGGTAATCCGAGAACGAGGCCCAGAAGAATCGCCCGCCAATGTTGAACAGGCTCAACAAACCGGTGAAGCCCGCCGCAATCGCCGCAATTTGCGCCAACTGCCCAGCATCCAGCTGGCTGAATGTCAGGTCATTGCCCAACAACTTGCCTGCGAATACTTCCTGCAACAATGGCGAAGCCATGCCCAGGATACCGATACCGGCCGAAACGTTCAGGCACAGCACCAGCCACACCAGGGCGAACTGCGGTGTTTTCCAGGCCACGCTGACGTGCACATGGCGCTGGGTGATCATCGCGTTGGCCGCCTTTTTCGCGGGAGCTTTCCAGCCCTCAGGCTTCCAGCCGGTGGGCGGAACGCGGTACGACAAGGCACCGCCGATCATGAAGACGAAGTAGATCGCCGCCATTGCCACGAAGCTCTGCCACACGCCCACGCCGTCAGGCCCGGCAAAATGGTTCATCAGCGCTGCCGCCAGGGGTGCGCCCACCATTGCACCGCCACCAAACCCCATGATCGCCATGCCCGTGGCCATGCCACGCTTGTCCGGAAACCACTTGATTAGCGTCGACACCGGCGAGATATAACCCAACCCCAGGCCAATACCGCCAATGACCCCCGAACCCAGCCACATCAGCCAGATCTGGTGGGTATAAATCCCCAGCGCGGAAATCAGCAAGCCACCACACCAGCACAGCGCCGACACCACACCGGCCTTGCGCGGCCCGGCATGTTCAAGCCAGCCACCCCATACGGCTGCCGAGCAACCGAGGAAGATGAAAAACAGGGTGTAGATCCAGCCGAGCATCGAAATCGGCCAGTCGCATTGCGACGAAAATACTTGTGCGATAAAACTCATGTCCGGCGCACACGCTACGGGAGCGGTCACGCCCAGGGCTTTGGACAGCGGCAACCAGAACACCGAAAAGCCATAGGCCATGCCGATGCACAAGTGGATGGCCAATGCGGCTGGCGGGACCAGCCAACGGTTGAAGCCGGGTTTTGCGATGATGCGCTCCTTGGACAGGAACGCAGGCTGTGAAGCAGGACTGCCCGCAGCGGTGCTGGTACTCATGAGTGTTTCCCCCAGTTAATGAAGTCGTTTGCGGGCACGCTCGACCCCTGACTTTGGCGCCTTGCGGCGAACAGTCGTTCTTATTGGATCGAGATGTGGCATTACGCCGCAGAAGGCCCGGAAAACAGGCGAAGATTACCACTTGAACGCCGGTCAGGGCCTAACCTGATGCGGTCTTTATCCGACCCACTGATCCGCCACTATCGGCGCCCAGTCCATCTGCTCGTGGCGCTATACTCTGCGGCTAAATTAAAAACTCACCTTCATTCAGACTTACAAGGACTCGCCCATGAAAGCGTTCGGCAAAATCCTGGGTCTGGTGCTTCTCGGATTGTTGCTGATCATCGTGGCCCTGGGCTTTGCCCTCAGCCATCTGTTCGATCCCAACGACTATAAAGACGAGATCCGCCAGATAGCCCGTGACAAAGCCCACATTGAGCTAACCCTCAATGGCGACATCGGCTGGAGCCTCTTCCCCTGGCTAGGTCTGGAGCTGCACGACGCCACCGTGGCAACCCTGGCTGCGCCTGCCCAGCCTTTCGCCGATCTGCAAATGCTCGGTTTGTCCGTGCGCGTGCTGCCGCTGTTGCGCAAAGAAGTGCAAATGAGCGATGTGCGTGTCGAAGGCCTGAACCTGCGCCTGACCCGCAACAAGGACGGTCACGGCAACTGGCAGGATATCGGCAAGCCAGCAACGACCCCTGACACCGCCGCAACCGCCAGCACTGAGCCCGCCCCGGCCAGCAAGCCCGAAAGCGTCAGCCAGCCGCTCAAGCTCGATATCGACAGCCTGACCGTGAACAATGCACGGGTTGAGTACAACGACGAGCAAAGCGGCAAACAATTCAGCGCTGAGAGCATCCAGCTCAGCACCGGCCCGGTTCACGAAGCCACCAGCATCCCGGTCAAACTGACCGCCTTCCTGGGCTCCAACCAGCCCGTGATGCGGGTCAAGACCGAAGTCGACGGCAAGTTGCGTTTTGACCGCGTACTCAAGCGCTATCAGTTTGAAGACATGAAAGTCACGGGCGAAGCCTCGGGTGAGCCGCTGCAAGGCAAAACCATGACGTTTGCCGCGCAAGGGCAAATTCTGGTTGATCTGGCGGCGAACGTCGCCGAATGGAGCAGCCTGAAGCTATCAGCCAACCAACTTCGGGCTTTGGGTGAACTCAAGGTCAACAACCTGAGCGACAACCCGCAAATCAGCGGCGGCCTGTCCATCGCCCAGCTTGACCTGGCCAGATTCCTCGACAGCATCGGGCACCCGCTGCCTGCGATGGCTCCCGAAAGCCTGAGCAAAGTCGAACTGGTCAGCCGCCTGTCAGGCACACCGACCAGCGTGACCTTTGACGAACTCAACCTGAAAGTCGATGACAGCACCTTCACCGGGCTCATCGCCATTGAGGACTTCGCCAAACAGGCCGTTCGCATTCAGCTCAAAGGCGACACGTTCGACGCTGATCGCTACATGCCGCCACCGTCAGCCGAAGCCAATAGCGCCAGTGTCGCCCGCAAGACTGAAGTACAGGGCGGCGAAGCCAACGCACTGGCCGCATCGGGCGATACACCCCTGCCGGACGCACCGACCAAAAGCGGCTGGAGCACGACCAAAATCATTCCAGTGGCTCGCCTCCAGACCCTGGACCTCAATGCCGACATCAGTTTTGGCCAACTGACCCTCAGCAAACTGCCCATCCAGAATGCCGCGCTCAAGGCCAACAGCAAGGCTGGCGTGCTGACCCTCGAAAACCTGAGCGGCAATCTCTACAAAGGCAGCTTTGCAGCCAACGGCAGCCTGGACGTACAACCGATACTGCCGGTGATCAAACTGCAGACCCGCATCACCAATGTCCCGGTTGAAAAAATCCTGCAGAGCCAGGGTCAAAAACCACCTGTGACCGGCCTGCTGACCCTCAACAGCAACGTCACGGGCAGCGGCAACAGCCAGAGCGCGCTGATTTCGAGCCTCAACGGCACGGCCAACTTTGTGCTCAATGACGGCGTACTGCTCAATGCCAACCTCGAACAGCAATTGTGCAAAGGTATCTCCACCCTTAATCGCAAAACCCTGAGTGGCGCACCGCTGGGCAAAGACACACCGTTCAAGGAGCTCAAGGGCAGCCTGGTGTTCCGTAACGGCGTAGCCAGCAACCCGGACATGGTCGTGCGCATGCCCGGCCTGAGCGTAAAAGGCGATGGCGACATTGACCTGCGCGTTCTGGGCATGGACTACCGCATCGGCATCATCATCGAAGGCGACACCCGCGCCATGCCGGACCCGGCCTGCCAGGTCGGCAAGAACTTTGTCGGCATCGAGCTGCCATTGCGCTGCCGTGGCCCGCTGGAACTGGGCGCCAAGGCTTGCCGCCTGGATAAAGAAGGCCTGGGCAAGGTCGCCGCCAAAGTGGCGGGTAACAAACTCAGCGAAAAGCTTGAAGAAAAACTCGGTGACAGAGTCAGCCCTGAACTCAAAAACGCCCTCAAGGGGCTGTTCAACCGATGAGAAACGAGCAATTTTCAACGGCGGTACTGGACTGGTATGACCACCACGGCCGCCATGACCTGCCCTGGCAACAGGGCATCACGCCGTATCGGGTGTGGGTCTCGGAAATCATGTTGCAGCAAACCCAGGTCAGCACCGTGCTGAACTACTTCGACCGCTTCATGGCCTCATTGCCAACGGTCCAGGCACTGGCTGCAGCCCCGGAAGACGAAGTGCTGCACCTGTGGACCGGCCTTGGCTATTACACCCGTGCGCGCAACTTGCAAAAGACCGCCAAAATCGTTGTCGCCGAACATGGCGGCGAATTCCCCCGCGACGTTGAAAAGCTGGTTGAACTGCCCGGCATCGGCTTGTCCACCGCCGGAGCGATTGCCAGCCTGAGCATGGGCCTGCGGGCGCCGATCCTCGACGGCAACGTCAAGCGGGTGCTTGCGCGCTATACGGCGCAAGAGGGCTACCCCGGCGAGCCCAAGGTCGCCAAACAGCTGTGGGCCACCGCCGAGCGCTTTACTCCCCACGATCGCGTGAACGCCTACACCCAGGCCATGATGGACATGGGCGCCACACTCTGCACCCGCAGCAAACCGAGTTGCTTGCTGTGCCCGCTCGAAAGCGGCTGCCAGGCACACTTGCTGGGGCTTGAGACGCGCTACCCGATCCCCAAGCCGCGCAAAACCGTCCCGCTGAAGCGCACCTTGATGCCGATGCTGGCGAACGCCGATGGGGCGATCCTGCTTTATCGTCGCCCGTCGAGCGGTTTGTGGGGGGGACTGTGGAGCCTGCCCGAACTCGATGACCTTCAAGATATCGAGCATTTGGCGCTGCAACATTCACTGACCCTGGGCGCGCAGCACCCACTGGCGGGCCTGACCCATACCTTTAGCCATTTTCAACTGGCCATCGAACCCTGGCTGATCCACGTCAAGGAGTCCGACCATCACGTGGCCGAGGCCGACTGGCTCTGGTATAACCTCGCCACCCCGCCGCGCCTGGGCCTTGCTGCCCCGGTCAAGAAGCTGCTCAAACGCGCAGCCGACCTATTGAACGCTGGAGAGTCCTCATGACCCGCACCATCATCTGCCGCAAATACAAAGAAGAACTGCCTGCCCTTGAGCGCGCTCCGTTTCCGGGCGCCAAAGGCCAGGACATTTTTGATCATGTTTCGGCCAAGGCCTGGGCTGACTGGCAAAAACACCAGACTTTGCTGATCAACGAAAAGCGCTTGAACATGATGAACGCTGAAGATCGAAAATATTTGCAGGGCGAAATGGATAAATTCTTCAGCGGTGAAGAATATGCACAAGCTGAAGGCTACGTTCCGCCGACCGAATAACCCCCGGTTTTACGGGGCTCGGTCCGTAAGCGACGGTAATAATTAAATATTTTTCAAAAAATGTTTGACGGGTTATCGAAAAAGGCTTCTAATGCGCCCCGTTGCCCAGATAGCTCAGTCGGTAGAGCAGGGGATTGAAAATCCCCGTGTCGGCGGTTCGATTCCGTCTCTGGGCACCACATTCAGTTTTGATGTGGTGCTTACATCACTTCAAAACAAAGAAAACCCGCCTGGTGCGGGTTTTTTTTTGGCCGCGATTTAGCTACGCGCCCGGGTTCGTTCACCCATGACTGCGTCCTTGCCTTGACCCCAGCCCCTCATTACTGAGGCTTCCCGGCGGGTCGGATCGAGTCCCATTCGGTCACGTAGGCCACTTTGGACTGTTTGTTGAAGAGGCAAAGTTCAGTGCCACGCTGGCCTTTCATGTGTTTCTGCGGGTATTGACCCTGCAGCAGAATCGCGGTGTAGCCCACCCGATCATCAAACTGGGCAGGAGCGCCGATGGGGGTCGCCTTTTTCAGGGTGCTTGCGTGGGTGCAGCGGGCGAGTACGTCCTTGTCGTAGGTCGCCCACGCATCGGAGCTGGAAGCGTGCGCTTGCACGGCAAAAGCGGTCAGACACAGGAAGGTCAGTGAGGTGATTTTCATAATTCGGTGCATTCCACACGTTCGGCTTGTTGTCTGACATGTGAGCGAACCGGGTGAGATAGGTTCCCGGCTGGCCCGGTTTCACATCCGATAATTGGCTCAATCCATGATCCTCGCTTGGTGATCCCCAAAACCTGAGGTTCAATACCCCCTTAGCCCGTAAAGGACACACGTTCATGGCAACGCCAAAGAAACAGCAAAAGCACGCGCAGCGGGCCAAGACCAAAGCCAAGCAGAACCGCATAGGCAAACCGGGCAAAGCTTCGGCTGGCACACTGATCGACAATCCGTTCGATGACGTAAAAATCGACCTCAGCACGTTCAACTTCCAGGACATCCTCGACAACGGCTTTGACCCCGCCGATTACGACGATTTGTTCCAGGCCATGAAAGCCGCCGAGGCCACCAGCCTGCAAACGATGTGCACCGTGTTCCTGCAATACCCGGTACTGGAACTGGTGATTTCGGAAGAGGAAGAAGAACCTGCCACTGACTTCCTGATGGGCCTGCTGATTGAGTACCGCATTGCCGTCTATGGCGATGACGAAGACAGCGCCGTGGCCTGGATCGAAACGCCAGCATTCCAGAAAGCCTACGTCGAAGCCTCGCGCCTGCTGACCGAGCGCAACGCCCGGAGCGCGCACTGACAGCAGCCCTGCTCGAACCTGTCAGCCAGGCGTTTACCGAGCCTGCTGCTGACGGTTACCTGCTGGGCGGTTTCGAGTGGCGCCAACCCACGCCAGACCCTTCACGCGCAGTGGTGATCATCAACGCCGCCACCTCGGTGCGCTGCTTGTACTACTCGCGGTTTGCCCACTACCTGTTCAACCACGGCCTGGACGTGATGCTGTTCGACTATCGCGGCATTGGCGCCTCGCGCAGCGGATCGTTGCGCGGTTTTGAAGCCACGTGGTCGGACTGGGGCGCGCTGGACGCTGAAGCCCTCCTCAAGCGTGCACAGCGTGAACACCCCGGCCAGCCGATCGATGTTGTCGGCCACAGCTTTGGCGGCTGTGCAGCGGGCCTGATGGCTTCTGGGCAGGCTATTCGCCATCTGGTGACTGTGGGTGCGCAATTTGCTCACTGGCGCGACTACGCGCCGGCACAGCGCTGGCAGATGCTCGCCAAGTGGCACGGGGTCATGCCATTGCTGACCCGCGTGTGCGGTTATTTCCCTGGCAAGCGCCTGGGCTGGCTAGAAGACACCCCGTCGGGCGTGGTCAAGGACTGGAGCGCCTTGAGCACACGCTACGAAAACCTCCCCAGCGCGCGCAACTTCGCAGCCCTGCCCTTTGGCTCCGTTACCGCCAAAACCCTCGCCATCAGCCTGAGTGACGATCCCTTCGGCACCGTAGCCGCCATCGAGCGCTTGCTGGGTTACTTCAGCGCCAGCTCGCGCACGCATCTGCGCATCCAGCCGCAAGACATCGGCGAAACAGCCATCGGCCATTTCGCGTTTTTTCACAGCCGCTTTCAAAGCAGCTTATGGCCGATTGCCCTGCAGTGGTTGCAACGAGGGGAATTGGCGACGGATGTGCCGGGAAAGGTGATCAGTAACACCCCCTGAAAGACCGCACCGCCTGTATCGCGAGCAAGCCCGCTCCCACGAAGCCCCAGCAAGCACCCTGTTGTGTGGGCATTGGAAAACCTGTGGTAGCGGCTTGCCCGCGATGCAGGCGACTCAATTTGCCTGTTGGTCAGATACAGTGATTTTAGACAATCAACGCGCAGCACAGCCTTCAGGCTTGAACACACGCTCGCTGGACGGCGGATTGTTTGCCAGCTTGTTGGCCGGCCTGCGCGGACGCACCATCAACTCCCCGCCGCAATTGGGGCACAGCCCTCCCAAATGCTGCTCCGTGCACGTTGCACAAAAGGTGCACTCAAATGAGCAAATCCGCGCTTGTGCCGAATCAGGAGGCAGGTCGCAATCACAGCATTCGCAACTGGGGCGTAATTCGAGCATGAGCACCTCACATAGGACCGGTAGTTTTCATCGTTATATTTAAGACGCTTCACGCAAAAAACCAACTGCTAATACAAAATGGCAGTGACATTCTCATTGACCCCTCCGGTCAATGTGCGGCACGGGCCGAGTTTGGCAAGCAACTCCTGCCACGCTGGCCAAGGCCCTGACGGCCTGAATTCGGGAAAGGCTTAGATGCTTCAAATTTGCGGTATATGCGCTTGTTCTATCAGGCATTTCCAATTTGGAACGCAGTGCGTACCGAATTGAGCTGGACCCATTTCCGCACCCTGCTGAGGGTTGAAAGCGACCCTGCACGCCAGTGGTACATGAACGAAACCGCCACGCTGAACGGGTCCTCCCGAGCCCTGTAGCGGCAAATTAATTGCACTTTTTTAATGCCATGAGCTCCTACAATCTTGAGCGTCGACTTCTCGCGCACACAGGGAGCCCTCTTACAAGGCATGCCACAAGACCAAACTTTATCAGCGGTATCGCCCGCTCTGAACGCGCTGCGTTCTGGCACTCAAACACTTCATGTCGCCCTTGAAAAACGCCTGCCGTTCTTCTGCGACACCCTCGATCTCGAACGCTATAAGCGCCTGTTGAGCGCCTACTACGGGTTCTATCACGAGCTGGAAGATCGGCTGCAACACAGCCCCTGGTTGACACCCGGCTTTGATCTGCATGCACGGCTCAAGACGCCCGCACTGCATCGGGACCTGCAGGCTCTGGGGGTCAACACCCAGTCGCTCGCGCTGTGCGACACCCTCCCCGCACTCTCCAGCCCGGCCAGCGTTCTGGGTGTGCTGTATGTGCTCGAAGGCGCAACCCTGGGCGGTAATGTGCTGCGCAAGCAGATGTCGGAACGCCTGGGCCTTGATGCACACAACGGCTGCGCTTTTCTTTACGTGTACGGCGAAGCAACAGGACGGCAATGGAAGGCATTCATGGATTTTCTGGGCAGCGTACCCCTCGACGCTCAAGCGCGAGGCGAAGCCGTACAGGCCGCCTGCTCTACGTTTAGCTGCTTCGAGCAATGGCTCGAACGACAGGAGGTTTTGTTATGAATCCACAGGACCCTCAAGCCTTTGAACGCTTGCTGGCCAATTGTGCTGATGAACCCATCCGCTTTCCTGGGGCCATTCAACCCCACGGCCTGTTGGTGACACTGTCGCAGCCCGACCTGCGCATTCAACAAGTCAGTCGCAATGTGCAGACCATGTTCGGCCACAGTGCCGAATCACTGCTGGGGCTGCCACTGGCCGCTCTTACTGGCTCTGAAGCGGCTGACGCGGTACAGCAAGCTGGCGCCCATGACACGCTGACCGATGCGCCGCCTTTGGCCTTGAGCCTGCTGGGGCGCGAATACGAAGGCCTGCTGCACCGCGACCAGGGCATTCTGGTGCTGGAGCTTGAGCTCAAGCCCGATGCATCAGAAATCCACAGCACAATGAACAAAGTGCGCAACCTGAGCCGCATGCTGCAACGCCTGCAATCCGCCAAGACTCTCCCCGCGCTGTATGAAATTTGCGTTCGCGAAATTCAGGCGCTGACGGGCTACGATCGGGTGCTGATCTATCGCTTCCAGGATGAAGGCCACGGCCAGGTCATTGCCGAAGCATCCTCTCCCGCGATGGAGTTGTTCAATGGGATGTTTTTCCCGGCCTCCGACATCCCTGAGCAAGCCCGCGAGCTTTACCGCACCCACTGGCTGCGCATCATTCCCAATGCCGACTACCAGCCAGTACCGCTGATTCCCGAACTGCGCCCCGACACCGGCGAGGCGCTGGACCTGAGCGGAGCCGTATTGCGCAGCGTTTCACCGATTCACTGCCAGTACATGAAAAACATGGGCGTGCTGTCATCCATGAGCATTTCGTTGATGGACGGCGACCGCCTGTGGGGCCTGATCAGTTGCGGGCACCGCCAGACACTGCATGTGCCCCATGAACTGCGCATGGCCTGCCAAACCATCGGCCAGGTACTGTCCCTGCAAATCAGCGCCCTGCAGACGCTGGAGATCAGCCGCCAACGCGAAGCCAAAATGGATGCCCTGGTGCGCCTGAACAAGGCAATGGTGCAAAGCACCGAAGCCGTGTTTGATGGCCTGGCGCACATGCCTGAAGCATTGATGGCACTGACCGGTGCCAGCGGCGTGGCCATTCTGGAAGACAAGGTGCTGCACCGTTATGGCCAGTGCCCGTCTTCAGAAGATATTCGCGGGCTGTACCAATGGTTCAAGGACAGTGGCCAGCCAGTCTTGTCCACCCACAACCTCAGCGCACTCCATGCCCCGGCTGCGCAGTACAAGGACATTGCCAGCGGCTTGCTGGCCATGACCCTGCCCAAGCCTGTGGACAACGCCGTGTTGTGGTTTCGAAGTGAAGTCAAAGAAAGCATCAAGTGGAGCGGCGACCCCAACAAGCCGCTTAACCTTGAAGCGGGCAGCAATGGCCTGCGCTTGAGCCCGCGCACCTCTTTCGAAATCTGGAAGGTCGAGATGGACGGCATCTCTGCACAATGGAGCCACGGTGATCTGTTTGCCGCCAATGACCTGCGCCGCTCGGCCCTGGAAAACGACCTGTCGCGCCAGGTGCTGCGAGAGCAACAGGCTGTACGGGCACGGGACGAACTGGTGGCGGTGGTGTCCCACGACCTGCGCAACCCCATGACCATCATTTCAATGCTCTGCGGCATGATGCAAAAGGCCTTCAGCAGCGAGGGCCCGCACACCTCGCGGCGTATCACGTCGGCCATCGACACCATGCAACAGGCCAGCAGCCGCATGAGCGTGCTGCTTGATGACCTGCTGGACACTTCGAAAATCGAGGCCGGGCGCTACACCATCAGCCCGCAACCGCTGGATGTAACCCAGATGTTTGAAGAGGCACTATCGCTGCTTGCGCCGCTGGCGCTGGACAAAGCGGTGGAGCTGACCTTTCACGCCGAACCCGACCTGAAAATCAATGCCGACCCGGAGCGTCTGTTTCAGGTCTTGTCCAACCTGATCGGCAATGCGATCAAGTTCACCCCGGCGCAAGGCAAAATCGGCGTGGTGGCCATGTCCAACGGCGACGATATCGTCTTCAGCGTGCGGGACTCGGGCAAGGGTATTGCCCCCGAGCAGTTGCCGCACATCTTCGATCGATACTGGACAGCAAAAGAAGGCAACGCGCTGGGCACAGGGTTGGGGCTGTACATTTCCCAGGGCATTATCAAGGCCCATGGCGGCCAGCTAGTAGCGCAAAGCACGCCGGGAGAAGGCAGCGAATTTCGCTTTACCGTGTCAAGAATGCTCTGACAGGACTCAGCAAATTCAACGCCCATAAAAAAACCGCCATCCCTAAGGATGGCGGTTTTTTTGGTGACTCAACCGCAAGAACCGTCCTGGCCTCAGTTGAGTACCGTTGCCCCCAACTTCTCAATACGACGACGACGTGCCACCAGCAGGCCCGCCGACACCACCAGAATGCTCAGCAAACCGGTAGCCATGATTTCAACGCGATGGGCTTCCTGGAACAACATGATCGTCAGAATAGCCACGATGAAGACGATCACCGCGTAGGTCAGCCCCGGAAACAGCCACATCTTGAAAGAGATATTCTCGCCCAGAGCCGTACGCTTTTGGCGCATGCGCAGTTGCGACACGGCAATCACCAGGTAAACCAACAGCGCAATGGCGCCAGAGCTGGCCAGCAGGAACTCGAACACCGCAGCCGGAGCCACGTAGTTGGCGAATACCGCTACAAAAGCTGCGCCGGTGGACATCATCACCGCCCAGTAAGGCGTGCCCGCAGCATTGGTGCGTTTGGCCGCAGCCGGTGCGTCACCGCGCTTGCTCAGGGAGTAAAGCATCCGCGAGGAGGTGTAGAGCGCCGAGTTCAGGCAGCTGGTTACCGCGATCAATACCACGATATCAACGATCAGCTTGGCATTCGGGATACCCATGCGATCAAGTACGGTCTGGTAGGAGCCCAACTGTGCAAGCGCCGGGTCGTTCCACGGCACCAGGGCCACAACGATGAAGATCGATACGAGGTAGAACAAGCCAATGCGCCAGATCACCGAGTTGGTGGCCTTGGTGATTTGCTTGCTTGGATCCTTGGACTCCGCCGCCGCGATGGTGACGATTTCAGTCCCCATGAACGAGAACATGGTGGTCAACATGGCAGCCAGTACGGCGCCCATGCCGTTGGGCATAAAGCCGATGGTATCGGACAGATGCGCCACACCGCTGACCTGACTGGTAGGCAGGAAGCCGAAAATCGCCAGTAGACCCAAGATAATGAAGCCAATGATCGCCAGCACTTTGACCAGGGCAAACCAGAACTCGAACTCACCGTAGTTCTTGACGCTAAACAAGTTGGTGACCGTCAGCAACAGGGTAATGACCAGGGTAAATACCCAGATCGCCGTGTCAGGGAACCATGCATGCAAGATGGTACCGGCGGCGACGGCTTCCAGCGGGATAACCAGTACCCAGAACCACCAGTACAGCCAGCCGATGGTGAAACCGGCCCAATGCCCGATGGCACGGTCGGCGTAAGTGGAGAACGAACCGGTGTCAGGGGATGCCACGGCCATTTCGGCCAGCATGCGCATCACCAGTACCACCAGGGTGCCTGCTGCGGCATAAGCCAGCAGCACAGCTGGACCTGCTTGGGCAATCGCGTGTCCGGAGCCGACAAACAAACCGGCACCGATGACTCCGGCAATCGACAGCATGGTCACATGCCGTGGCTTAAGCCCTTGTTCCAGACCATTAGAGGATTGCGTATTGCTCATTGGGACTACCTTTCATTGAAGCCATTCCGAGCACCCGCGTTGACTTTCGTAAAAAGTAACCAACGGGGCGTTTAGAATCTTTGACGCAATAACTGAGCCAGAATGTGACAAATGCACGGTTTCCGCGGGCTGCAACGATTTGCAACACACACCGCAACCCATTGAGCGTAATGGCTTTTCGCCCATTTGTTACCGTAACACTCAGTTCCCAGGCTCTCGGCGCACCAAAAATACCCAAAATTGCCCATATGGCCCAAAAGCAGTGCACATCTTTAACCTTTAGTAGGTTCGCGCTTCCAACACCGGGCCAAAGCTGGCAACATCGCGACCTTTTTTAAGCGACACCTGTCTGGCCGAACGGCGAAATACGGGGTCGGTTGTTGTCGGCGCGACACTCTGCTGTAGCGATGCGACAAACTGCCACCCTCACGTCTTTTGTGTCTTCAGGGCGGCTGGTTGCCTCTGCAACCCTATGCTAGCTTGGCCTGCGCCAGGAAGGCCGCCCAACAGCAGGATCGCACCCGAACACAATGAGGAACGCACATGGCTTTGGCCACGCCCGCGCTTGAAATCCGCAACTTGCACAAACGCTACGGCGAGCTTGAGGTACTTAAAGGTATCTCGCTGACCGCACGCGACGGCGACGTGATCTCGATCCTGGGTTCTTCCGGTTCCGGCAAATCCACCCTGTTGCGCTGCATCAACCTGCTGGAAAACCCCCACGACGGCCAGATCCTGGTCGCCGGTGAAGAGCTCAAACTCAAGAAAGCCAAAAATGGCGAACTGATCGCGGCCGACGGCAAGCAGATCAACCGCATGCGCAGTGAACTGGGTTTTGTATTTCAAAACTTTAACCTGTGGCCGCACATGACCATCCTCGACAACATTATCGAGGCTCCGCGTCGGGTGCTGGGCCAGAGCAAGGCCGAGGCCATCGAAGTCGCCGAAGCATTGCTGGCCAAGGTCGGCATTGGCGAAAAGCGCCATGCCTATCCATCCGAATTGTCCGGCGGCCAGCAACAACGCGCGGCAATTGCCCGCACGCTGGCCATGCAGCCCAAAGTCATTCTGTTCGATGAACCGACATCGGCACTTGACCCGGAAATGGTTCAAGAAGTACTTAGTGTGATCCGCGCGCTCGCCGAAGAAGGTCGCACTATGCTGTTGGTCACCCACGAAATGGGCTTTGCCCGTCAGGTGTCCAGCGAAGTAGTGTTTTTGCATCAGGGCCTGATCGAAGAGCAAGGGTCGCCAGAACAGGTGTTCGACAACCCGGTTTCGGCGCGCTGTAAACAATTCATGTCCAGCAACCGCTAACGGAGCAACACGAATGCAGAACTATAAAAAGCTTCTCATGGCCGCTGCCGCCACACTGGTTTTCAGCGCCAACGCCCTGGCTGTTGATAAGTACAAAGTAGGGATTGAGGGTGCTTACCCACCGTTCAATAACAAAAACGCCAGTGGCGAAGTCGTGGGCTTCGACCCCGATATCGCGATGGCTCTGTGCGCCAAGATGAAAGCCGAGTGCGAGATCGTCACGTCCGACTGGGACGGCATCATCCCGGCCCTGAACGCCAAAAAATACGATTTCATCGTGTCTTCGCTGTCGATCACTGACGAACGCAAACAAGCGGTCGATTTCACCGACCCGTACTACTCCAACAAGCAGCAGTTCATCGCACCGAAAAAAGTCGACTTCAAAACCGACATCGCGTCCCTCAAGGGCAAGGCCCTGGGCACCCAGCGTTCAACTCAGGCCGCAACCTGGCTGGATGACAACCTGGGCACCGACGCGACCATCTCCTTGTACGACACCCAGGAAAACGCCTACCTCGACCTGACTTCGGGCCGTGTAGATGCCTTGCTGGCAGACAAGTACGCCAACTACGACTGGCTCAAAAGCCCGGCTGGCCAGGCTTACGAGTTCAAGGGTGAACCGGTCAACGAAGACGACAAAGTCGGCATTGCCCTGCGTAAAGGCGACAACGAACTGCGCGCCAAGCTGAACCTGGCCCTCAAGCAAATCGTTGAAGACGGCACGTACAAGAAGATCAACGACAAGTACTTCCCGTTCAGCATCTACTGACCTGCCTGACCGTCGCGCCTGCGGGCGCGACAGTCCCTAGCAAAGCCTGCCTACCCCATGACTATCGATCTATACGGATTCGGCCCGGCGCTTGCCGCTGGCGCGCTGATGACCGTCAAACTGGCACTTACTGCGCTGTGTCTGGGCCTGGTGCTCGGATTGCTCGGTGCCTTGGCCAAAACATCCCCCTACAAACCGCTTAGATGGTTGGGCGGCGCCTATTCGACCCTGGTTCGTGGTGTTCCCGAACTGCTCTGGGTGTTGCTGATTTACTTCGGCAGCGTGAATCTGGTGCGCGCCATCGGCGAATACATCGGCATGCCCGAACTCACCCTGAGCGCCTTCGCGGCGGGTGTACTCGCCTTGGGCCTGTGCTTTGGTGCCTATGCCACCGAAGTGTTTCGCGGCGCCATTCTGGCCATCCCCAAAGGCCACCGCGAAGCGGGCATGGCACTGGGTTTGTCCAAACCGCGGATCTTCACCAAGCTGGTTCTGCCACAAATGTGGCGTATCGCCCTGCCCGGCCTGGGCAACCTGTTCATGATCCTGATGAAAGATACCGCGCTGGTGTCGGTCATCGGTCTGGAAGAAATCATGCGTCAGGCACAAAACGCCGTGACCTTCGCCAAACACCCGTTCACCTTCTACATGGTGGCAGCCGTGATGTACCTGGGCCTGACCGTACTGGCCATGGGCACCATGCACGTGCTTGAAAAACGCGCAGCGCGCGGCTTCGTGAGGAGGACGTAATGGAGTGGGAAGTAATCCTCAAATGGCTGCCCAAGCTGATGCAGGGCGCGACACTGACCCTGGAGCTGACTGCAATTTCGGTGATCGCCGGTCTGATCGTGGCCATCCCCCTGGGCATCGCCCGCTCATCCAAACTCTGGTATGTGCGTTCGCTGCCTTACGCCTACATCTTTTTCTTCCGTGGCACGCCACTGCTGATCCAGCTGTTTCTGGTCTATTACGGCCTGGCACAGTTCGATCTGGTGCGTGAAAGCGCGTTGTGGCCGTATCTGCGTAGTCCGTTCTGGTGCGCGATCATCACCATGACCCTGCACACCGCCGCCTACATCGCCGAGATCCTGCGCGGCGCGATCCAGGCCATCCCGCCGGGTGAAATCGAGGCTGCACGGGCCCTGGGCATGTCGCGCTTCAAGACCCTGGTGCATATCGTCCTGCCCCGCGCCACGCGCATCGGCCTGCCGGCATACAGCAACGAAGTGATCCTGATGCTCAAGGCCAGCTCGCTGGCGAGTACCGTGACCCTGCTGGAACTGACCGGCATGACGCGCACCATCATCGCCCGCAACTACCTGACCGTGGACATGTTCCTGACCGCAGGGGCGATCTACCTGCTGATGTCGTTTGTACTGATCCAGGGGTTCAAGCTGCTGGAGCGCTGGTTGCGCGTCGATGCCTGCCAGGGCCGCTGACCACGAGGGCGAGCCGCTGCTCGCCCGCTTTGAGGCGCTGGACAGGTTTTTGCACGACCACCAGCACCTGTGGCGCCCACGGCCATTCACTCATCTGAACCTGCCGTGGGAAGCGCAACACCCCGAACTGGCGCACTGGTTGCGCCAGCGTTCGTTGCAAGACGCCGAAGCCAGTCACAACCACCCCCAACACTTGCCTGCCCCTGCGCCGTTCCCTGAACTGGCGGCGACTTCCCTCGCCCTGAGTTCGGTTGACCGCCTGCCCACCCAGCCGCTTGCGCCCGCTAGCCAGCGTTTGCAGGTGGACGTGCCGGGACGCAAGTGGCAACAGATTGAAGCCTTCGCCCAGAGCCTCACCTTCAAGCAAATCCCCGCCCACTGGCTGGACTGGTGCTCGGGCAAAGGCCACTTGGGTCGTCGGGTGCTAAGCCCCGGGCAACAACTGACGTGCCTGGAATATGACCCGGCATTGATCGAGTCCGGCCAGCAACTCAGCCAGCGCCATCACTTGGCCGTGCGCCATGTGCAACAGGATGTGCTCGCGCCCGAAGCGGCCTTGCAGCTCACCCCCGGGATGACCCCGGTGGCGCTGCATGCCTGCGGCGATTTGCATGTGCGCCTGCTGCAACTGGCGTGCGCGGCGGGCTGTGGACAACTTGCCGTGTCGCCTTGCTGCTACAACCGCATCAGCGCGCCGCACTATCAGCCGTTATCCACAGCCGCCAGGGCTTCGCACTTGCAACTGTCACTGGAGGACCTGAGCCTGCCCATGAGCGAGACCGTGACCGCTGGCGCCCGTGTTAGGCGCCTGCGCGACGAGTCGATGGCGCGGCGTTTGGGTTTTGATCTGTGGCAGCGTCAGCACCGTCAGTGCGATGAATATTTATCCACACCTTCGCTGCCGAGTACCTGGCTGAACAAGCCCTTTGCCGAGTACTGCGAAGATTTGGCAGCGCTGAAGAACTTATCCACAAGCGGCAGGGAAGATTGGTCGGCACTGGAAGCAGCAGGCTGGAAACGACTGGCACAGGTGCGCAATCTGGAGTTGGTGCGCGGGCTTTTCCGTCGCCCGCTGGAGGTGTGGCTGGTGCTCGATCGAGCGCTGTACCTGAAGGAAAACGGCTATGAAGTACAGGTCGGCGAGTTCTGCGACAGCCATCTGACGCCGCGTAATTTGATGGTGCTTGCGCAGCGCTGTGGATAACCCTGTGGGAGCGGGCTTGCTCGCGATTCAGGCGCTGCGGTCTGACAGGTAAACCACAGCGATCCCATCGCGAGCAAGCCCGCTCCCACACAGGTTGTTGCAGGCCTACGAACCGCGGTACGTCGAGAAGCCGTACGGGCTGAGCAGCAGCGGAATGTGGTAATGCTGATCGGCGTTTTTCACTTCAAAAATCACCGGAATTTCCGGGAAGAACGTCTCGTGGCCAGCTTTCTTGAAGTACTCACCGGTCTTGAACACCACCCGATATTCACCCGCCTCGAACGCTTGTTTGGCCGGGAACAGTTCGCCAATACGACCTTGTTCATTGGTCACGCCCTGAGCCAGCGGCTGCCAGTCTTTACCCACGTGTTTTTCCAGGGTCACGTTGACCCCCGGTGACGGCAGGCCGTTTTCAAGGTTGAGCACGTGTACGCTCAACGGGTTGCCAGCGGCCAGTGTCAGGCTCGACACAGCGCTCAGGCTCAAAGCCGCCAAAGTGATTCGCAAAGATTTCATCGGTCATCCTCTAATAATGGTTAAAAAACAATCAACTCAGCGTTGAGTCGTCAGGCCAATCTGTTGCGCCGCTTTTATTGCGCAGGCTTCGTCCTGCTCCGCACCGCCAGCACCGGCCACGCCAATGGCTCCCACCAGTTCGCCTTCGGCAAACAGCGGCACACCCCCTCCCAACAACAACAGTTCGGCGATGGAATTAAGGTTGCTCGCCTCAGGATTGCTGCGTGCACGCTCGGCAAACAATCGGGTCGGGGTTTTGGTCGACAGCGCCGTGTAGGCTTTGCGCTGGCTGGCCAGCAGGTTGTGCGGGCCAACACTCTCTGGACGCATCGACATCAGCACGTTGCCACCACGGTCCAGCACGCTCAGCGCACCGGTGCAGTGCTTGAGGGCCGCATCCGCCAACTGGCGGGCGGTGACCAGATCCAGATCGGCATGGCGCACCAGATTCGGGGCGGCCTGGGCCACGCCGGCAACGCCAACGGCAGTCCACAACAACAAGGTTTTCAGCATCATTGGCTAGCTCCTGTACGAATGCGCCCACCTTAACCAGCGACCCTCGTCAGAACTCCGTCAGTTGCATTACAAGTTTGTAATAGGCAACACACCCGAAGGCGCCTAGCCTGTGCAGACGATTGATCGAGGTGTGCGATGCGTTTGTTAGTGGTTGAAGACGAAGCCAAGACGGCAGATTTCCTGGCCAAGGGCCTCAAGGAGTCAGGCTTTGCGGTGGATGTGGCACTGAACGGGCTGGACGGCCGTTACTTTGTCGAGCAGCAGGAATACGACCTGATCATCCTCGACGTGATGCTGCCGGGGCTCAATGGCTGGCAATTGCTGCAGCTGATTCGCCAGCGCGGTGCCACGCCGGTCCTGTTTTTAACCGCCCGGGATGCCATCGAAGACCGCGTGCGCGGCCTTGAATTGGGCGCAGACGATTATCTGCTCAAGCCATTTGCCTTTGCCGAGCTGCTCGCCCGGGTTCGTACCTTGCTGCGCCGTGGTCCCATGCGCGAAGCCGAGTCGTATGCCATCGCCGATCTTGAAATCGACGTGCTGCGCCGCCGCGTCAGCCGGGGCGGCCAGCGCATCAGCCTGACCAACAAGGAGTTCTCGCTTCTGCAACTGCTGGCCAGCCGCCAGGGCGAAGTCTTGTCACGCACCTTGATCGCTTCCCAGGTCTGGAACCTCAACTTCGACAGCGACACCAATATGGTCGAAGTCGCCGTGCGCCGATTGCGCGCCAAGGTCGACGACCCCTATATGCCCAAACTTATCCACACCGTGCGCGGGGTCGGGTATCAGCTGGAAGCGCCCGATGAGTAAATCCATCGCCTGGCGTCTGGCGCTGGCGATTGCCCTGACCTGCGCACTGGTGCTGAGTGTGATCGGAGTGTTTCTGTATCGCTCACTGGCCTCGGAACTGGCGTTTCGTGACGATCAGGCGTTGCTGGGGCGCCTTGAACAGGTCCGTGCGCTGTTGCACGACAGCGACAGCCTGGAAGCCCTGCAGGAACGCCCCCGCCTGTATCAAAACATGCTGGGCAACCTGGACAGCGTGTTGCTGGTCAACCGCGAGGACGGCACCCCGCTCATTGCCATCAACCCCCATCAACAAGCCTTGCCCCCTGTGCAGCCGATTGCTCAAGCACAAGCTCCCCGGCGCTCGGATATCAAAACCGCAGACACTACCGTGTTGCTGGCCGGGATGGCGCAAGGTCCCGCCGGGGAAACCTTGAGAGTAACCGTAGGCAAGCGTCTTGATGAGCGTGAGCAAATGCTCGCCAGCTATCGCATGCGTCTATACGGCGCGGTGGGATTGGGTGCCTTGCTGGCTTTCGGTCTTGGCCTGCTCCTGCTGCGTCGCGGCCTCACACCTTTACGCGAACTGACCCACGCCATGGCTGGCATCGACCCACGCAGCCTTGATCAACGCATGGCCGCTGACAACGTACCTGCCGAACTCAAAGAGCCCGTACAGGCACTCAACGCCATGCTCGCGCGCCTGGAAGACAGCTTTGCACGGTTGTCGCAGTTCTCCGCCGACCTGGCCCATGAAATTCGTACGCCGTTGCACAACTTGCTGGGTAGCAACAGCCTGGCACTGAACCAGTCACGCAGCCCGACCGAGTACCAGGAGGTACTGGCGTCGAATATCGAAGAATATGAACGGCTCAATCGCATGGCAGAAAACCTGATGTTTCTCGCCCGCGCCGAACACGGCCAGCGCCCGTTGCAGCTGCAAGTGCTGGACCTTGCTGAGGTGGGTGACGGGCTGTGTGATTACTTCGAGGCGCTGGCCGAGGATCGTCAATTGCACCTGGACAATCAGCTCGGCGGGTCGCTGATGGCCGATCAGCAACTGCTGCAACGGGCATTGGGCAACCTGCTGGCTAATGCCGTGCGCCATGCCCAGCCCGGTTCGACCGTACGCTTGCTACGGCGCGACGAGGCCGGGGTTTGCTGGATTGGCGTGCATAACCTTGGCCCGGCGATCGATCCGCAACATATCGACAGACTGTTCGACCGCTTTTACCGGGCAGACCCGTCACGGGCACAACCGGGTGACTCTGGCGGCCTGGGCCTGGCGATTGTGCATTCGATCATGCAGTTGCATGGCGGCCAGGTGCGGGTGGTGAGCGATGCCAGCGGCACGTTGTTTGAGCTGGGATTCAGTCTGTAACCGATTTTTTGGGGCACATCACGCTTCTGTGGGAGCGGGCTTGCTCGCGATGCAAGCGCAGCGGTCTGTCAGGTAAACCAGCGCCAGACCATCGCGAGCAAGCCCGCTCCCACAAGTCTTGAGCCATGCAATCAGGCTGATCAGTTGCCCAGGGCTGCGGCAATGGCTTTTCCGACGTCCTGAGTCGAGGCCGTGCCGCCCAGATCCGGCGTCTTCGGACCACTGGCAATCACATCCTCAATGGCGCGCAAAATAGCGTCATGGGCAGCCTGATAACGGTCATCACCCTTACCCAAGAACTCCAGCATCAGTGCGCCCGACCAGACCATGGCGATCGGGTTCGCGATGTTTTGCCCGGAAATATCCGGCGCCGAACCGTGAACCGGCTCGAACAGTGAAGGAAAGTTACGCTCCGGGTTGAGGTTGGCCGAAGGCGCAATACCAATAGTGCCCGCGCAGGCCGGCCCCAGGTCCGACAGGATGTCGCCGAACAGGTTAGACGCCACCACCACATCAAACCGGTCGGGTTGCAGTACGAAACGGGCGCACAGAATGTCGATGTGCTGCTTGTCCCAGCTGACCTGTGGATAGTGTGCAGCCATCGCTTCAGTGCGCTCGTCCCAGTACGGCATGCTGATGGAAATACCGTTGGATTTGGTGGCCGAGGTCACGTGCTTGCGTGGACGCTCCTTGGCCACTTCGAAAGCGTATTTAAGAATCCGGTCTACGCCGCGTCGGGTAAACACGGATTCTTGCAGGACCAATTCGTTTTCAGTGCCTTCAAACATCCGCCCGCCCACCGAGGAATATTCGCCTTCGGTGTTTTCGCGAATCACTACAAAGTCGATATCACCCGGCTCACGCCCTGCCAGCGGGCATGCCACGCCGGGGAACAACCGCACCGGGCGAATGTTCACGTATTGATCAAACTCACGGCGAAATTTGAGCAGCGAGCCCCACAGCGAGATGTGATCAGGCACTTTGTCCGGCCAGCCCACGGCGCCAAAGAAGATGGCGTCGAAGCCCTTGAGCTGCTCGAACCAGTTGTCCGGCATCATCTGCCCATGACGCTCGTAGTAATCGCAACTGGCCCACTCAAAGGTTTCAATCGACAGGTTCAGGTCCCACTTTTTGGCGGCGGCCTCCACAACACGCAGGCCTTCGGGCAGTACTTCGTTACCAATGCCGTCACCGGCGATGGCCGCAATTCTGAATGTCTTGCTCATGGGGCTGACTCTTGATGAGGAGAAGTGGGCCCATGATATAAAGCGAGCCTGCAAAGATAATCAGGTGAAACGTTGATGGATAAGACACGATTCGTGAACAATCTGCCGAATCTCGACGACCTGCGGGTATTCGTGGTCGTGGCGCGGCGCTCCAGCTTTGCCGCCGCCGCCAGCGAGTTAGGGGTTTCACCGGCCTATGTGAGCAAGCGCATACAACTGCTGGAGCACAGTATTGGCGTGCGCCTGTTGCATCGCACCACCCGTCGCGTGGCCGTCACCGATGATGGTGAACGTGTCTATCACTGGGCTTTGCATATTTTTGATGCCGTTGAGCAAATGAGCGACGAAGTCTCGGCACTGCATCAGGAACCTCGGGGACAGTTACATATCGTCAGCAGTTTCGGGCTGGGTCGACGCCATGTTGGCCCCGCGCTTTCAGCACTGTCGCAACGCTACCCAGCGCTGGATATCCGCTTCGATATGTTTGACCGTCTGGTGGATTTGATTGAAGAAGGCTACGACCTGGACATCCGAATCGGCGACCACATTGCGCCCAACCTGATTGCCAAACTGCTGGCCAACAACGCCCGCGTGCTCTGCGCCAGCCCTGACTACCTGCAACGCCACGGCGAACCCCGCACGTTGGCAGAACTGTCAGGCCATGAATGCCTGGTCATCAAAGAGCGCGACCATCCGTTCGGGCTCTGGCGCTTGCAGGGACCAGAGGGCGAAGAAAGCGTGAAAGTGACCGGCGCCCTGTCGGCCAACCACGGTGAAGTGGTGCATCAATGGGGAATAGACGGTCGAGGGATCTTGCTGCGCTCGCAGTGGGACGTGCGCAAAAGCCTCGAAAACGGCAAATTGGTGCACATTCTTCAGGACTACAGCCAACAAGCAAATATCTGGGCCGTTTACGCTGCACCGCTGGCCAATTCAGCGAAAGTACGGGTCACGGTCGAGCACTTGCGCCAGTACTTCAGCGAGCCTCGGCGCGAATCGTGAAAATAGTCTGTTATCAGGGGTTTACAAGCTCAAACATCCGGGTATACTCGTCGCCCATAACGCCGGTATAGCTCAGTTGGTAGAGCAACTGACTTGTAATCAGTAGGTCCCGAGTTCGACTCTTGGTGCCGGCACCATACGCAACACCGAAAGAGGCTCACCGAAAGGTGGGCCTTTTTTGTTTCCGGGGTTTGGGAGGCTCGCTAAAAGCGTTTTCCCACGATCAAAAGCCCTGAACACTCAGCTCGCGCAATGCGGCTGTGGCCAGAAAACCCGAACGCGATGCGTAGCGGTGATCCTTGCTGACTCGTTCATCAATGCGCAGCAACAGGTTTTCAGGTAATGACGCGTTGAATCGAACCGACTTCCCAAGATAAGGAGTCAAATCGAAGTCAACCACGGCCCAAATCCCACCGACATAATCCGGATTCTCAAGGTGAGCATCCACATCCTTGCCCTGGGGCAGTTCGCCGCCATCCGCCACAACACCTTCCAGATGCAAAGCCAGCGCCTGCTGCACGTTGTCCAACGCTTCTGAAAAAGTGCCACCCGCAGAAAAGCAGCCGGGTACATCAGGTACCGTCACGCTGAAATCGGAATCGGCATCTTTATGTATTACAACTGGGAATTTCATGACCGTAACTCTCCTTTGAGACCTGCGGATTTTAGAATGTTGTGCAGCGTCCCTTTCGCAATTTCAGACTTGGGATGAGGAACAGTTACCCGCCCTGCCTTGGCTGGATGCTTGAACTGATGGTGGCTTCCTTTGACCGCTATCTCAAACCATCCATCCGCCACCAACAACTCGATAACTTCACGACTTCGCACTCAGCCACCCCTGCACTAGTGTGTACGCTACACACCATCGAACAATGGTGCAATTTATTTATACACACACTACACACTTAAAAGCGCAAGTCCCTTGGCGTGGTGTTACACGTTGTGAACCCACCTGTTCGGAGATTTTTTGGGGGTCCCCAGAAAAATGAGTAAAACCAAGTCGGGATCCAGCCAGCCATCGCCCTCCACAGAAAACCCCCTTGCATAAACACTCTGCCATCACAATAATGCGATCGATTACCAATTACATTTTGGTTGCCTCATTATGTCGGCGCTCGACCCTTCAGTGCTTCATCGGTTGTACAGCGATCACAACAGTTGGCTAAAGGGCTGGTTGCGCGTGCGTCTGGGCAATACGGCGGATGCCTGCGACCTGGCCCAGGACACGTTCCTGCGGGTCATGACGGCACGTCATGACATTCCCATTCGTGAGCCGCGTGGTTATCTGAGTGCGATTGCCCGCTCGCTGTTGATCGACAAGGTTCGTCGCCGCACCATTGAGCAAGCCTATCTGCAGGCGCTGGCACTCAAGCCCGAACCTGTGGATATTTCGCCCGAGATACGCCTGTCGATTATCGAAACGCTGATTTCTATCGACAGCCTGCTCGATGAACTGGGCCCCAGAACACGGGAAATTTTCCTCGCCGTGCAGCTCGAAGGCTTGAGTTATGTTGCCGCCGCCGAGCGCTTCATGGTGTCGGTTACAACGGTGAAAAACCATTTGATTCGCGCCATGACCCGCTGCCTGTTGCTGGTCGACAGTTGATGCCCCCTTCCCCGGACCTCAAGGCGCTCGAGGCCGCTGCCACCTGGTATGTGCAGCTCAATGACGGTACTGCCGACGAGACCCGCACCCGTGCCTGGCAAGCCTGGCTGACCTCCAGCCCGCAACATGAAGCGGCCTGGGCGCGGCTCGAAAGGTTTCAGCGCCAATGGGCAATGATGCCCCAGGAAGCCGCCCTCTCCAGCCTCGATGCCGCGAAAGCTCAACGCCGCGATGTGCTGAAAATAGTGGGCCTGTTGTTGGCCGCAGGCAGCAGTTCATGGCTGGCAGCGGAGCACGTGCCGTATCGCTCGATGCTTGCCGAGCACCGCACCCACATCCGCGAACGACGCTCACTGCGCCTGGACGATGGTTCGCAAGTGGAACTGAACGTCGACACCGCACTGGATATCCACTTCGATTCAACACAACGGTTGATCCGCCTGCATCGCGGCGAAATTCTGGTGCAGACCGCCAAGGACCCTGACCAGCGTCCATTTATCGTCCACACCCAGGACGGCAGCGTGCGCGCCCTCGGCACCCGGTTCAGTGTTCGCCAGTTGCCCGAACAGACGCGGGTCGGCGTAGAGCAATCGGCAGTGGAGATTCGTCCACACGGGCACAGCGATCAGCCCGTGCGCCTCGAGGCCGGGCAAAAAGTCACTTTCGACCGTGATGACGTGGATGCAATCGAGGGCTTGCCTGCTGCCTCAACGGCCTGGGTCAAGGGCATGTTGAGCGTGGACGACTGGCGCCTGGGCGACTTTATCGAGGCGCTGGAACGTTATCGCCCGGGCGTTCTGCGCTGCGCTTCGTCCGTTCAGGGCCTGCGTATCTCGGGGGCGTTTCGTATCGATGACACCGAAACGATACTGGAGAACCTGGGTAAAACCCTGCCGGTGAAAGTGCGTTTCCTGACTCGCTACTGGGCCAGTGTCGAACCGGCATAAGCTCAATCCCTATTGTTTTGAACTTTAACCTTGCTGATTTCGATTCTCATCCGTCAATGACATAAGTCGCGACTACAGCGAAATTCTGCCATGACAACGCAAGGATCACCGAATGCCCCCGCTCCCCCTCCATGCCACCCCTAAAATAAGGCGCGCTGTTCGCCTGGCAGTGCTGGGTGCGTCCCTTGCCAGCCTGTCCGGTCTGGCACTGATGCCCACTCAGGCCTGCGCGCAAAGCCAGACGGTTTATCAGATTGCCCCCGGCCCCCTGGGCAATGCACTGACCCAATTTGGCGTACAGGCAGGGGTCACTATTTCGTTCGACACTGAACAGGCCCGACACCTCAACACCGGCGGGCTTGAGGGTTCATACAGCGTCGAGGAAGGTCTGGACCGCCTGCTCGCCAACAGCGGGCTGCAAGCGCAGCGCCAGAGCAACGGAGGCTATGTTCTGGTCGCTCACGCCACTGACTCGCCGCTGGAGTTGGGAGCCACTCAAGTCATCACCAACCAGTTGGGCACCGTGACCGAAGGCACCGGCTCCTACACGCCTGGGGCGATTGCAACGGCCACCCGCCTGGTACTGACACCCCGGGAAACGCCGCAATCGATCAGCGTGATCACCCGTCAGCACATGGATGACTTCGCACTCGACAATGTCGACGACGTGATGCGCCATACACCCGGCATCACCGTGTCGGCCTATGACACTGACCGGACCAACTACTACTCCCGCGGTTTTTCGATCAACAACTTCCAGTACGACGGCATTCCCTCCGCCGTGCGCAACGTTGCCTACTCGGCAGGCAACACCCTGAGTGACATGGCGATCTATGACCGCATCGAGGTGCTGAAGGGCGCCTCCGGCCTGCTCAGCGGTGCGGGGTCGCTGGGGGGCACCATCAACCTGGTACGCAAAAAACCCACCAGCGATTTTCACGGCCATATCACCGCAGGCGCAGGTTCCTGGGACAACTACCGCACGGAAGTGGACCTCAGCGGCCCATTGACCGAAACCGGAAATGTGCGAGGTCGCGCAGTCGCGGCCTATCAGGACCGGCAGTCATATATCGACCGCTACTCGAACCAGAGTTCGGTGTTCTACGGCATCCTCGAAGTCGACGTGACACCCGACACATTGCTGACCGTGGGTGCCGACTATCAGGACAACAAACCCCAGGGCTCTACCTGGTCGGGGAGTTTTCCGCTCTACAACTACGCGGGCGAGATCAACAGCGCCAAACGCTCGTTCAGCAACGCCACCGACTGGAGCAGTTGGCAGCAATACACCCGCACCGTCTTCGCGACCCTGGAACAGGATCTGGGCAGTGGCTGGGTGGGCAAGCTGCAACTGGACCACAAGATCAATGGCTACGATGCCCAGCTAGGGGCCATCCAGTTCAACCAGCCTGCCGCTGATGGCACCGCCAAAATCAACGCACAGCGCTACAAGGGCGAAACCGTCAGCGACGCGGCTGACATTTATGTCAGCGGTCCCTACGATTTTCTGGGACGAGAGCATGAACTGGTGCTGGGTGGCTCGATCAGTACCGCGAACTGGAAAGGCAAAGGCTACTGGGACGTCACGTTCTCCACACCCAACCTCGTCGATTACTTTAACTGGGACGGGCACCTGGCCAAACCTGACTGGGGCAGCGCGTCCCAAATCAGCGACGACACCGTGCGCCAGACAGGCATGTACGCCACCACACGCCTGAATGTCACCGATGACTTGAAAGTCTTTCTGGGCGGTCGAGTGGTCAACTACACCCTCACCGGCACCACCAATACTTACCGCGAGTCGGGGCGCCTGATCCCCTACGCGGGCGTCACCTATGACCTGACTGACTACTTGACGGCGTACGCCAGCTACACCGATGTATTCATGCCCCAAGAGTTCTACAACCTGGATCGCAACAGCAAGATGCTTGATCCGGACGAGGGTGAAAACTATGAAATCGGCCTCAAGAGCGAGTTTTTCGATGGCCGCCTGAACGCCAGCCTGGCGTACTTTGAAGTCAAGGAAAGCAATCGCCCCATCCCCGATGACGCCTGGAACAACCTGTCGCCCACCCCGCCCAACTACGCGTTCAAGGGCACCTCGGCAAAAACCAAGGGCTACGAGCTGGAAATATCCGGTGAGCTGAGCCCTGGCTGGAGCCTGCAGGGCGGATACACCCACAAGGTGGTGCGCGATGACACGGGCAAAAAGATTTCGACCTTTGAACCCGAAGACCAGCTCAGTTTCTACACCATCTACAAACTCAAGGGCGATCTGAACAAAGTCTCCGTGGGCGGTGGCGCACGCTGGCAGAGCACAGCCTGGCAAGAGATGTACAACAGCCCCAAGGACAGGTACGAAGACTTCTCGCAAAAGCCCTACTGGATTGTGGATCTGATGACCCGTTATCAATTCACTAAAAACCTGTCGACCACGCTCAACGTCAATAACGTTTTCGACAAGTACTACTACACCAACATCGGGTTCTATAACTCGGCGATTTATGGTGAGCCACGCAACTTCATGCTGACCACTCGCTGGGATTTCTGACCTGAGGGAGCGAGCCCGCTCGCGAAGGCCTGCAGAGCTTCGCAAGCAGGCTCGCCTCCACGATTTGGGGGCTTCGCGAGGTGGCCTTCCCCCGACCTACGCTTGTTGCAAAACCTTCAATGCTGCCGAAGCCAGAAATCCTGAACGGCTCTTTTGTTCAGGATGATGCTTCACATACTCATCGATCCGATTCAGCAAACTTCCGGGCAAGGTGATATTCAGCTTTTCCGCCTTTCCGAGGTATCTGGTGATATCGATATCGACCAATGCCCAGATGCAGCCCTCATACTCCGGGTTGGAGACATGAGCGCTTACCGGGGTTGCAACAGGAATTCTGGCGCAATCTTCTGCCAAAATCTCCAGATGCCCTTCAATGGCTTCGCGTGCCATGGCCATCGCGTCGTCAAGATCCTCCCCCGCAGAGAAGCACCCAGGAATATCCGGCACGTCTACACCCCAGGCATGTTGTTCATCGCCAGGGCGAATCGCTATTGGGTAAAGCATGTTCAAAACCTCCACAGGGCTGGTTAAAGCAGCCTGCTCGTCAAAGCTGAGCTTGCTTCAAAATACTGTTGATCGTTTTGGTCAGTAAATCTTTCTTCGGATGAGGAATCGTTACCAGTCCCGGCTTCGTCGGGTGCTTGAAGTGGTGATGACTTCCCTTGCTCCGTACCAGATACCAACCGTCAGCTTCTATTGCGGTTATCAGCTGCCGGCTATTCAAATTCGCCACCTCCAATAGTGGTTACTATAACCACCACGCTCACAAAATGTCATCTGCAATCAGGGCTCCAGTAGTCATTGCACATGAATACCTACTGACAGATGACCCCACATCATCTGTACCGTGAAAAACCATCCTTTGTCAGCCCGCGCAGATGTAACCTCTAATTGCCGGAAGCAAAGTGACTCCGATCACTTATTTCAACAATAAAAGCGCTTCCCGGAGATCTCCCATGCACAGCGGTCCCACTCTATTGCTGGTGTTGTTTTGCGCCATCGCCCTGATCGTTTTTCTCATCGTCAAAGTCCGCGTCCATGCTTTTTTAGCCCTGACCGCTGCGAGCTTTGTGGTGGGGATCGGTTCAGGTATGCCACTGGCAAAAATTGCTTCGTCGTATGAAGCGGGTGTTGGTGGAACCCTCGGGTTTCTGGCAACGATCATTGGCCTGGGCGGGATTCTGGGCAAGATGCTGGAGGAGTCCGGCGGCGCGGAGCGCATCGCACAGGCACTGTTGAGGGCCCTGGGTAAAGAGCGCGCCTCGTGGGCCATGATGCTGGTCGGATTCATAGCCGGCATCCCGGTGTTTTTCGAGGTGGGTTTCGTCCTGCTGATTCCGCTTATCTATGTGGTCGCCAAAGAAACCAGAATTAATCTTCTGTACCTGGGCGTACCGCTGGCCGTGTCGCTGATGGCCGTTCATTGCATGTTGCCGCCCCACCCCGCCGCAATGGCGATTACCGGGATGCTGGGCGCCGATGTGGGCAAAGTGATCATGTACGGTCTGATCGTTGCGCTGCCGACTGCGATCATTGCCGGGCCGCTGTGGGTCAAGCTGGTGTGCAAACCCGAAGCGCCAGCCACTCAAGAAGCCTTTTTGAACGAACATTGTGATGACAGCAAAACCCGTGACTTGCCGGGCCTTGGCGTCACTCTGCTGACCATTGCCCTGCCGTTGCTGCTGATGGTCGGCAAAAGTTTCGCTGCCGGTCTGCCACATGATTCCACGGCATTCAGCGTGATTTCGTTTCTGGGTACGCCCCTGATCGCACTGTCCATTGCCGTGGTGTTTGCCTATTGGGCGCTGGGCCTGCGTCGCGGCTTGTCCATGTCCGACCTGCTCAACTACACGCAAAAAAGTTTTCCGCCGCTGGCCAGCATCCTGCTGATCATCGGCGCCGGAGGCGCATTCAATGGCATCCTGATCGACAGCGGCGTGGGTAACGCGTTGTCCGCCTCGTTGACCCAATTGAATATGAACCCCATTGTTCTGGCGTGGCTGGTGGCCGGCTTGATGCACTTCGCCGTCGGTTCGGCAACAGTGGCCATGATCAGTGCCGCAGGCATGGTGCTGCCCATGCTCGGCGCGCATCCGACCGTGAGCAAGGAGATCATTTGTATCGCCATCGGTGCCGGGGCAATGGGTTGGACCCATGTCACCGACTCGGCCTTCTGGGTGGTCAAGGAGTACCTGGGTGTCTCGCTGACCGACGCCCTGAAAACCTTCACCACCGCCACGGTACTGGCGTCGTCGGTCGCATTGGGGCTGACCCTGCTGCTGGCGCGCTTTGTTTGATTCAACCCGTATTTTCAGACTGATCGTTTAAAGGGACCCCGACATGATTTTGGGCAGAACACTTGAAAGCTGGTACGCCAGCTATCCGCTGATTCGCGATCTGGTCGCGCTGCAAGAGACCACCTGGTTCAACCCGGGCGTGGCTCCTGTCGCCCAGGCCATTGCCGATCCGGGGCTGACCAGCGCCGATGTCGCCGATGCCAGCGCCCGGTTGTCGCGATTTGCTTCGTACCTGCGCCGCGCCTTCCCTGAAACCGAATGCAGCGCCGGCATTATCGAATCGGACATCGTGCCCCTGGCACAACTTCAGCCGTTGCTCGCCCAGCGTTATGGGCACCCCCTGAACGGCGCGCTGTGGCTCAAGCGCGACAGCCATCTGCCGATTTCGGGCTCGATCAAGGCCCGTGGCGGGATCTATGAAGTGCTCAAGCATGCCGAAGACCTGGCCCTGGCCGGTGGGTTGCTGACCCTCGACGACGACTACGCGCTGCTGCACAGCGACAAGGCACGGGCCTTTTTCGGTCAGTACAAAATCGCCGTGGGCAGCACCGGCAACCTCGGCATGTCGATCGGCATCATGGGCGCCGCACTGGGCTTCCAGGTGACCGTGCACATGTCGGCCGATGCCCGGCAATGGAAGAAAGACAAGCTGCGTTCACATGGCGTAACGGTGGTCGAGTACGAAAGCGATTACAGCGTGGCCGTGGCCCAGGGTCGCCAGCAAGCAGAGTCCGATCCTGCCTGCCATTTCGTCGACGATGAAAACTCGGTCAATCTGTTCCTCGGCTACGCGGTGGCCGGTGAGCGCTTGAAGCAGCAATTGGCGGCGGCGCACATCACCGTGGATGCGCAACATCCCCTGTTTGTGTACCTGCCCTGCGGCGTGGGTGGCGCGCCCGGCGGCGTGGCTTTCGGCCTGAAGCTGGCCTTCGGTGACGCCGTGCACTGCATCTTCGCCGAACCGACTCACTCACCCTGCATGCTGCTTGGCGTCCACACCGGGCTCCACGACGAAGTCAGCGTGCAGGATTTCGGCATTGATAACGTGACGGCCGCTGACGGCCTGGCAGTAGGCCGGGCCTCCGGTTTTGTCGGCAAGGCCATGCAGCGTTTGCTGGACGGTTTCTACACCGTCAGCGACGAAGAAATGTACAGCTTGCTGGCACTGATGGAGCGCAGCGAAGGCCTGCGCCTTGAGCCTTCCGCGCTGGCGGGCGTACCCGGCATTGCCAGGGTCCAGGCCGACCAGCAAGGCTATCTGGCCCGCATCGGGTTGGACACGCAGGCCATGAGCAACGCCACCCATCTGGTCTGGGCAACGGGCGGCAATATGGTGCCTGCTGACGAAATGGAGGCGTATCTGGCCAAGGGCCGTGAGCTGCTGGGCTGATTCACGCGCAAAGCGGATGTGGCAAGATGCACGTATTGCCACATCCCGTAAGAAGTCAGCCTTTGGCTTGAGGGAAACCCGCCGTGCTTAACCTGCCTCCCCGTATCAGCTCCAGGCTCAACAGCACCCAGTTCGCCAACCTCCACACCTTTCTGGTGGCTGCCCGTCATCTGAGCTTTGCCCGTGCGGCGCAGGAACTGTATTTGACCGCGAGCGCCGTAAGCCACCGCATCAGCCGGCTGGAAACCGCGTTGAACATGAAGTTGTTCCAGCGCCTTACACGTCAGGTCAGCCTGACTGACGAAGGCGAGCGAATTTTCGAAATTCTCCAAAGTGCGATGGGGGAATTGTCCGAGGCGCTTGAACAGTCATCACAGGCAGAAATTGCCGGTTCAATTGCGCTCTATGCCAGGCCTTCGGTCGCCCAGTGCTGGCTGGTGCCCAGGCTGGCCGACTTTATTGAGCGCTACCCACTGGTCTCATTAGACCTGCGGGTAGGCAATGACAATGTCGACTTTCGCACGCGCAAGATTGACCTGGCCTTGTACTACGCCAACGGCGAATTTCCAGGTCTCACAAGCCAGCGATTGATGCGCGAACGCATGGCGCCTGTGTGCAGCCCTGAATATGCGCAACGCCATCGCCTGAATGAAAACCCGCACAATCTGAGCAACTGCACCACATTGCACGACTCCCTGGCCTGGGATCATGCGGCCTATGATGCCGAGTGGACGCTGTGGGCCGAACAACACAACCTGCTGTCGGCACTGCCAAAACGAACCCTGACCTTCGACCGTTCCGACCTGAGCGTGACAGCGGCCATGAGCCACGCAGGCATCGCCATCGGACGCCAGCAACTGGTGCAAAAACGGGTTGATCGTGGCGAGCTGGTCCTGCCCTTCGGTGGTTTCAGCCAGTGCGGCCACTATGACTATTACCTGGTTCACCCACCGCTCAGGACAGTGCCCAAACGATTGCAGGTGCTTATGAACTGGTTGCACGAGTGCGCTCAGGAATCGTCATCACCCTGACAATACGGTCTACCTGACAGACCGCGCCGCCTGCATCGCGAGCAAGCCCGCTCCCACAATGGTCCCTGCCAGGCCCGGATGAGCTGGGCCCGTCGGTGGGAGGGCCTTCGCTGGCGTTGTCGTTTTTGCTGTTTTAGGTCCTGGAATTAGTCGGCGAAATTTTCGATTTTCACCTGGCCATCCGGGAAGGTCGCGATAATTTCCAGCTCGCCACCCATGGCCTGAATGTAATTGCGCAGCGTACTTATATACATATCCGTGCGCCGCTCCATTTTGGAGACCGCCGCTTGGTTGATATTCAGCTCCTTAGCCAGCGTAGCCTGACTAAGCTCCCGTGCTTTGCGCAGCTCATTCAAGGGCATTTCTTTCAAATGCTGCTGGTACAAGGCGTGCGTTTGCGCACGGGCCTCTGGAGCCATTCGAGCTTCAAGCTCTGAAAAATTTTTAGCCATCTTCCTGGCCCTCTTCAAACAGTGTTTGCAAATGAACGTCGTACAGGCTTTGCGCCACGGGTACGTACTCGTCATACCATCGGTCATTGCCGGTTTTGTCACCGCCAATCAACAGCAAGGCGCAGCGACGCGGATCAAAGGCATAGAGCACCCGATATGGGCGGCCTGCATGCTGCACACGCAGCTCTCGAAGGTTACCGTGCCGCGAACCCTTGATGTCGCTGCAATGAGGAAAACGCAGGGTGGGTCCTAGCAATTCCAGCAACTTGACGCTGGCCGCCACACTGATCTGTTCCTTCTCACCCAGTCCTTGCCACCAGCGCCCAAACTCATCGGTGTATTCAACATCCCAGTCTCCGCTCAAAATATGCCACCCAAGGAATATAATCTCAAGGGAATAATTGTATGGATTTCAGCTGCTGGCCAACTAGTTCTCGTAATGACTCAAGTGTTAGCGATGGTTTCATGCAAATACGGATAACCTGCCGCGATTAATCTCGGCAAAAAAAAGCCCCGAACCAGTCGGGGCTTTTTTTTGTTCAGATGTCCGGCCTGCTTAACAGGCCGGTCCCATCAGAAAATGCTGATCGGGTAATCAACAAATACGCGTACTTCGTTGCCGCCGACGTTGTAGTCGCTGGCGTTGCTCGACACGCGCAACCACGAGCCGCGCAGACGCACGCTCAGGTCCTTGACCGGGCCGCTTTGTACAACGTACTTGGCCTGGTTGAAGATTTCGCGCTCGGTACCACGGCCACGGTCGGAACCGTCGTCGATGTTGGTGCCGCGCACGTAGGCGATGTTGTAGGTCAGGCCCGGGATGCCAACGGCGCCGAAGTCGAAACCATAACCCAACTGCCACGAACGTTCGTCCTTGGCGTTGAAGTCGGACCAGTAGGAGTTGGCCAGCAGGATGGTGTTGCCGCCATCACCCACGCCGCCTGCGTTGCGGTAGCCGCCGTACGGGTAGCCGATTTCGCCGGTGCTGCTCTGGTAAGCCAGGGTCACGGTGTGTGCGCCAAAGCCGTAGGTGGTCGCCAGGCTCCAGATCTTGTTGTCCTGGCCGTCAACTTTCAGCACGTCACGTGCGTAGTCATCGTTGACGTGAGTGCGGTAGCCGTTGAAGTCAAACGTCAGGGACTGTTTGTCTTGCAGCGGCAGCGCGTAGGTCACCCACGTATTGCTTGCGCAGCTCGTCTTCCATCTCGGAGCCGTACAGGGACGCCGACAGGTTGTCGGTGAACTTGTAGCTACCGCCAAACACGTTGATGCTTTTCAGATCGCCGCTGTCACGCGCTTCAGCACTCTTGCGCGACTCAGCGGTGAAACGACCGACGTTCAGTTCCAGGCCGTTGATCTCCTTGGAGGTCAACAGGGTACCGGTGAAGCTTTCTGGCATCAGACGGGAGTTGTCGTACATCAGCACCGGCAGCGCAGGCATTTGGTCGCCGTACTTGAGCACCGTGTTGGACACACGCACTTTCACTGCAGCGCCAGCCTTGGCGATGTCGTCAGCTGCTTTGCCGCTGGCGCCTTGCTTGAAGAAGTCGATACCGCCCGCGCCGCTTTTGCCACGGCCGCCGTCCAGACGCAGTGCGTAGATGCCGAAAGCATCCACACCCACGCCTACGGTGCCCTGGGTGAAGCCCGAGCTGAAGGTACCGAGGAAGCCTTGGCCCCACTCAGCTTTATCTTGTTTGCCATTCTTGTAGTCACGGCTGATGTAGGCGTTGCGCGCCAATACATTGAGGTGACTGTCTTCTACAAAACCTTTTGCATCAGCTTGATCGTTAGCCATGGCCTGGGTAGCACTGAGTACGCCCAAAGCGAGCAGACCTATCCGTTTGTTCAACATATTATTTTCCTTATTCCTGAATAGAGGCGCGCTGTGGATATCAAGCTGAAACATTGAGTGGTGGTTGCTTCACATAACAAAAAAGACCTGCATGACGACTCAATACAGGCCTTTCACAAAGTTGGTGTATGGCTTATCGCCACAGGCGTTGGCGAGGATCCTAGCCGTCGTGAAGGCAAGGTGTCAATTTCGTGAAAAATTTGTTAATTGCCTTCACATCCAGAAGTTTTGATCGAAGTGTCAAAAATTGTTACTGGCAGCCATCTACGCCACAGGCTGGCGCTAGACCGTTTGGGCGTTCAACGCTCACACCATCATGCTGAAGCAGCCAGGCAACAAAGGCTTCTGGCTTGCCCAGATACGGCCCCAAGTCGATCACCTGGTATTGACCGGACTTTTCCAGAACCACAGTCGGAAAGCCCTGGCCTCCAACACGGGACAACAACCCGCGACTGGCCTTGAAATGCGCTTGGGTCAATTCGCCACTCGCCGCGTCATAAGCTGCGCGAAACCCCTCGACGTCCAGGCCCATTTCGGCAGCCACCGCCATCAGCACGTCTTGATCGGCAATCCGCCGCCCGTCTGCGTAATGCGCCGTTTGCAAGCGTCCCAACATTTCAAGACCGCGACCGGCCAACTGCTCAGCGGCCAGCACGGCCGTGGTTGGCGGCGCCGAATCGAACACGGCAGTGGTGTCACGCAACAACCCTTCAAAGTACGCCTCGCCAAACGGTTGCCCGGTGTACTGCGCAATACGCAAATCGTGGGGCATCACGTAATCGCGCAATTGCGCGGACACCGGCTGGCGCTGGGCACCGGTCATCATCCCGCCGCCATGGGCAACGACTGGCAAAATGCCTCGTGCTGCGTCAATCAGCGGCTTGGCGCCGTAGCACCAACCGCACAAGGGGTCGTAGATGTAATGCAGCACGGGTGTGGCAGTCATGGTTCGCTCCGAAAAATCAATCACTCAGTGCGCCAGCCTAGCCTTGCGGGGCGAGAGGAAAAACGCCGGTATGGCTTTTAGTGTGTTTCGCGAACCGGGCAAATCAGGTGCGGAGCGGGCCGCAGGCGCATGAAACAAACAGATACATATTTACAGGCGACGTAATTGCTAATTCTTAACATTAAGTAACAAGAACCATTACCATTCGCACCCTAAAAATATAACTCTTCTCTCAACCGCCCGGACACTCCTCAACCATGCTCTCCCCCCGCCGTTTAACGCCCTTGAATCTGGGGCTGTGCGCTTTGCTGTACGCCGGATTTGGCAACGCTGCCACCGTACTTCCCGAACTGTCGATCAGCGCAACCGAAGCGCAAGACGATGACCCACGGGTCAAGGACGTCACCACTGCCACTCGAACATCGACTCCGGCGCGCTATGTCCCGCAAGCCATTGATTCAGTCAAAACCAGCAACGTCCTCGATTACGGAATCAATAGCCTGGGCGAAGCACTGAGCGGGATTCCCAACGTCAGCAGCACGGCCGATACCCGTTTCGACAGCCTGCGCATCCGTGGTTTTGACGCCAGCAACGACTTTTATCTGGACGGTATTCGCGACGACAGCCAATACGTGCGCGACCTGCACAACATCGAGCGCATTGAAGTGCTTAAAGGCCCGGCGGCTGTGCTGTATGGCCGCGGTAGCCAGGGCGGGATCATCAACCGCGTCAGCAAGATGCCGCAGTTCGGCCGCCAGTCGAGCATCCAGGCCCAAGGCGGCAGCGAGGATTTGCGCAGCCTGTACGCTGACCTCAGCACCGACCCGAGCGACACCATCAGCCTGCGCCTGAACATGGGCAATGAAGACAAAAACAGCTTTCGCGATAACGTCAGCGGCAATCGTCAGCTGTTCGCCCCTTCGATGAGCTGGCAAATCACCCCGGATCTGAACTGGCTGGTGCAGTACGAATACAGCCGCTACAACCGCACCCCGGATCGCGGTATCCCGAGCATCAACGGGCGCCCTGCCGACGTCAGCCGCGGCACGTCTTACGGCGAGAAAAACGATTACATCGATGACAAAACCCAGAACCTGCGCTCACGCCTGAGTTATGAGTTAAGCGAAAACTGGCAACTGCGTCATACCCTCGGCGTGTTCAAACTCGACAGTGAGTTCGAAAACACCTACCTGACCGGCTACAACCCAATCACCAACAGGGTCGATCGTCAGAGCTGGCAGCAGGACATGAGCACCCGCAACATATTCAACAACGTCGAGATCGAAGGCGGCTTTGACACCTTTGGCCTTGAGCACCGCCTGCTGACCGGTCTGGAAATCGGCAGTCAGCGTCGCGACCCGAAGCTCTACAAAGCCCTGAGTGCACCCTCGGTTGATCTGTACAACCCGGACCGCAACCTGCGCACGACTGGAGCAATGCCCACATTCAGCGACAGCCATACCGAAGTCGAAAGCCAGGGCCTGTATGTTCAGGATCAGATTCGCTTCAACGATCAATGGCAGGTACTGGCTGGCTTGCGCTATGACCGCTTTGATATCGAGTCCACCAACTACCTGAAGAAAACCGACCGTACTGTAGACCGCCAAAGCCACAGCACCAGCCCGCGCCTGGGCGTGGTCTGGACCCCGCTGGAGAACCACTCGTTTTACGCGTCCTGGACCAAAACGTTCTCGCCGGTGGGCGGCGGCCTGATCGGCATCACCCCGGGGGCGGTCGGCAACACCAATGACCTGAGCCCGGAGCTGACCAAGCAAAAAGAAATCGGCGTGAAAAGCGACTGGATGGGGGATCGCCTGAGTACGACGCTGGCGGTGTACGAGCTTGAGCTCTATAACCGTCGCACCAGGGACCCGTTAGATCCGACCATTACCCTGCTTTCCGGCCTGCAACGTTCACGGGGCATTGAGCTGACGGCCAGCGGCAAACTCGGCGGCAACTGGTACATGCGCGGCGGCATTGGCCTGCAGGACGCAACAGTGGTCAAGGACAACAATGGTTTGGAGGGCAAGCGCATCAACGGCGTGGCCAAGCGCAATGGCAGCCTGTTCATTACCTGGAAACCGGAAATGGGCTGGTATGCCGAAACGGGCCTGACCCTGGTAGGCCAGCGTTATGCAGACAACTCGAACACCACGGTATTGCCGGGTTACGGGCGCTGGGATGCGTTGGCGGGCTATCGCGAAAAAGACTGGGATGTGAGCGGTGCGCTGACCAACCTGACTGACCGTTATTACTATGAATCAGCCACCAGCGCAGCGCAGATCATGCCGGGCGAACCGCGCAGCCTGGTGATGACGGGAACGTACAAGTTTTAAAATGTACCTCTGTAGCCGCTGACGAGGAACGAAGGCTGCGTCCGGTCGCGAAGCGATCGTGAAAATGCATCTCACCTGCCCAGACGCATGATTTCACGACTGCTTCGCAGCCTCGCTACGCTCCTCAGCGACTACAGGGGCAGCGCCGCTTATGCCTTGAACGGCGCGGGCTGTTGCTGGGTCAGGCAGTGAATGTTGCCGCCGCCCAGCAGCAATTCACGGCCCGGTACCATCACCACTTCGTGCTGCGGGAAGATGTTCTGCAGGATCGCTTTGGCCTGCGCATCCATCGGGTCGTCAAAGCTCGGCGCAATGATGCCGCCGTTGACGATCAGGAAGTTCACGTAAGAGCCGGCCAGTCGCTCCGACGGGTTGCGGTCCTGGCTACCCGCCACCTTGTCCACGCCATCACACTCTTGCTGGGTGGCATACATCGGTCCCGGAATCGGCATTTTGTGCACCACGAACGGACGCCCCTTGGCGTCGGTGCTGGCTGCCAATACATCCATCGCCGCGTGGCAACGCACGTAGTTAGGGTCGCGCTCGTCGTCGGTCCAGGCCAGCAGCACTTCACCCGGTGCGACGTAGCAGCAGAAGTTATCCACATGACCGTCGGTTTCATCGTTGAACAGACCGTCCGCCAGCCAGATGATCTTGTCCACAGCCAGATGCGCACGCAGTACGTCTTCGATCTCTTCGCGCGACAGATGGGGGTTGCGGTTGCGGTTCATCAGGCACTCGGCCGTGGTGATCAGCGTGCCTTCGCCGTCGACGTGAATCGAGCCGCCTTCAAGCACAAAACCTTCGGTGTAGTAACGCGGGCAACGTTCAATTTCCAGTACCTTGCTGGCCACTTGCTGATCGCGGTTCCACGGGAAGTACAAGCCCCCGTCGAACCCGCCCCAGGCGTTGAAGTCCCAGTTCACGCCGCGCACTTCACCGCGATCGTTGATGACAAAAGTCGGGCCGCTGTCACGCACCCAGGCATCGTCGCTGGACATCTCGACCACGCGAATATTCGGCACATCGAGTTGCGCACGGGCATTTTCATACTGGGCGGCCGATACACCGACGGTCACCGGCTCAAAGCGCGCAATGGCCTTGGCCACCGCAGCGTGCGCAGCCTGCGCGGGTTTGCCGCCCAGGCGCCAGTTATCCGGACGCTCAGGCCAGATCATCCAGGTTTGGGTCTGCGGAGCCCATTCGGCTGGCATGTGAAAGCCGTCAGCGCGCGGCGAACTGTGCAAAGTGGTCATCTGGACTCCTGGAAAGCGTCGGGGTTTTGATTGCGTCATGTATGAAGACAATGGATGCAGGTCTGCATCGCGTCAACGACAAGCACCTTTATAGCCGATAAATATCCGCAATTATATTAATTTTCCTCAAATCAGACCGCATGCACGCCTTAAATACGGATATAAATCCGGATAAATGCCTGTGTATTGATATTCCTGATCACACCCACTTGCACCACCCGGCTCATCCCCACAAGCTATACGCCATACGTTTAAAGGCCTTCAGGGTATAGGGAACAACTCCATGCGCATTTTAGTCACCGGCGGCGCCGGCTTTATTGGTTCAGCGCTGATCCGTCACCTGATCAAAAACACCGGTCACGAAGTCCTCAATCTCGACAAGTTGACCTACGCCGGTAATCTTGAATCGCTGCAAAGCATTGCCACCGATACCCGTTACGAGTTCGTACAGGCCGATATCGTCGACCAGGCCGCTGTCAGTGCAATCATTGCGCGCTTCGAGCCACAGGCGATCATGCACCTGGCGGCCGAGTCCCACGTCGACCGCTCCATCGACGGCCCGTCCGACTTTATCCAGACCAACATCGTCGGCACCTACAGCCTGCTCGAAGCCGCCCGTGCTTACTGGCTGACCCTGCCTGAGCCGGAAAAAAGCGCGTTTCGCTTCCACCATATTTCGACCGACGAAGTGTATGGCGACCTGCATGGCGTCGATGACCTGTTCACCGAGACCACGCCTTACGCGCCAAGCTCGCCGTACTCGGCCAGTAAAGCGGCATCCGACCACCTGGTCCGCGCCTGGAACCGCACTTACGGCTTGCCGGTGTTGTTGACCAACTGCTCGAACAATTACGGCCCGTTCCATTTCCCGGAAAAGCTGATCCCGCTGGTGATCCTCAACGCCCTGGCCGGTAAACCGCTGCCGGTGTACGGCAATGGCCTGCAAGTACGTGACTGGCTGTTCGTGGAAGACCACGCCCGTGCCTTGTTGAAGGTCGTGACCGAAGGCGTGGTTGGCGAGACTTACAACATCGGCGGGCACAACGAGCAAACCAATATCGACGTGGTACGCAGCATCTGTGCCTTGCTCGAAGAACTGGCGCCAGTGCACCCGGCAGGTGTTGCACAATTTGCCGACCTGATCACCTTCGTCAAGGATCGTCCGGGCCACGACCAGCGCTACGCGATCGATGCCAGCAAAATCGAACGCGAGCTGGGCTGGGTACCCGAAGAAACCTTCGAAACCGGCCTGCGCAAAACCGTGCAGTGGTATCTGGATAACCTGGAATGGTGTCGCCGGGTTCAAGACGGCAGCTATCAAGGCGAGCGCCTGGGCTGCACCGATCCCAAGGACTTGATCGCATAACGGATGGAGCAGCTTCTTTGAAAATCCTGATCAGTGGCAAAACCGGCCAAGTGGCGGTTGAGTTGCAAAAGCACCTTGCCGGTCTGGGCGAGCTGGTTGTGCTGGGACGCGATGTGCTTGATCTGGCCGTACCCGGGCAAATCCGCAGCCAGGTACGGGCCCACAGGCCTGACTTGATCATCAATGCCGCCGCACACACTGCCGTGGACCAGGCTGAAAGCGAGCCTGAGCTGGCGTTTGCGATCAATGGCATTGCCCCCGGTGTGTTTGCTGAAGAAGCGGCGGCCTTGGGCATCCCGCTGATCCACTATTCCACCGATTACGTGTTCGATGGCCGCAAGCCTGCGCCTTATACCGAAGACGATGCCACCAACCCCTTGGGCGTCTACGGCAAAAGCAAGCTGGCGGGTGAACTGGCCATCGCTGCGAGCGGAGCTCAGCATGTGATCCTGCGCACCAGTTGGGTGTACTCGACCCACGGCAAGAACTTCCTGCTGACCATGCAGCGCCTGTTGCAAGAGCGTCCGGAACTGCGCGTGGTGGCTGACCAGATCGGCGCGCCGACCTGGGCTGGCACCATTGCCCAGAGCACGCGGGCATTGATCGAACGCTGGCAAACCGGCGAGGCCGTGGCCTGGGGCACATACCACCTGACGGCCCAGGGCGAAACATCATGGTTTGGCTTCACCCAGGCCATTGCCGAACACCTGAGCGCCCAAGGCAAGTCGTGCGCGAGCCTGGAACCTATCCCTGCCAGCGCCTATCCGACGCCTGCCGCACGGCCACAAAACTCGCGGCTGGATTGCAGTCGCCTGGCCCGCGAGTGGAACGTCACCCAGCCCGACTGGCAGAGCGCATTGCGCGAGTGCCTGGCCGGGCAGCCACACTAACGCCAACCCCCCTTGTGGGAGCGGGCTTGCTCGCGAGGGCATCACCGCGGCCTGCTTCAAAGACCGCGGCGTTTGCATCGCGAGCAAGCCCGCTCCCACGGGGTTCGTTGGGTATACTGCGTCGTACTCTTGCGGCGCGGCCTCCCGATGATCACCACCTCCTCAGTTCCTCGCAGACCCCGCTGGCGCAGCCTGGCCTTATTGGCGTTGTGCCTCGCACCGTTGTTGTGGCCGCTGCAGCACCTGGCCGAACGCTATTACCGCAGCGAACTGGCCGGACAAAATCGCCAGACCCTCGACCTGTACGTCGCCAACCTGCTGGGCACGCTGCATCGCTATGAGGTGCTGCCGCAGATTCTCGGCGAACTGCCAGACCTGCGCGCCGTACTGGCCAACCCTGAAGATGTCGAGGCTCAGGCCAAGGCCAACCACTTGCTGGATGACATCAGTAACCAGACCGGTGCCGTGGTCATGTACTTGCTGGACACCCACGGCGATACCCTGGCCACCTCTAACTGGGATCAGGCCGACAGTTTTATCGGGCGCAATTTCGCGTTCCGCCCGTATTTCAGCGAGGCGATGGAAGGCAAGCTGGGGCGCTTTTTCGGGCTGGGCACCACCTCCGGCAAACGGGGTTACTACTTTGCGGCCCCCATACTCGACGGCGATAAAAAACTCGGCGTACTGGTGGTCAAAGTCGACCTGGACCACACCGAACAGCTGTGGGGCAGTACACCCGAGCAACTGCTGGCAACCGACAGTAACGGCGTGGTCATCCTCACCTCACGCCCGGAATGGCGCTTCAGGGCCACCCGCGATTTGTCGCCAGAAGAGCGCCAGGCCATTTTTGCCATCCTGCCCTACCCGACCAGCGACCCTAAACCGCTGAACCTGGACCTCAACGCCTGGCTGGTGCAAACCCAAAAAATCGACGAGACAGGCTGGAGTGTCAATATCCTTGCCCCGCGCACGCTGATCGACCGCTCGGTGCGCACAGTCCTGGCCATCGGTGGCGCCACCTTGCTGGTGGTTATGCTGCTGATTGGCTTGATGATGCAGCGGCGGCGCCATTACCTGGACCGCATTGCGTTTGAAGCCAAGGCCCGTCGTGAACTTGAAATGCGTGTGGCAGAGCGTACCAGCGACCTTGAGGGGCTCAACCGCCTTCTGCGTGAAGAAGTGCTGGAGCGCGAGCATGCGCAACAGGAACTGGTGCGCGCCCAGGACGATCTGGTGCAAGCCGGCAAGCTGTCTGCGCTGGGCACCATGTCGGCCAGCATCAGCCACGAACTCAACCAGCCGTTGGCGGCCATCCGCAGCTATGCCGAGAACGCGGAAGTGCTGCTCGACCACCAGCGCATCGAGGACGCACGGGGCAACCTGAAACTGATCAATGAGCTGACCGGGCGCATGTCTTCGATCATTGCCCACCTGCGGGCCTTCGCCCGGCGTGATCGCCATGCGCCTGAAAGCGTCGCCCTGCAACCGGCTCTGGACGATGCGCTGGCCTTGCTGGCCAAACGGCGGCGCGCAATGGAAGTCGAACTGATCCGCGATTTGCCCGCCGCCACGCTGTGGGTCGAAGCCGGAGAAACCCGCCTGCGCCAGGTGCTGGGCAACCTGCTGGCCAACGCCCTCGATGCCCTGACCGAAAAAGGCCCGCCCAGACGCTTGTGGCTAAGTGCCCAATCCACGCCGGAAGGCGTCACTGTGTACATTCGCGACAACGGCCCGGGCTTTTGCCTGGAGGCGTTGGGCCGCGCCGGCGAGCCTTTCTACACCACCAAGACCCGCACTCAGGGCCTGGGCCTGGGGCTGGCCATTTGTGACACGCTGATCCGGGCGTTTGGCGGCGAATTGTTGTTCGCCAACCACAAGGAAGGCGGTGCCTTAATTACCTTACGACTGCGCGCAGGGGCGCCGGGCGTGAGTTTGCAAGCCTCGGAGGACTCCAGGTCATGAGCCAGCCCATCGATCCACGCGTTCAGGTCATCCTGATCGATGATGACCCGCACCTGCGTCAGGCCTTGTTTCAAACCCTGGACCTGGCAGGTCTCAATGTAGTGCCGCTGGCCGAAGCAAACGGCCTTGCCGAACGCATAGGCCGCGACTGGCCGGGGGTCGTGGTCAGTGATATCCGCATGCCGGGCATGGACGGCCTTGAGCTGCTCACCCAATTGCATGGCCAGGACCCGGAACTGCCCGTGTTGCTGATCACTGGTCACGGCGATGTACCGCTGGCGGTTCAGGCCATGCGTGCGGGGGCTTATGACTTTCTCGAAAAGCCCTTTGCCAGCGACGCCTTGCTCGACAGTGTGCGCCGTGCCCTGGCCTTGCGGGCCCTGGTCCTGGATAACCGCAGCCTGCGCCTGGCCCTGAGTGATCGCCAGCTACTGAGCACGCGACTGGTAGGTGTGTCGCCCGCCATGCTGCGTTTGCGCGAGCAGATCGGGGCACTGGCGGCGACCAAGGCCGATGTGTTGATTCTGGGCGAGACCGGCTCGGGCAAAGAAGTGGTCGCACGGGCGCTGCATGACTTGTCGAGCAGACGCAACGGCCCGTTTGTGGCAATCAACGCCGGGGCTCTGGCCGAATCAGTGGTTGAAAGCGAGCTGTTCGGCCACGAGCCGGGTGCCTTTACCGGTGCGCAAAAGCGCCGCATCGGCAAGTTTGAGTTTGCCAATGGCGGCACGCTGTTCCTCGATGAAATCGAAAGCATGAGCCTGGATGTGCAGGTCAAATTACTGCGCATGCTGCAAGAACGGGTGGTCGAGCGTCTGGGCGGCAATCAACTGATTCCGCTGGATATCAGGGTAATCGCCGCCACCAAGGAAGACCTGCGCCAGTCCGCGGATCAGGGTCGTTTTCGCGCCGACTTGTATTACCGACTGAACGTTGCGCCCCTGCGTATTGCGCCGTTGCGTGAACGGGGTGAAGACGTCCTGATGCTCTTTGATTACTTTGCCGGCGAGGCCAGCGTGCGCCACGACCTGACGCCCAACGTCCTGCAGCCTGCGCAACGGGCGTTGTTACTGCGACATAACTGGCCGGGCAACGTGCGAGAACTGCAAAACGTCGCCGAGCGCTTCGCCCTTGGTCTTGAGCTGGCGCTGGACGACTCGGCTGAAGGCAAGGAGTCAACCGGGCATGAGGTTTCGGGGGGGCTGAGCGAGCAAGTCGAACACTTTGAAAAAAGCCTGATTGCCGCCGAACTGGAGCGCTCCCACAGCTCCATGCGCAGCCTGGCCGAAGCCCTGGGTGTGCCCCGTAAAACCTTGCACGACAAACTGCGCAAGCACGGGCTCAACTTCGACAGCGCCAGTCATCCGCACACTGATGAACTTGATTAAAGAGGCCACTGCATGAACCGCGACAGTCGTTATCTGGAATCAGTTCTCCATCACGACATTCCGCTCACCCGTGAAATGGGCCTTAAAGTGCTGGGCTGGCAAGGCAGGCAACTGCGCCTGCAATTGCCGCTCGAGGCCAATATCAACCACAAGAGCACCATGTTTGGCGGCAGCCTGTACTGCGCCGCAGTGCTGGCGGGCTGGGGCTGGCTGCATTTGAGCCTGCGCGAAGCGGGGATTGAGGACGGGCATATCGTGATTCAGGAAGGTCATATCAGCTACCCGCTGCCCGTGACCGAGGACGCCATCGCGTTGTGTGATGCGCCGGGCGAGGCAGTCTGGACCAAATTCCTGGCCATGTACAAACGCCACGGCCGCGCACGGTTGACCCTCGACACGCGGGTGATCAATGCACAGGGCGGGGAAGATGCGGTGAGGTTTAGCGGGCAGTACGTGTTGCATCGCTGATTCAGTTTATGTGGGAGCGGGCTTGCTCGCGATGCAGACGCTGCGGTCTTTCAATTGAACCGCGTCGATGCCATCGCGAGCAAGCCCGCTCCCACAGATGAAAGTCAGCCTTGTGCCAGATCCAGCAGTTTTTCACGCCACGGTGCCTTGGCAGGCAATGCCAGAAACGAGTCATTGAGCAACGACTCACGGGCCGGGTAGCTGAACGGCTCGCCATCCAGTTGCAACACCACACCACCGGCCCCTTCCAGCACGCCTTGAGCCGCCGCCGTATCCCATTGCGAAGTCGGCGCCAGACGCGGATAGCAATCGGCAGCACCTTCTGCCAGCAAACAGAATTTCAACGAACTGCCCACACTGGTCAGTTGCAACTCGCCCAGATGCTCACTCAGCCCGGCCAGTAAACGTTCCTGCTCAGGGCTGGAATGCCGGCGGCTGGCAACCACGGTCAACGACTCGCCTTCAGGCGGCGTGTTGCGCACGCTGATGGGCACACTCACATCGCCATCCGCCCGCCATGCGCCCAAGCCCGCGCCACCGTAGTAGCAACGGCCGCTGGTGGGCATGGATACCACGCCAAACACCACTCTGCCCTCTTCGATCAGCGCAACATTGACCGTGAATTCTTCACTGCCAGAAATAAATTCCTTGGTGCCATCCAGCGGATCAACCAACCACCAGCGCGTCCACCCGGCACGTATGCTCTGGGGAATATTGGCGTCTTCTTCCGACAGCACAGGAATGCCCGGATCAAGAGCCGTCAGGCCATCGAGCAGCACATGGTGTGCTGCCAGATCGGCGGCGGTTACCGGGGAATCATCGGCCTTGGCGGTGACTTCAACACCGGCCCGCCAGAACGGCAAGATCGCGTCGCCAGCGGCATGGGCCAGGGTGATGACGCCCTCAAGCAACGGATGGGGCAAACCACTCACGGCTGGAACACTCCGCGCTGGGTCAGAAGATCACGCGCCAGATACAGCGCAGCCAAGGCACGACCCTCACTGAATTGCGGGTTGAGCACCAGGCTCGACAGCTCCCGCAGATTGACCCGATCAACACGCATTGGCTCGGGCTCGTCGCCTTCCAGGTGCGCTTCATAAAGGTCAGTCGCCAGCACCACCTGGATTTTTTGGCTCATGTAGCCAGGGGACAGTGACAGCTCGGTCAAATGCTCAAGCTGGCGAGCACCGAAACCGGCCTCCTCCTTCAACTCTCGCTCAGCCGCCGCCAGCACGTCTTCACCCGGCTCGATCAGGCCCTTGGGCAGCGAAATTTCGTACTCATCAGTGCCGCCACAATATTCTTCGACCAGAATTGCGTGTTCAGCGTCGATCATGGCCACAATCATCACTGCGCCATAACCGTTGCCGCGCCCCACCAACCGTTCGTAAGTGCGTTCAACGCCATTGGAGAAGCGCAACTGCACCTCTTCGACCCGAAATAATCGGCTACTGGCAACAATTTCACGGGCAAGTACGGTGGGTTTTTGGCGCATAGCGGCTCCTCAATATGAACGGGGTACTATACCCCGGCTTTTCCGATTGTCTGTGTCGGAAATTTTTACCTGTGGGAGAAGTTTTGCATGACCGTTTTACCTTGGCGCGACATCGATACCGTGCTGCTCGACATGGACGGCACGCTGCTCGACCTGCACTACGACAATCATTTCTGGCTCGAACACCTGCCTCAGCGCTACGCCGAGCTGCATGGCATCAGCCGGGCAATGGCGGATCTTGAGCTGACGCCGCTGTTTGAAGGCAATGCTGGCCAGTTGAAATGGTATTGCCTGGACTTCTGGAGCCGCGAGCTGAAGATCCCGGTACGCGAGCTCAAGCTTGAAACCGCTCATCTGATTGCCTTGCGACCCGACGCCGATACTTTTCTGGCGGCCATCAAAAAAGCGGGCAAGCGGGTGATCATGATCACCAACGCGCACCGTGATTCGTTGTCATTGAAATTGGAGCGCATTGAACTGGCGCCTTATTTCGAGCGCCTGATCAGCTCCCACGATTACGGTTTTCCAAAGGAAAGCCCGGCGTTCTGGGATGCACTGCAAGCCGATATCGACTTTGACCCGGGCCGTAGCCTGTTTATCGATGACACCTTGCCGATTCTGCGCAGTGCCCGTGATTTTGGCGTGGCCCACTTGCTGGCAGTCAAACAGCCCGACAGCAAAAAAGGCCCGAAGGACACACAAGAATTTGCCGCGCTGGGCGACTATCGCGAACTGCTGGAAGGGCTGTAACCAATCAACCCTGTGGGAGCGGGCTTGCTCGCGATGCAAACAACTCGGTGGATCTGAATCATCGAGGCGATGCAATCGCGAGCAAGCCCGCTCCTACAGGATGCAACCGGCTTACTCGGGAATACGCAGCGTCTGGCCCGGGTAGATCTTGTTCGGGTCCTTGAGCAGCGGTTTGTTGGCTTCGAAGATTTTGTTGTACTGGTTGGCGTTGCCGTACACCTGCAATGAAATCGCGCTCAGGGTGTCGCCCTTTTTCACCACCACAAAACGCGAAGCGACAACAGTCGGGCCAGTGACCGTAATTTGATCCTCAACGCTGGCCACGCCCGCGATGTTCCCGGCAGCCAGAATGATTTTTTCTTTCTCTTCCTGCGTGGCCACTTCGCCACTGACCGTCACTTTGTCACCGTCAACGGTGGCGGTGATATTTGGATTGCCCAGGCCCACTTCCTCTACGTGTTTCTTCAGCTCCTCACCGGCATTGGCATTGCCGGGGGTCAGCAGATTGATCAGTTTTTCACCGGCTTCTTTCACAAAGCTGAAAATGCTCATAAATCACGCTCCTAGGGTTGGAAGATCCAGACCCATGAGCGTAGACCATCATTGACGCGAGCAAGCGCGCTAGAATCGCCCACTCAATTGCGCCGGGAGTGACGATGGACATCAAACAGCTGAAATTCCTCATTGCCCTCGATGAAACCCGGCATTTCGGTCAGGCGGCTGCCCGCTGCCATATCACACAGCCCACCTTGTCCATGCGCTTGCGCAGCCTTGAACAGGAACTCGACCTGCAACTGGTCAATCGCGGTCAGCGTTTCGAAAGTTTTACCGCACCCGGTGAACGTGTCCTGGCCTGGGCCCGGACCGTGCTGGCGGCCTACGACGGTTTGCAGGCAGAAGCAGCCGCCTGTCGCGGCAACCTGATCGGCACCTTGCGCCTGGGAGTTGTCCCGCTCTCGAGTTTTGATCCGCTGCCTTTATTGCAGCGCCTGCACCAGGAGCATCCCGAGCTGCGATTCGAGTTGTCAGCGTTGAGCTCTGAGCAAATCCTCGAACAACTGGCCAGTAATCGGCTGGACGTAGGCGTGTCGTACCTCGAGCGCCTTGATCAGGAGCGCTTTGATTCCCTTGCCCTGGACGAGACCCGAATGGGCCTGCTGTACGACCAGCGGTATTTCAACTTTGGCGATCAGCCCCTGAGCTGGGAGGCGCTCATTGAATTGCCGCTGGGCCTGCTCAGTAGCGGCATGCACTTTCGCCAGTCCATCGACTACAACTTCCACAGCCGTGGCCTCACGCCACACCCCCTGCTGCAAACCGATGCCGTTCATCAACTGTTACAAGCCGTCCACGGCGGCCTGTGCTGCGCCGTCATGCCCCTTGATGGCGGGCTGCAAGCATTGACCGATGATTTGCGCCTGCATCCCATTGCAGACGCTCGCACACTGGCCCGACTGGGCTTGATCATGCGCCGTGCTGCCCCGCGCTCAGCCCTGGCTGAAGCCTGTTTTGCGCTTTATCAGAAATCACAAAACCCTTCTTGATCGACGCCATCTATCAATAGATCAGCACTAGCGATTAGACGCGACACTGTGTCGCGCCTAGGCTAAGAGCTGAATTGAACGTTGGTACAGCCTTATGAACGCCAAGCGCCCCCTGTGCGCGGCGCCCGCTTCTGTTACGCCCGCGCCTGCTGCCAGCCAGAACTATGACTACGTCACCCTGGATCACAGCAGCGGTGAGCAAACGGCCCTGGCCGAAGAAGTCGCCCTGGCGATTGCCTACAACGGCATCAGCCAGGCCGTAATGCTGGTCACGCCCACCGATCTCGAAGACTTCATCGTCGGCTTCAGCCTGGGCAGCGGCATCATTCATGACGCCAGCGAAATCTATGACCTCAAGCTTACGGGTGCCGGTTCAGCCCACTACGCACAGGTCGAGATCGCCAGCCGCGCGTTCTGGAACCTCAAACAGCAACGCCGACAACTGGCCGGTACCAGCGGCTGCGGCTTGTGCGGTGTAGAAGCGGTCGAACAGGCCCTGCCTGACCTCAAGGTACTGCCCGGCGCACCGTTGCCACCGGCACAGTGGCTAGAAGGCCTGCGCCAGCGCATCAGTGATTTTCAGCCGCTGGGCCAGCACTGCGGCGCCGTACACGCTGCCGTCTATATGGACGGCCAGGGCCAGTTGCTGATGGGCCGTGAAGACATTGGCCGCCACAACGCCCTGGACAAATTGATCGGTGCGCTGGTGCGCCAGCACATCGACCTGACGGGCGGCGCGGCGATCGTCACCAGCCGTTGCAGCCTTGAGCTGATTCAAAAAGTGTTGCGCGCCGGTATCCAGACCCTGATCAGCCTGTCCTCGCCCACGGGCCTGGCGCTGCAATGGGCACGACGCCACAACCTCAACCTTATTCATCTGCCACAAAAAAGCGCACCACGGGTGTACAGCCCGGCGCAGGAGAATCAACCGTGAGCACACACCATCAAGCCGACAAAACCCCGACTCCCCGCTACAAGCCCTACAAAGGCCCGGCCGGTGGCTGGGGCGCGCTGATCAGTGTGGCGCAAGCCTGGTTGACCAGCGACAACGCGCTGAAAAACCTGCGCATGATGCTCAAGACCAACCAGAACGGCGGCTTCGACTGCCCGGGCTGCGCCTGGGGTGACTCGCCGGAGAGCGGTCTGGTCAAGTTCTGCGAAAACGGCGCCAAGGCGGTGAACTGGGAAGCGACCAAACGTCGTGTCGATGCTGCTTTTTTTGCCAGGCACAGCGTCAGCGCACTGCTGGAGCAAAGCGATTACTGGCTGGAATATCAGGGCCGCCTGACCGAGCCCATGAGCTACAACCCTGATACCGACCGCTACACCCCCATCAGCTGGGACGCCGCGTTCGCCTTGATCGCCCGGCACCTGCTCAACCTGGCCAGCCCCAATGAGGCGGAGTTCTACACCTCGGGCCGGGCCAGTAATGAAGCTGCATATTTGTACCAACTGTTTGTGCGCTCGTTTGGCACCAACAACTTCCCGGATTGCTCAAACATGTGCCACGAGGCCAGCGGCGTGGCGTTGGCGCAAAGCATCGGGGTGGGCAAAGGCACCGTGACGTTCGACGACTTCGAACACGCCGATGCGATTTTCGTGCTGGGGCAAAACCCCGGCACCAACCACCCGCGCATGCTTGAACCGTTGCGTGAAGCGGTTAAACGCGGTGCCCAGGTGGTGTGCGTCAACCCGCTCAAAGAGCGTGGGCTGGAACGCTTCCAGCACCCGCAACACCCGCTGGAAATGCTCACTAACGGCGACCGCCCGACCAACACGGCCTATTTGCGCCCGGCGTTAGGCGGCGACATGGCACTGTTGCGCGGCATGGCCAAGTTTCTGTTGCAGTGGGAGCGCGATGCCCAGGCCGCAGGCGAGCCGGCCGTCTTCGATCACGCTTTTTTGAATGAACACACCGCAGGCATCCTCGACTACATCTCCAGCCTCGATGACACCTCGTGGGATCACCTCGTGGAACAATCGGGCCTGCCCCTGGTGGATATCGAGCGCGCCGCTCGCATGTACCTCAAGGGCAAAAACGTGATCATGTGCTGGGCGATGGGCATCACCCAGCATCGGCACTCGGTGCAGACCATTCAGGAAATCGCCAACCTGATGCTGCTGCGCGGCAACATTGGCCGCCCTGGCGCAGGGCTGTGCCCGGTGCGTGGCCACAGTAACGTGCAGGGCGATCGCACGATGGGCATCAACGAACGCCCGCCGGTGGCTTTCCTGGACGCCCTGGAGCGTCGCTTCCAGTTCAAGGTGCCCCGTGAAAACGGCCACAACGTGGTTGAAGCCATCCACGCCATGCTTGAAGGACGTGCCAAGGTGTTTATCGGCCTGGGCGGCAACTTCGCCCAAGCCACCCCGGACAGCCCGCGCACTGCCCAGGCGCTGCGCAATTGCGACCTGACCGTACAGATCAGCACCAAGCTCAACCGCAGCCATTTGATGCACGGTAAAGAAGCGTTGATCTTGCCATGCCTGGGCCGCACCGATATCGACATCCAGGCTCAAGGCCCTCAAGCCGTCACGGTGGAAGACTCCTTCAGCATGGTTCACGACTCCAACGGCCAGTTGCATCCACTGTCCAACCAGATGCGTTCGGAGCCCGCGATCATTGCCGGTATCGCCGCCGCCACCCTGGGCACTCATCCGATTGACTGGAGCTGGGTGGTGGGCGACTACCGGCGTATCCGCGAGCTGATCGCCGACACCATCCCGGGTTTCAAGGACTTCAACACGCGAATTCAGCACCCTGGCGGTTTTTACCTGGGCAACTCGGCCGGTGCGCGGCAGTGGAACACGCCGTCGCAGCGCGCCAACTTCCGGCCCAACGTGCTGCCACAAGACCTGGTGGATGCACGCACCCGCGCTACCGGCCAGCTGCCCGACCTGATTTTGCAGTCGATGCGTTCCCACGATCAGTACAACACCACCATTTATGGCCTCGATGACCGCTATCGTGGGGTCAAGGGCCAGCGTGACGTGTTGTTCGTCAACGAAGCCGACATCATCCGCCTGGGCTTCAAGCCGGGGCAAAAGGTCGACATCGTTTCGATCTGGAATGACCAGCACGAGCGCAGGGTCAAAAACTTCACCCTGTTGGCATTTGATATTCCTGCCGGGCAAGCCGCTGCGTATTACCCGGAGGTCAATCCGTTGGTGCCGCTGGAAAGCACAGGCGATGGCAGCCACACGCCTACGTCCAAATTCGTGGCCATTTGCCTGGAAGCCGCCAGCCCGTCGAAACTGATCATGGCCAAGGCCAGCTGACGCAGCTTGAGGTGCAGGAGCGGGCTTGCTCGCTCCCACATTTAAAACCCATCACATCCAAATTTCAGGCACAAAAAAGGCCGATTTCCTACGAAATCGGCCTCTCCGAACTAGTAAACAGACCACCAAAAATTCATTAAGTTCCCTAGAAAAAACAACAACTTATAGAATTGTGTACAACTCGTGCTACTCGTCGGATTTCGATTGTCACCCATCACCGACAGCCTCAGGATCGCGCCGTCATCTCTTTGAGGCTCATCTATGAAGCTCACCTCGATTCTCTTGTTGTCCCTTGGCCTGGTCAGTGGCGTAGCCTCGGCCGGTGGCACCACCGAAGCCGGTGTAGGCGGCGCATTAGGCGGGGTTCTTGGCGCCGTGGTTGGCCAACAGCTCGGCGGCTCGACCGGTTCTGCCATTGGTGCAGGCGTGGGTGGCGCGGCAGGCAGTGCCGTAGGTGCCGACAAACGCAGCCGGGGCGAAGCGGCCATTGGCGGCGCACTGGGCGCTGCAGGCGGCAACGTGCTGGGCCGCAGTGTCGGCGGCAGCACCGGTGCTCTGGTCGGCTCAGCCGCTGGCGGTGGTGCTGGTGGCGCGCTGGGTAACTACATGGGCAATAAAAGCGACGCCGAAGATCGTCGCTATCGCGATCGTGACAACCGTCGCTACTACCGCGACGACAACCGCGGCCGTGGCCACGCGTATGGCCATCGCAAAAAGAACAAGCATCGTCATCATTGATTACCCAAAAACGGGAGCCGAAAGGCTCCCGTTTTTATTGGGACCTGGCTCGCCTCGCCAAATTGTTTCAATGCATTACGCCCGCATGTCACAGTGTCAATCATGCAAACTGCATGCACCTGAAATTCAAAAAATTATTAACCCATTGAAAGATATGAAATTACCAACAAGCACCCTGTTGGCATGTCACCTGCAATCTCTTGAATGAACGCTGCACTTCCTACCATTCAGGAGCACAACAACAATGATCGGGACAACTGAGCACTATCCCGCAGCCCTGCAAGACTCCTCTGGCCACTCAGGTGTTTCCTGGGCCGCCATCTTTGCGGGGGCAGCCACCGCTGCCGCGCTGTCTCTGCTGCTGATCATGCTGGGCGCAGGCCTGGGCTTTTCGGCAGTTTCACCGTGGGCCAATGAAGGCGTGGGCGCCAAAGGCCTGGGCATCACCGCCATTGTCTGGCTGGCCGTCACACAAATCATTGCGTCAGGGATGGGGGGCTATCTGGCCGGCCGCTTGCGGGTCAAGTGGGCCAACATGCATGGCGATGAAGTGTACTTTCGGGACACAGCACATGGCTTTCTGGCTTGGGCAGTTGCGACGCTGGTGACCGTAACCCTGATCGCAGGCTCGGTCAGCAGCGTGATTGGCAGCGGTGTTCAAGCTGGGGCCAGCGTGGCTTCAGGTGCCGCTTCGGCCATGAGCAGCGCAGCCGCCAGCCACGCCGATAAAAGTTCGGGCAATAGCTCTGATTACTTTATCGACACCCTGTTTCGCGATGATCGCGGCACAGCTGTCAGCGAAGACGCCGCCCACGGCATCGTCACCCGCATCTTTGTTCGCAGCCTGGGCAACGACGGCCAGTTAAGCGGCGAGGACCGTACCTATCTGGCGCAAATCGTCGCTCAACGGACCAACCTCAGCCAGGCCGAGGCCGAGCAACGGGTCGACCAGGTGTATGCCAAAGCCCACCAGGCGGTTGAAGACGCCAAGGTCAAAGCCAAGGAAGCCGCAGATACCGCAGCAAAAGTCGCCGCCTGGACCACCCTGTGGATGTTTATCAGCCTGCTGCTGGGTGCATTTTTCGCCAGCCTCTGCGCCACGTTTGGCGGCCGCCAACGCGATGCCGTGAGCTACGTGGAGCACACCACCAAGCCGCCTGTTTATTAATCAATCTGGAGAATAAAAATGCGCTCATTACTGCTGTTTTTTCTCGGTATCCCGATCCCGATCATCATTCTGATTGCCCTGTTTGTGCATTGATGCAACAGGTATAAACCCTGAACGGCCTTCTTCATGAAGGCCGTTTTTTTGTGGCCCGGATCAAACCGGCAGACACGTGGTGGATTTGATTTCTGACAACGCCACGATCGAGTTCACCTCTTGAATACCCGGGACCATCGACAGTTTTTCGAAGAAAAAACGCTCGTAGGCTTCGATGTCGGCAGTGACGATGCGCAGCAGAAAATCCACCGACCCCATCAGTACGTAGCACTCCAGCACCTCGGGAAAACCGCGGATCGCGTCGGTGAATTCAGTGAAGTTGGAACGCCCGTGGGCATTGAGTTTGATCTCGGCAAAAATTTGCGTGTTGAGCCCGATTTTCTTGCGATCGAGCAAGGTCACCTGGCCGCGAATGATCCCCTCGTCCTTCATCCGCTGAATACGCCGCCAGCAGGGTGATTGCGAAAGCCCCACCTTTTCGGCGATCTGTGCGCTCGACAGAGAAGCATCCTCTTGCAGCAGCGCCAAAATGCGTCGGTCGTAAGCATCCAGTTCACCCTGCATAAAAATACCTTTAAGCTGTCTAATAGAGACTTGAACAAGTCTATTTATCGTTGATTTAAACCATCTTAGATAAAAAATTTCTCCCACGACGTGTAAATATTTCTCCAGCCTAAACAGGAGCGTTTGCATGTCCCATCTGGAAGTCGTCAACCACTCATCACGCCCCGACGTCTGGGCCAGCAACGCGGCCCCTTGCCCGGTGCGCTATCGCATCCAGGCGGACGCCGATGCTGATGTCTTGTGCCGTGTGCTCAATCTGTTTGCCTTGCAGCAATTGATCCCACAGCAGGTGGAAGTGGTGCGCGATCAGGACATATTGAGCATTGAAATCGAAAGCCATGAGCAGAGCTGGCACCGGGCTCAGGTCATGGGTGAGAAATTGCGCAATCTGATCAGTGTCTTCGACATGGAGCTGCACCCCGTGCAGGCGGCCAAAGCGTCTTTTCTGCAAGTCTCGGGGCAATAGTTCGCAACCATTGGGCACGTGAAGGTGAAAGCAGCGCGACTAGGCTTTGAAGCTCACAGCCAGACAAGGATCCGTCTGAGCTGGTGCCCAAAGGAGCTTTTATGCGCATCCCACCGCCCCAAGACCAATGGCTGGACCTCAACGACCTGTTGACCGCGTTGCTGGCCAAAAACCGTATCCCCCACAGTTGTGCCGAACAGGTATTGATCACCGGGCGAGAAGCGTGCAATGCAGCCTTGCATCCGCTGGTGTTTCTGGCAGGACAACAGCTCTGTGACCCCAGCCGGGGGGGCAAGATCCTGGATCTTGAAACCCTCACCGCCTGGCTCGCCACCCACGCCGAACACCCCTACCTGCGCATTGACCCGCTCAAGATCGATGTCACCACAGTGACAGGGCTGATGTCCTTCGCCTTCGCCCAGCGTCATGGAATCCTCGCGGTGGCTGCCGATGATTCGAGCATCACCATCGCCAGCTGCCAGCCCTGGGTCAGCAGTTGGGAGGCTGATTTGCACCCGTTGCTCAAGCGTCCTATCAAACGGGTCATTGCAAACCCCCTCGAAATCCAGCGCCTGAGCACGGAGTTTTTCCAACTGGCCAAATCGGTCACCGGCGCCGCACTCAACGATCAGAAAACCAGCCCCCAGACCAACCTCGAACAATTGCTGACCTTGGGTACAGGCGCCCGCGAGCCGGATGCCAACGACGCGCACATTGTGAATATCGTCGACTGGTTGTTTCAGTACGCCTTTGAGCAACGTGCCAGCGATATCCACATTGAACCCCGGCGGGAACAAGGCTGTGTGCGCTTTCGCATCGATGGAGTGCTGCATAACGTCTACCAGTTCCCGCCGCAGGTGACCGTGGCTGTCGTCAGTCGCCTCAAGAGCCTGGGCCGGATGAATGTCGCCGAAAAACGCAAACCTCAGGACGGTCGAATAAAAACCAGGCCCCCGGGCGCCGCTGAAGTTGAGCTGAGACTTGCCACCCTGCCCACCGCGTTTGGCGAAAAAATGGTGATGCGTATTTTTGATCCGCAGGTACTGCTCAAAGATTTCGACCAGTTGGGCCTGTGCCCCGAAGACCTGCAACGCTGGCAACCAATGACCCGCCAGCCCAACGGCATTATTTTGATCACCGGCCCTACCGGTTCGGGTAAAACCAGCACCCTGTATGCAACGCTCAAACAACTGGCCACTCCAGAAATCAACCTGTGCACTCTCGAAGACCCCATCGAGATGATTGAACCGGCCTTTAATCAAATGCAGGTTCAACCCAACATCGACCTGAACTTCGCCAACGGCGTACGTGCATTGATGCGCCAGGATCCGGACATCATCATGCTCGGTGAAATACGTGACCTGGAGACCGCGCAGATGGCCATTCAGGCTGCGCTGACCGGACATCTGGTGCTTTCTACCCTGCATACCAATGACGCGCCCAGCGCGATCAGCCGCCTGCAGGAACTGGGAGTAGCGGCCTATTTGATAAAAGCCACGCTGCTGGGGGTCATGGCCCAGCGTCTGGTCAGAACGCTGTGCCCTGACTGCAGGGCCGAGCAGCCATTGGATCCGGGCGACTGGCAGGACTTTGCCCCGGCCTGGTCCGACTCACCGCCCACCTGCACCTGGCGGGCCACTGGCTGCGCACAGTGTCGGGACACCGGATACAGCGGGCGAGTCGGCATTTACGAAATCATGGTGATGAGCGAAAAGCTCAAGTCGCTGATTGGCCCCGACACCGACCTCAACGCCATGCGTCGCCAGGCCTGCGCACAAGGCATGATCAGCCTGAGGCTGGCCGCCGCTCAAAAAGTCGCCGCTGGAACAACCTCAATGCCAGAAGCAATTCGAGTTACCCCCGCGTAGTTGAATTGTTTTGACTAAAATCTAATCAGTTACGCGAATTTTTTGATCGTTACACTCCTCGTTCGTTTGATTCTTACACCTCAAAACAAGGAATGGTTATGCAAGCGGGTACTGTGATCCTGTTATTTGTCGCCTTGGCTATCGCCATGCTCTTCATGGGCTTCAAGGTGGTACCGCAAGGATATCAATGGACGGTGGAGCGCTTTGGCCGCTACACCAACACCCTGAAGCCGGGCCTGAACATCATCATTCCGGTGATGGACCGCATCGGGCGCAAGATCAACGTGATGGAAAGCGTGCTGGACATCCCGCCACAAGAAGTGATCACCGCCGATAACGCCACCGTACAAATCGATGCCGTGTGTTTTTTCCAGGTCGTCAACACGGCTCAGGCCGCGTATGAGGTCAACAACCTCGAACACGCCATTCGCAACCTGCTGCAAACCAACATCCGTACCGTATTGGGTTCGATGGAGCTGGATGCCATGCTCAGCCAGCGTGACGGCATCAATGAAAAGCTGCTGCGCACCGTTGATGAAGCAACAGCGCCCTGGGGCATCAAGATCACCCGCATCGAGATCAAGGACATCAGCCCGCCGGCCGACCTGATGGCCGCCATGTCCGGGCAGATGAAAGCCGAACGTATCAAGCGAGCACAAATCCTTGAGGCTGAAGGGCTGAGAGCCGCAGCAATCCTGACTGCCGAAGGCAAAAAACAGGCACAGATCCTCGAAGCAGAAGGTGGTCGTCAGGCTGCGTTTCTCGAGTCAGAAGCCCGAGAGCGCCAGGCCGAAGCTGAAGCACGGGCCACCCAGGTGGTATCCGAAGCCATTGCCTCGGGCAACGTGCAGGCGATCAACTACTTTGTTGCGCAAAAATATATCGATGCCCTGGGCAAGCTGGCTTCTGCCAACAACAGCAAAGTCATCCTCATGCCGCTGGAGGCCAGCCAGGTCATCGGCGCAGTGGGCGGTATCGGCGAAATCGTCAAAGCCACCTTTGATACCAAGAAGGTCTGATTCATGTGGGAGTTTCTGCAACACCTGAACTACTGGGACTGGCTGGCGCTGGGCACGGCGCTGTTGATCCTGGAGGTTTTTGGCGCCGGTGGTTATCTGCTGTGGACAGGTATTGCCGGCATCATCGTCGGGGCTTTGACCTTTCTGGTCCCCGAGCTGCCCTGGACCCTGCAACTTCCATTGTTTGGAGTGCTGGCAATCCTCACGGCGGTGTACTGGTGGCGGCGACAGCGCGGCAAGGTCGAGAGTGGCGACCAACCAAACCTGAATCGTCGCGGCCATGAGCTGATCGGCCGTACCTTCATCGTTCAACAGGCGATTGTGGAGGGCCGGGGTAAAATCAAGGTCGGCGACAGCGTCTGGATGGCCGTAGGGCCTGACGCTGCGGTGGGTACACCCGTGCGTGTTACCGCTCAGAATGGAACAGTATTAAGCGTAGAAATTGTACCGTGACGTTACGGAACTCCTGAGCGCAATTTGCAATCAAACCTCGTAGCTAATCTATTCGGAGTCACCGTCATGCGCCTCAAATATGCTGTAGCCGCTATCGCCTTGCTGTCTCTTCCTGTTGGGTCTGCAATGGCCGACAGCTTCTGGCGTAATGTGCTGTCTTCCGGTGCAACCACCGGCTCCACCTACCTGACCTTCAAAAAAGACCGCAAAGTCATCGCCGCTCAGGATGACGCGGGCAGCTTTGTTGCCAGCAAAGGTTCGATTCGTGGCCCGTACCTGGAATCAGCCATGCAACAAGTGCGTGCTGATAACCCGAACATGAAAGCCAGCGACATGGACCTGGCCAACGCAATCCTGGTTAAAAACGCTACAGCGGAATAACTGCCTTCCCACTTTGGAGGCAACTTCCATCTGAGACCGGGCTTGCTCGCGATGCTGGCGACTTGGTTTGCCTGCATCAACCCGATGTGATGCTATCGCGAGCCAGCCCCTCCCACCGTTTAACTCAACACACATCTCTCCCTGTGATTCAGCCGCCATACAGAATTTTCACCGGATGTGAGCGATCCTCCGGGTATGATCTTGAGCGCTATGCTATTGCTTTTGGTCACCCAAACTCACTCACATCGGACGTCACGCCTCTATGAGCTCGCTGCCTTTCCTGCCGTTTTCCAAACCCACCATTGATGAAGCCACCATTGCTGCCGTGGGCGACGTATTGCGCTCGGGCTGGATCACCAGCGGGCCCAAGGTCCAGGCGTTCGAAGCACAACTGTCCGAGTACTTTGGCGGGCGCCCGGTGCGTACGTTCAACTCCGGCACCTGCACCATGGAAATCGCGTTGCGCATTGCGGGCATCGGGGCGGGCGATGAAGTCATCACCACGCCTATTTCATGGGTAGCCACCGCGAACGTGATTATCGAAGTCGGCGCGACGCCGGTATTTGCCGATATCGACCCGGTGACACGCAACATCGACCTGGCCAAGCTCGAAGCGGCCATCACCCCGCGTACCAAGGCAATCATTCCGGTTTATCTGTCAGGCTTGCCAGTGGACATGGATGCGCTCTACGCGATCGCCAAAAAGCACAACCTGCGCGTAGTGGAAGATGCGGCACAAGCCCTGGGCTCAAGCTGGCAAGGCGAGCGCATTGGCGCACGGGGCGATTTTGTATCGTTCAGTTTTCAGGCCAACAAGAACATCACCTCATCCGAGGGCGGGTGTCTGGTGCTGAACAATGAAGAAGAAGCGCGACTGGCCGAGAAATACCGTCTGCAGGGCGTGACTCGCACGGGTTTCGACGGGCTGGATGTGGATGTGCTGGGTGGCAAGTTCAACATGACCGACATCGCGGCTGCGATTGGTCTGGGCCAGTTTGCCCATATCGAAACCATCACCGCCCATCGTCGGGAGTTGGCCAAGCATTATTTCGACTGTTTCGGGCCTGAGTTCGAAGCTCAGTACGGCGCACAACTGCCGGTAGCAGACTTCAACAACACCAACTGGCATCTGTTCCAGCTTGTGCTGCCTGAGCGCAAGGACGGCCAGCCTGCACGTGCGACCTTCATGAAAGAGATGCAAGCCTTGGGTGTGGGCATCGGTTACCACTACCCGCCCATTCACTTGCTGAGCCTGTACCGTGCACAGGGCTTCAAAGAAGGGATGTTCCCGATTGCCGAACGTGTCGGGCGCCTGATTGTGTCGTTACCGATGTTTACGGCAATGACCAAGGCCGATGTGGAGCGTTCGGTGGCGGCGGTGAAAGCAGTTTTAAGCGTCGCCTGACTCAACCTGTAGTCGTTGCCGCAGGCTGCGAGCTTTTGATTCCAAACAAAGCTCGCAGCCTTCGGCAGCGACTACACATTTGAGCTTATTCGCCGATTGCGGCTTTATAGCCCGCAGCATCCAGCAGTTTTTCCAGCTCGGCGGTGTTGCTTGGCTTGAGCTTGAAAATCCAGCTGGTGTACGGGTCGCTGTTCAACGACTCAGGGCTGTCCGCCAGTGCTTCGTTGACGGCAATCACTTCGCCAGAGACCGGCGAGTAGATGTCGGAAGCAGCTTTAACCGACTCAACAACACCCGCTGTATCGCCTGCGGCGAACACTTTGCCGACTTCGGCCAGCTCAACAAACACCACGTCCCCCAAGGCTTCCTGAGCATGATCGCTGATGCCTACGGTAACCGTGCCATCCGCTTCCAGGCGGGCCCACTCGTGACTTTCAGCAAAGCGCAACTCAGCAGGGATCAGGCTCATATTCAGTGTCCTCAAGAATAAATGTAGGCGGCGCACACAAGGTGCTTTCTCGCCAGTAAACGTTAGATCAGGGCTTTGCCCTGACGAACAAAAGTCGGTTTTACTACTCGAACCGGGTACCACTTACCACGAATTTCAACCTCGGCACGGTCGGCCGTTGCCATCGGAACTCGCGCCAGGGCGATCGATTTGCTTAGCGTAGGGGAGAAGCTACCACTGGTGATCTCCCCTTCGCCAACATTGGCGATGCGAACCACTTGATGAGCGCGCAAAACGCCCCGCTCTTCAAGTACCAGCCCCACCAGTTTGAGCTGAACGCCCCCGGCCTTTTCGGCTTCGAGCGCTTCGCGTCCCACGAACTTGCGCGAGGCAGGCTCCCAGGCAATGGTCCAGGCCATATTGGCGCAAAGGGGGGAAACAGACAGATGGATATCCTGCCCGTAGAGGTTCATGCCGGCTTCAAGACGCAAGGTATCCCGAGCGCCCAGGCCAATCGGTGAAATGCCTGCACCCACCAGATCGTTGAAAAAGGCCGGGGCCTGGTCGGCCGGGAGGACGATTTCGAGGCCATCTTCACCGGTGTACCCGGTACGAGCGATAAACCAGTCGCCGCTGCTCTGCCCTTCAAAGGGCTTGAGTTGCTGGATCAACTGGCCACGCGCCTGACTCACCAGTTCGGCCACTTTCTGTCGCGCATGGGGCCCTTGAATGGCCAGCAGGGCCAGTTCCGGGCGTTCCAACAGCTGCACGTCATAGCCCTGACGCTGAGCTTCCATCCAGGCCAGATCCTGATCCCGGGTGGCGGCATTGACGATAAGCCGATAACCCGTGGGCATCAGGTAGACAATCATGTCGTCGACCACGCCGCCCTGCTCATTGAGCATGGCGCTGTACAAGGCACGGCCAGGTGTATTCAGACGCTCGACATCATTGGCCAGCAAATGCTGGAGCCACGCCTTGGCCTGAGACCCGGCGATGTCGATCACGGTCATATGCGAGACATCAAAAACCCCACAGTCGCGGCGCACCTCATGGTGTTCTTCAACTTGTGAGCCGTAATGCAAAGGCATATCCCAACCGCCAAAATCGACCATTTTCGCGCCCAGGGCGAGATGCAGGTCATACAGAGGCGTACGCTGTCCCATGGGTTTCTCCTTCCGGGCTTGGCGAGGGTGCGGACAGGCTGCGGAGCATTTCAAGCCTAAAAAAAGGCTTTCTTACACTACGCAGAAACCTGATCTGACAGACAGACCGCACCGAATGCCGCGCATTGTAGCCGCATGAAGGAGGACTGGCACCTAACCGATTCGATGTGCCGAGCGTCGAATCAGTCCGATGACCGGTAACAATCCGACCAGGACCAGCGTCAGGGCGGGCAACGAAGCCCTCGCCCATTCGCCTTCGCTCGTCATCTCGAAGATCCGCACAGCCAGCGTGTCCCAGCCGAACGGGCGCATGAGCAAGGTAGCCGGCATTTCCTTGAGCACATCGACAAACACCAGCAGCGCAGCGCTCAAGGTGCCGGGCAGCAGCAACGGCAGATACACCTTGAAAAACAGTCGTGGCCCACCGACCCCCAAACTGCGAGAGGCCTCCGGCAAGGAAGGACGAATGCGCGCCAGGCTGTTTTCCAGCGGGCCATAAGCCACGGCGATAAACCGCACCAGATATGCCAGCAGCAGGGCCGACAGGCTGCCCAGCAACAGGGGCTTGCCCGCCCCGCCCAACCAGCCCGACACCGGAATCACCAGCTCTCGGTCCAGATAGCTGAACGCCAACATGATCGACACCGCCAGCACCGAGCCCGGCAGGGCATAACCCAGGTTCGCAAGGCTGACCCCGGCACGAATGACCGCCGTGGGTGCCTGACGCCGGGCAAACGCGAGCACCAAGGCCACGCTCACGGTGATCAGTGCCGCCATGCTGCCCAGATAGAGGGTGTGCAGGATCAATCCGGCGTAGCGCTCATCCAGGTCGAATCGGCCGCGCTGCCGGAACCACACGGCCAGTTGCAGCATCGGAATGACGAAAGCACAGGCAAATACCAGCAAGCACCAGCCACTGGCCAGCCACGCTTTGGGACCGCTCAGGTGATACAAGGCACTGACCCGGGGGCGTTCGTTGCTGGCGCGGCTTGCCCCACGGGCGCGTCGTTCGCCGTAGAGCACCACCATGACCACCAGCAGTAGCAAACTGGCCAACTGCGCTGCCGTAGACAGGCTGAAGAACCCGTACCAGGTTTTGTAGATCGCGGTCGTGAAGGTGTCGAAATTGAACACCGATACTGCGCCAAAATCGGCCAGGGTTTCCATCAGCGCCAGTGCTACACCCGCACCGATCGCCGGACGCGCCATGGGTAACGCAACGCGCCAGAATGCCTGCCACGGGCTTTGGCCCAGCACTCTGGCAGCTTCCATCAGGCCTTTGCCCTGGGCCAGAAAGGCCGTGCGCGCCAGCAGATAAACGTAGGGGTAGAACACCAGGATCAGCACGATGATCACCCCACCGGTGGAGCGCACCCGTGGCAACCTCAGGCCCATGCCAAACCACTCACGCAGCAGGGTTTGCACGGGGCCTGCGAAATCCAGCAAGCCGACAAAGACAAACGCCAGTACATAAGCCGGAATCGCAAAGGGCAACATCAGCGCCCAGTCCAGCCATCGCCTGCCGGGGAACTCACACAGGCTGGTCAACCAGGCCAGGCTGACACCCAGCAGCGTGACCCCGACACCCACGCCAACGATCAGGGTCAGGGTGTTGCCCAGCAGACGCGGCATCTGCGTATCCCACATGTGGCTCCAGATCTGGGTATCAATGCTTTGCCAGGACAGCAGCAAAACGCTCAGCGGCAACAGCACCAGAGCGGCAATGACAAAAACCAGCGGATACCAGCGACGTTGAGCAGGATGGGCCACGAAGAACTCTCGGAAGGTGGTCAGGACGAGGTAAAAAACAAATGTGGGAGCGGGCTTGCTCGCGATGCAAACACCGCAGTTTCCAATGAAACCCCGGCGATGCTATCGCGAGCAAGCCCGCTCCCACAGGTATTGCTTCAGATTTTGATCAGTTCCAGCCCGCGCGATCCATCATGCGGATGGCTTCAGCCTGGCGCTTGCCTGCCACTTCTACTGGCAGTGCGTCGGCCTTGAACTTGCCCCAGCTGGCCACTTCGGCAGAAGGCTCAACGCTTGGGTTGGCCGGGAATTCCTGGTTAACACCTGCAAAAATGACCTGAGCTTCAGGGGTGGTCATCCACTCCACCAATGCCTTGGCGGCCTCAGGGTGCGGCGCGTACTTGGTCAGGCCAATGCCCGACAGGTTGACGTGAACACCACGGTCCGCCTGATTCGGCCAGAACAGTTTCACCGCCAGATCCGGCTTCTGCTTGTGCAAACGGCCGTAGTAGTAGGTATTGACGATGCCCACGTCACATTGCCCGGCGTTGATTGCCTCAAGCAGTGCAGTGTCGTCAGAGAACACGTCCGTGGACAGGTTGCTCACCCAACCCTTGAGAATTTTTTCGGTTTTTTCAGCACCGTGCGCTTCGATCATGGTGGCCGTCAGCGACTGGTTGTAAACCTTCTTGGCGGTGCGCAAGCACAGGCGGCCTTCCCAGTTCTTGTCAGCCAGGGCCTCGTAGGTCGACAGTTCTTCAGGTTTAACCCGGTCGGTCGAATAGACGATGGTCCGTGCGCGCAGGCTCAGGCCGGTCCACTCATGGGAAGAGGAGCGGTATTGCGGTGGAATGTTCTTGTCGATCACTTCGGACGTGAACGGCTGCAAAATGCCCATTTGCTCGGCTTGCCACAGGTTGCCGGCGTCCACGGTCAGCAACAGGTCGGCGGTGGCATTCTGGCCTTCTGCCTTGATGCGCTGCATCAACGGCGCTTCCTTGTCGGTGATGAACTTGACCTTTACCCCGGTCTTGGCGGTGTAGGCATCAAATACCGGTTTGATCAGCTCGTCGATACGCGAGGAGTAAACCACCACCTCTTCGGCAGCAGAAACGCTGCTCGCAAAAACGGTTAGGGCCAGGGCAGTCAGTAGACGCTTGCGTGCCAACATGATGGGCGGTCTCTCTTGATGCGAATCGGGCGTAAATGGTAGTGAATCACATTTCCCATCTCAACCTAACTCGCCCCGGAGGAGTTACCAGATGTTACGGCTTGGCCAACGGCGGCAGGTCGCCACTCAGGCCCAGTGCCTGACGCACAAACAAGGCCTTGGCCTCGGGCATTTTATTGACCCATTTCAAACCGGTGTTGCGCAGCAATCGTGCCGTCAGCGAGTCAGCCTGGAACAACCGCTCAAAACCCTCCATGGCGGCCATCAACGCCAGGTTATGCGGCATGCGCCGACGCTCAAAACGGCTCAGCACGCGCACATCCGCCAGACGCTCGCCGCGATCCACCGCGTGCAGCAGCACATGTGCCAGCACCGCCGCATCCAGAAACCCCAGATTCACGCCCTGCCCGGCCAGCGGGTGGATGGTGTGTGCCGCATCACCGATCAGTGCCAGGCCTTCAGCGACATAGCGTTTGGCGTGACGCTGACGCAGCGGCACGCACACCCGCGGATCAGCGCTCAGCACACTGCCCAGACGGCCTTCAAAAGCCAGCTCCAGCTCGCGGCAGAAGGCGCCATCGTCCAGCGTCATCAAGTACTCGGCCTGTTCAGGCGTGGTCGACCAGACAATCGAACACCAGTCCTGCTGACCCTCGCGCTCCAATGGCAGGAATGCCAGCGGGCCATTGTCGGTAAAACGCTGCCAGGCGGTCTGCTGATGGGGTTCTGAGCAACGCACGCTGGTGACGATGGCATGATGCTGATAATTCCACTCGCGGGTCTCACAGCCGGTCAGGCGGCGTACAGCCGAGTTGGCGCCATCAGCGGCAATCACCAACGGCGCACGCAAGGTACGGCCATCGGCCAGGGTCAGCAGCCAGTCGTCGCCAGAGCGGCGCATCTGTTCCAGGCGCGCATTGGCCAGCATTTCGATGCAGGAGTCCTGCAAGCACTCAAGCAGCGCATCCTGCACCACACGGTTTTCAACGATATGACCCAGCACGTCGGCATGAACGCTGGTCGCCGAGAAGTGGATCTGCCCCGTGCCGCTGCCATCCCATACCTGCATGTGGGCATACGGGCTGACGCGACGCCGGGTGATGCCCTCCCACGCGCCCAGGCGCTGCAAAATGCGCTGGCTGGCAGCCGACAGGGCACTAACCCGCGGCTCGAACGGAGCCTGGGCGGCAAAGGGTTTGACACTCAGCGGGCTGCCATCGAGCAGCAGGATTTTCAGCCCGCTGTCTTTGAGCGCCAGCGCCAGTGCGCTTCCGACCATTCCGGCCCCGACAATCAGCAGATCTGCACGCATTTCCATGCTTTAAGCCTGTCTCGCTAGCGGCGTACGCCGCACCTGAAAAAATGGATCGACATGGGGCGTGCTCGCCCCGCCGACATCAACTGTCTGCGCGGGTGCCCAGGCCCATCGCTTGACGGGCGAACCAGCGTTTTGCCGGTGGCACCAGATCAAGGCCGAGCAGGCCAAGGTTGCGACCAAACGAAACCAGGGGCTGCTCACTGCCAAACACCCGCGTCACCTTGTCCGAAAAACCGATGGTCAGTTGCTGGTCAAGTTTTTGAGCCTGTTGATAACTCAGCAGCGTAGCGAAATCACCGGGCTTTTTATCACTGCCCAGCAAGGCATCGGCCAGGGCCTGGGCATCACGCAGGGACAAGTTGAAACCCTGGCCGGCTATCGGATGCAGGCTGTGGGCCGCATTGCCCAATACCGCCAGATGCGGACGTACCTGCTCTTGCGCTTCAATCAGTGTCAGCGGGTACAGATGTCGGGCGCCCACCTGTTTGAGCGTCCCCAGACGATAGCCAAACACCCCCTGCAACTCGCTGAGAAAACTGCGCTCATCCAGTGCAGCCAGACGCTGGGCGTCCATCCCCAAACGGGTCCATACCAGCGCACAACGGTTGTCAGGCAACGGCAGCAAGGCCATCGGCCCTTCGTCGGTGAAACGCTCGAACGCCATCCCGCCGTGGGGCTGGCTCGGGGTGATATTGGCGATCAGGGCACTTTGGTTATAAGGCTGCTGGCGCACATGGATGCCCAACTGCTCACGCAAGCCCGAACGCCCGCCATCGGCCAGGACTGCGAGATCGCACTCCAGGGTGGTCTCGTCGTTGAGGGTCAGGCGATAGCCGTCTTCCAGCGGTTGCATGTGGATAACTTCAGCCGGGCAACGCCAGCTGATCACATCCGGATCCAGACTTTTCCACAGGCACTGGCCCAGCCAGGCGTTCTCGACCACATAACCCAGCGCCGGAACCCCTTCTTCGCTGGCCGACAACCGTGCCGTAGAGAAACGCCCCCGATCGGACACGTGAATGTCCTTGATCGGTTCGCCACGCTCGGCAATCGACTGCCACAGGCCCAGACGCTCATAGATGATTCGAGCGCCATAGCTGAGCGCCGAAGAGCGGGCGTCATAGCTGGGCTGATAGGTGTTGCCGGGGGCGAACGGCTCGATCAAAACGATCTTCCAGCCCCGTGCCTTGGCACCGGCTTGCAAGGCCAGCGCCAGGCTCGCGCCCACCAGGCCGCCGCCAATGATTACCAGATTCACGCGACTCATGCCGCACCCGCCATGAGCGCTTCGATAGCGGCGACGGTTTTTGGCACATCGCCGGTCAGGATTTCACAGCCATGCCTGGTGACCACTACGTCGTCCTCGATCCGCACGCCAATGCCCCGCCATTTTTTCGCGACATTGAGGTTGTTAGGGCTGATGTAGATGCCAGGCTCCACAGTCAGGGTCATGCCGACTTCCAGCACGCGCCACTCACCGCCCACCTTGTATTCACCCACGTCGTGCACATCGAGCCCCAGCCAGTGGCCAGCGCGGTGCATGTAAAACGGTTTGTAGGCTTCACTGGCGATCAGTGCCTGCACGTCGCCCTGCAACAGGCCCAGCTCCACCAGCCCGGCGGTAATCACCTGGACGGTTGCTTCATGGGCCTGATTCCAGTGTTTGTCGGGGGCAATCTGGGTAAATGCCGCTTCTTGTGCAGCCAGCACCAGTTCATAGATCGCTTTTTGTTCCGGTGAAAAACGGCCATTCACCGGGAACGTACGGCTGATATCGCTGGCGTAGCAGTCAATTTCGCAGCCAGCATCAATCAGCACCAGGTCGCCGCTTTTAAGCAGTGCGTCATTCTCCTGGTAATGCAGGATGCAGCTGTTATCACCCGAGGCGACGATCGAACCATAGGCTGGCATTTTGGCCCCGCTTTTACGGAATTCGTAATCCAGTTCGGCCTCAAGGCTGTACTCATGCAAACCGGCGCGGCTGGCCTGCATGGCCCGCACATGGGCGCGAGCCGAAATCTGCGCCGCGTGGCGCATGACCTTGAGTTCTGCTGCCGATTTATACAGGCGCATGTCATGCAGCAGATGATCCAGAGCAACGAATTCGTTCGGCGGCTGGGCACCGAGGTTCGCCTTGGAGCGAATCCCGTTGATCCACTCCATCAGGTTGCGGTCGAATTCGGGATTACCGCCCATCGCCGAGTAGACCCGATCGCGGCCTTCAATCAACCCCGGCAGGATGTCGTCGATATCGGTAATCGGGAACGCGTCGTCGGCACCGAAGTCGCGGATAGCGCCTTCTTGCCCGGCCCGCAAACCGTCCCACAATTCACGCTCGGCATTGCGCTCGCGGCAAAACAGCACGTACTCGCCGTGTACCCGGCCCGGGATCAACACGATCACGGCCGCAGGCTCGGGAAAGCCGCTCAGGTACTGAAAGTTGCTGTCTTGACGGTAAACATGTTCGACATCGCGATTGCGAATGGCCACCGCCGCAGCGGGCAGAATCGCAATACTGTTGGGCTCCATCTGCGCCATGAGTGCCTTGCGGCGACGTGCGTATTCCGTTTTCGGGATATGGATCATGGGCAGACGGGTTCCCTCTCGACGATCAATCAGTGCAGCGAAGGTTTGGCTGGCGCAGGTTCAGCGGTTTTTTTGGTTTCGGTGAACAGCAGCAGCGGTGCGACACGCAGGTATTCCATCACTTCCATGTAGTCGCTTTCGCCGTCTTCGGACTCTTCAAGTGCATCCTGCACCTGGGCGATGGCTGCCAGGTCGCGCAGTACTTCATTGGCTTCATCGCTCAGCGAGTAGGCGCGGCGGGTCAGGCCGAAACCGGACAGGAAACCCTGGCACCACTGGCCCAACGCTGCAGCGCGCTCAGGCAATGGCGCGTCATCGGTCGGCAGCAACAGCACAACAGTCATGTCATCGCTGGTCAGTTCACCCTTGACCATCTCTTGCAATCCGATCAAGGCATTGCGTACGTTGTCTTGCGGCTCGCCTGCCAACAGCTCGCTGGCTTCAACCAACCAGCCTTCGGCATCAAAGCCGGCGCCCGCGCAGCTGCGGCCCAGCAAGTGGCCGTGCAGTTCAGCAGGCGAAACGGAGTGGCCGCTGGCAGTCAGCAGGGTTACAAAGGCTTGATACGGGGAATTCTGAATAGGCATGGTCAGCTAGGCGCCAAGCGGCGCTATGTCTAGAATGGAGGGCTTGTATCCTAGCATTGGCAGACGTGCCAGACCATCGAGGCGTCAGTCCCCATCCATCAGAAAACACACAGTAGGACACAATGGAAGACACCGACCTGCATGCACTGATGGCTAGACTCGAACTGCTGATTAGCCGAGTCGAGCAACTTAACCGCCAAAACGCACTCTTAATTGCTCAGGAAAAGACTTGGCGCGAGGAACGCGCGCACCTCATTGAAAAAAACGAAATCGCCCGACACAAGGTGGAATCGATGATTTCGCGCCTCAAAGCCCTGGAGCAAGACTCATGAGTTCAAGCAGTAGCGTCACCGTGCATATCCTCGATAAAGAATATTCGATCATGTGCCCCCAGGAAGAGCGGAGCAATCTGGTGAGCGCTGCCCGTTATCTGGATGGGAAAATGCGCGAAATCCGCAGCAGCGGCAAAGTCATCGGCGCCGACCGTATCGCCGTGATGGCTGCTCTGAATATCACCCACGATCTGCTGCACAAGCAGGAAGTCGCCGAAGTTCAAACCAGCAGCTCCACCCGTGAGCAAGTGCGCGACTTGCTGGAGCGCGTTGATCTGGTGCTGGCCACTGATCCGAACGAACGTCAAAGCTGATTCAAAACGTTACTTTGGGGTATACTCGCGCCACTCCCTGGAGTATTCGCCAGTTAGCGATGTCCCTGAGCCGATTCGCACTACCCTGGAGCTTGCACGTTGGGCCGGTGTGCATGTCCGCTAGACGGAAAGCCTTAAGGTCTACTGCAACTTCCACCTTGAACTTTCGGGTTCAAGGGCCAAGCCGACAGCGGTACGTCGGGGAGCCTGATTTCCTAGCGCAATGTCAGCCACCTGCTGGCATTGGCTTCCACGAGCCACCCTGTGGTGAACTCGTCCTTGAACAGCACGCCAAATGAACGAACCTGCGACGCCTACCCGCCCGCAACTTCGCCGAATGCTGCGCAAAGCCCGCCGCGACCTGTCGCCCTGCGCGCAACGCCAGGCCGCCCGCGGCCTGTACCGGCAACTGGCACAACACCCGCTGTTTCGCCGCGCCAAACACATTTCCCTTTATCTGCCCACCGACGGTGAAATTGATCCGCGCCTGCTGCTGCGCGAAGCCCAGCGTCGGGGCAAGATCACCTACCTGCCGGTCCTCAGCGCCTGGCCAAGAACCAAGATGGTCTTCCAGCGGGTTGCTCCCGGCGAGAAGCTGATCCCCAACCGTTTTCGGATTCTCGAACCGCGAATCAACCGTGTACGCCAACGCAAGGTCTGGGCTCTGGACCTGGTGCTGCTGCCATTGGTGGGATTTGATGCAACGGGGGGGCGACTGGGCATGGGCGGCGGCTTTTATGACCGCAGCCTGGCATATCAGGCAAGACGCCAAAGCTGGCGCAAGCCGACGCTATTGGGGCTGGCCCACGAGTGTCAGAAAGTCGAATCTCTGGCCCAGGCCAGTTGGGATGTCCCTTTGCAGGGCACCGTCTCGGACAGTCATTGGTACGTCGCCCACTGACAACCAGGGCATCACCGTTCAAGTGATGCCTTCGATCAGGTTTTAGCGTTTGAAGGGTTGTACTTGCTGTTGTGTCAGCTCAATCGGCTCGTCAATCGAGTTTGACCAGAGACTTTGCGCATAGCCCGTTGTAACCACACCCAAACCGAACAAAATAACCAGCATCCACAGTAAATCCGGTTTGCGTTTCATCGATTGCCCTCCTTCAGGCAAATCAACACGATGACAGCAACGGTTTTTGTTATAGGCCGTGCAGCAGCGTCAAGCTTCAAAGCCGGGCATTCTGCGGCAACACGAACACACACGCAAACTCTGGCGTCAACCGACTGTCGGTTTATCAAAATGTTGCCAGACAAAATAACCACAGCATGTTTCTGGAGTAGAAAATGGCCTATTGGTTGATGAAATCCGAGCCTGACGAGTTCTCGATCAAAGACTTGCACACGCTCGGTGAAGCGCGCTGGGATGGCGTGCGCAACTATCAGGCGCGCAACTTTATGCGAGCCATGGCAGTTGGCGACCTGTTCTTCTTTTATCACTCCAGCTGCCCCGAGCCGGGTATTGCCGGGATTGGTCGCATTGTCGAAGCAGCCTACCCCGACCCGACCGCCCTCGACCCTGAAAGCCATTACTTCGATCCCAAGGCCAGCGCCGAAAAAAATCCGTGGAGCGCGCTGCAGGTAGCCCACGAGCAGACCTTCCCCAAAGTGATCAAGCTCGATTACCTCAAACAACAAACGGCCCTGGCCGAAATGCCGCTGGTACAAAAAGGCAGCCGCCTTTCAGTGATGCCCGTTACAGATGATCAATGGGCTGCGGTGATGGGGTTGTTGTAAACACCTGAGACCTGTGGGAGCGGGCTTGCTCGCGATGGCATCACCGCGGTGGTACTGGCAGACCGCGCCGCCTGCATCGCGAGCAAGCCCGCTCCCACCACTCACCTCGCCTCGTGGCAGGCAACATCCTGTATTCCCGTCTACGCTCTGGTCTTCCTTTGACTGGCATCAAGTCGTAATCGCCTTGAAAAGGTCAAACTAGAGCGCTCTGAGACACAGGATGTCGGCATGTCTAGCAATTCCCGAATTTCCCATTATTTCGTCATCCCCTTGGCTGTCCTGCTGATCGCAGCAGGCGGGTTCGGGTATTGGAAATCCCGGCTCGACAGCCTTCCTGAAGGCATCAGCATGGCCAACGGTCGACTCGAAGCCACAGAAGTACAGATTGCAGCCAAAACCCCGGGACGCCTGGCCGAAGTGCTGGTCGACGAAGGTGATCGCGTGACTCAGGGCCAACTGCTGGCCCGCATGGATACCCGCACCCTGGAAGCGACCCGCGCGCAAGCCGAAGCCGAAGTGCTGCGCGCCCGCCAAACCCTGGCCGCCAACGAAGCCAATGTGCAATTGCGCCAAAGCGAAAAGCGCCTGGCCAGCCAGGAACTCGCGCGCTTTCGCCAACTGTCCCAACGCGGTTTTGCCAGCGGCCAGCAACTCGACCAGCAACAGGCACGGTTTGATACCAGCAACGCAGCCGTGGTGGCAGCACAGGCCCAGGTTGCAGCAGCCAAAGCCGCGATCGGCTCATCCGAAGCCCAAGTTGCGCAACTCACCAGCGAAATCGATGACAGCAGCCTGCGCGCCCCCATCAACGGCGTGATCCAGTTGCGCCTTGCCGAACCCGGCGAAGTGCTGGGCGCAGGCGGACGGGTATTTATGATGATCGACCCCAGCGACCAGTACATGAACCTGTACATGCCCGCTTCGGTGGTCGGCAAGCTGACCGTGGGTGCCGACGCCCGCATCGTGCTTGACGCCCTGCCCGACCAGGCGCTGCCAGCCAAAATCGCTTTTGTCGCGGCCAAATCGCAATTCACGCCCAAAGAGGTCGAAACCCGGGACGAGCGGCAAAAATTGGTGTTTCGCGTCAAGCTGCGCCTCACCGACCCAAGCGCCGTGCCCCAGGCCAAGCCGGGCATGCCGGGAGCAGGTTATGTACGAACCGCAGACGTCGCCTGGCCGGCTAATCTGCAATGAGCGACCTGGCGCTCAACGCCAGTGGCATCAGCCACTGGTATGGCAAACAACAGGCATTGTTCGACATCGCCTTCAGCCTGCCAAAAGGCACGCGCTGTGGTTTGATCGGCCCGGACGGTGCGGGTAAATCGAGCCTGCTGGGACTGATTGCCGGGGTCAAAAAGCTTCAACAAGGCAACCTTGAAGTGCTCGGCGGCCCGATTGACGACCGCCGCCATCGCAACACCCTGTACCCACTGATCGCGTTTATGCCCCAAGGCCTGGGCGGCAACCTTTATCCCGAATTGTCGATCAGCGAAAACATCCGCTTTTTTGGCACCCTGTTCGGCCTCTCAAAAGAAGAGTGCGAACAGCGCATGGCCGAACTGCTCAAGGCCACCGACCTGGAGCGTTTTGCCGAACGTCCCGCGGGCAAGCTGTCGGGCGGGATGAAGCAAAAGCTCGGGCTGTGCTGCGCGCTGATCCACGAGCCGGATTTGCTGATCCTCGACGAGCCCACCACCGGGGTTGACCCGCTGTCGCGTCGACGCTTCTGGGAACTGGTGGATGACGTACGCAGCCAGCGCCCTCAACTGACGCTTCTGGTGGCAACTGCCTACATGGAAGAGGCTGAGCAGTTTGAACACTGCCTGATGCTCGATCGCGGCAAATTGATTGCCGCCGGTTTAAGCCATGAGTTGGCGACTGTCACTGCTACCGGCAAGCTCGACGAAGCCTTCACCCATTACCAGGGTGACAGCGGGCACAATAATGAGCCTTTGGTGATCCCGCCTCGCACCAGCGACAACAGCGATATCGCCATTGAGGCCCACGACCTGACCCTGCGGTTCGGCGACTTTACGGCAGTGAACAACGTCAGCTTCGCCATTGGCCGGGGTGAAATCTTCGGCTTTTTAGGCTCCAACGGCTGCGGCAAAACCACCACCATGAAAGTCCTGACCGGACTGATGCCCGCCACCGAAGGCAGCGCCAAATTGCTTGGCAATCCGGTTAATGCCAAAGACCTGGCCACCCGCAAGCGTGTGGGCTTCATGTCGCAAAGCTTCTCGCTGTACGGTGAGTTGAGCGTGCGGCAAAACCTGGTGTTGCACGCGCAACTGTTCGACTTGCCCAAGGCCGAAAGCGAACCGCGTATCGAAGAGTTGATCGAGCGCTTCGACCTGGGCGATGTGGCCTCACAACAGTCTGGCGAATTGCCGCTGGGCCTTCGCCAGCGTTTGTCGCTGGCGGTTGCCGTGCTGCATCGCCCCGAAGTACTGATCCTCGATGAGCCGACCTCGGGGGTCGACCCTGCCGCCCGCGATGACTTCTGGCGTTTACTGATCGAGCTGTCACGCGAGCAAGGGGTGACCATCTTTCTGTCCACCCACTTCATGAACGAAGCTCAACGCTGCGACCGCATATCGTTGATGCACGCGGGCAAAGTGCTGGCCTGCGACACGCCCGATGCGCTGCAACACCAGTTCAAGGGCGACACACTGGAAGCCGCGTTTGTCACCTGCCTGGAACAGGCACAAAACGATCAGGACGCCAGCCCTGCGCCTGAAGCTGAGCCTGTCGCCACGCCGGTGGCCAATGCCCCGCCGCCGATCAGCAAAAAAGGCTTTAGCCTGACCCGGCTGATCGCTGTCGCCAGCCGCGAATCCAAGGAATTGCTGCGCGACAAAGTGCGCATGGCGTTCGCCTTGCTGGGCGCCGTGTTCATGATGGTGATATTTGGCTACGGCATTTCTCTGGACGTCGAGAACCTGGCCTTCGCCGTCTACGACCAGGATCAGAGCCCACAAAGCCGCGCCTACCTGGAAGCCTTCCGCAGTTCGCGCTACTTCGAAGAGCATGCCCCGATCAGTAGCGCCGACGAGTTGCACAAACGCTTGCAACGCTCTGAAATCAAAATTGCCTTGGAGATCCCGCCAGGCTTTGGCCGCGACTTGTACGCCGGACGCCAGCCTACGGTCGCCGCCTGGCTGGACGGTGGCATGCCATTTCGGGCCGAAACCAGCCGCAACTATGTCGAAGCGGTACACACCGCCAACCTTGAGCAGCTCTCCACCCTCAGCAGTCAGGCGCAAAACAGACAGGCAGCGGCCAAACTCGAAACCCGCTTTCGCTACAACCAGGACGTCATCAGCGTGAACGCCATCGGCCCCGGCGTGATGGCGCTCATCCTCGCGTTTATCCCGGCCATGCTCACAGCGCTGGGCATCGTGCGCGAAAAGGAACTGGGGTCAATTACCAACTTCTACGCCACACCCCTCACCCGCCTCGAATTCCTGCTGGGCAAGCAGGCGCCGTATCTGGCCGTAAGCCTGGTCAATCTGGCATTGCTGGTGGCGATGAACCGCTGGCTGTTCGGCGTTCCATTCAAAGGCAGCGGTGTCACGCTGGCGCTGGGCGGGCTGCTGTATGTGCTGGCAACCACCAGCATGGGCTTGCTGATTTCCGCCTTCACCCGCACCCAGATCGCGGCGATCCTGGGCACCATGATTATCACCAGCTTGCCGACCATTCAGTTCTCCGGGCTGATCGTGCCGCGCTCCTCGCTTGAGGGCTCGGCGGCACTGATGGGCATGCTGTTCCCGGCCGGGCACTTTCTCGACATTGCCGTAGGCACCTTTACCAAAGCCCTGGATTTGCGCCAGTTGTGGCCCCAGTGCTTGGCCTTGTTGGGGTTCTTTGTGGTCTTCACCGGGCTGAGCCTGATCATGCTCAAGAAGCAGGAGGTCTGATGCACAAGCTCTCGCACATCCTGCGCCTTGGCCTTAAAGAACTGACCAGCCTGCGCCACGACAGCGTGTTACTGCTGTTTTTGTTCTACGCCTTCACCGTGGCTATTTACATGCCCGCTGCCGGTTCGATTATCGGGGTGCACAACGCCAGCGTTGCCATCGTCGATGAAGACCACAGCGCCTTGTCCCGCAAACTCGCAGAATCGCTGCTGCCCCCAGAGTTCCAGGCCCCGCAAGCCCTGCCCTACGATCAACTGGACCAGTCGATGGACAGCGGCCAGTACACGTTTGTGATCAACGTGCCGGTCAATTTTCAGGCCGACTTGCTGGCCGGGCGTGAGCCGAGCGTGCAGGTCAACGTTGATGCCACGGCCATGAGCCAAGCCTTCATGGGTGCGGGTTACATCGGACGGATCTTCCAGCGGGAGCTGCTCAATTACACGGGACAGGCCGACGCGGCAGCCAAAACCCCGGTGCTGATCAGTAACCGGGCACTGTTCAACCCGAACCTGGAAGGTGGATGGTTTCTGGCCGTCATCCAGATTGTGAATAACATCACCATTCTGGCCATTGTGCTGACGGGTACCGCCCTGCTGCGGGAGCGGGAACACGGCACCCTCGACCATCTGCTGGTGCTGCCGCTGACAGCTCTGGAAATCATGCTGGCGAAAATCTGGAGCAACATGCTGGTGGTGGTGTTGTGTACCTGGATATCACTGGAAGTGGTGGTGAAGTGGGCGCTGGGCGTGCCGCTGGCGGGGTCGCTGACCCTGTTTTTACTGGTCACTGCGCTCTACCTGTTTGCCAGCACCGCGCTGGGAATCTTTCTGGCAACGCTGGCCCGCTCAACGCCGCAATTCGGTTTGCTGGCCATACCCGTGATCATCCCGATGCTCTTGCTTTCAGGCGGCAGCACGCCGCTGGACAGCATGCCCCAATGGCTGCAATGGGTGATGCAGTGCTCGCCGTCGACCCACTTTGTGAGCCTGAGCGCGGCGATACTGTTCCGCGATGCGGGGGTGAATGTGGTGTGGCCCGACTTGTTGGCACTGGCCGCCATCGGGCTGGTGTTCTTCGCCATCGCGCTGGCGCGGTTCCGCAAGAGCCTTGCCTCGTAGTGTCGGGCGAGTTGCGCCTTACTGAACGATCAAGTTGTTGAACAGCAAATCGTCCACCATCGGTTTGCCGGTTTCATCGGTCATCACCTGCTGGATCTGCTTCAGGGCTTGCTGACGCAGCTTCTCCTTTGCCTCGACGCTGCCCAGGGTGTCACTGGTCTGCTGGGTAAACAGCCCCACCAGCTGATTACGAATCAACGGGTCATTGGCTTTAACCGCCTTGGCAGCCTCGGGACCCGTCACGCGCAAGGAAATATCGGCCTTGTACACCTTGAGTTTCGAACTGCCGTCCAGGCCGTAATTGCCTACAAACGGTGGGCTCAGGGTGATATAGCTAACCTTGTCGCCGCCTTCTTGCGCCTCTTCTCCAACCGCTGCCATCGGCAAGGACAGGGCCAGCATCAACATGATCCACGCTTTCACAATTCGCTCCTTAATACGGTTGGGGGCAAGCATACGGGGCTGCTTGCGGACCTATCTACCCTTATCGGCCAATCCCTGAAAAGCCGTAGGCCAGCGCGATTCAGTTGTGTCCAGCCACCCCGGTCATCAGTAGCGCCCTGACGCGTTCAGGCAACATGTCCACAAATTTCCGGCTGCGTTTTCGCTGACAGGTTTCAATCACTTTGCCCGCACCTTGCGAAAGCGCGTACAAGCCCGTCGCCAACTGATCGATGGAATACTGCCCGACCTCAAAACCCTCGATCAATAGGCTGCGGGTCTGCCGGAACAACGTTATCTCGGCCAGAGGCTGGTCAATTGCGCCACGAAGGTAGCCCTTCACTTCCCGGTTCAGCTTGAGGCAGGTTGCGCTGCGCAGGTCGATCGAAAACGCCTCTGCCCGTGCACCCGCTGCCATAAACATCACGAAAAACCACACCAGACACTTCATCTACTGCCCCCTTTTTTGCGCCAAACCGCGCCCACTGGAATCCAAAGGGGGAAATAGTAGTGGTGTGCTGGCTGACCTCTCAGTTCACCGGCTCTGAGCCTGTCGTGAGATCGCTCCGATTGAACAACCCGCCTCTGCCCACTTAAACATCTCAGAACAATTATTTATTAGCCCTTGGAAGTAGATTTCTGACAGATCCCAGACTCAAGGTGTCTGCTGTCGGGTTTATAAGCACGCGAGATGTTCACAAGCGAAAATCGTACGTGGGATTATTCCTTCAGCTCCAGGGATAAGGCCTGTCATTTTCAGTAACGAAAATGTAACGTTCGACACCGCTGATATAACAAGAAATTTGGAGCTCTTGAATGTTTGCTTTTTTCCGACCTGCCGCACACCAGGCTCCCCTGCCTGAAGAAAAAATAGACAGCACCTATCGACGACTGCGCTGGCAGATTTTCGCCGGTATCTTTTTTGGTTACGCCGGTTACTACCTGCTGCGTAAAAACTTCTCGCTGGCCATGCCGTACCTGATTGACGAGGGTTATACCCGGGGTCAACTGGGCGTGGCGATGTCGGCGATAGCCATTGCCTACGGCCTGTCCAAGTTCCTGATGGGACTGGTGTCCGACCGCTCTAATCCACGCTTCTTTTTGCCTTTTGGCTTGATGATTTCAGCTGGGGTCATGTTCATTTTCGGTTTCGCACCTTGGGCAACGTCCAGCGTGACCATGATGTTCATTTTGCTGTTTATCAACGGCTGGGCTCAGGGCATGGGCTGGCCGCCCAGTGGCCGGACCATGGTTCACTGGTGGTCGCAGAAAGAACGCGGCGGTGTGGTGTCTGTGTGGAACGTGGCCCACAACGTGGGCGGCGGCCTGATCGGCCCGCTGTTTTTGCTGGGCATGGCCTGGTTCAACGACTGGCACGCCGCTTTCTATGTACCCGCCACCGTTGCCCTGTTAGTGGCACTGTTTGCGTTTATTGCCATGCGCGATACGCCGCAGTCAGTCGGCTTGCCGCCGATTGAGGAGTACAAGAATGATTACCCGGCGGGTTACGACGCCAGCCACGAAGACGAGTTCAGTGCCAAAGAGATCTTCGTCAAATACGTGCTGCGCAACAAAATGCTCTGGTATATCGCCATGGCCAACGTGTTCGTTTACCTGCTGCGCTATGGCGTACTGGACTGGGCGCCAACCTATCTGAAGGAAGCCAAGCACTTCACGGTGGACACCACCTCGTGGGCGTACTTCTTCTACGAGTGGGCAGGGATTCCCGGCACGCTGCTGTGCGGCTGGATGTCGGACAAGATCTTTCGCGGCAATCGCGGCCTGACCGGCATCGTGTTCATGTCGCTGGTGACTGTTGCGACACTGGTTTACTGGCTCAACCCGCCGGGCAACCCGACCATCGACATGATCGCGCTGTTTTCTATCGGCTTCCTGATTTACGGGCCGGTGATGCTGATCGGCTTGCAGGCCCTGGAACTGGCACCCAAGAAAGCTGCAGGGACTGCCGCAGGCTTTACCGGGTTGTTCGGCTACCTGGGCGGTTCCGTCGCGGCCAGCGCGGCAATGGGCTACCTGGTTGACCACTTCGGTTGGGATGGCGGCTTTGTGCTGCTGATCAGCGCATGCCTGTTGGCCATCGCGTTCATGATCCCGACCCTGCGCCACAAAAATGTGGCCAGTGAAGAACGTGCGGTTACTGCTCCCGCCTAAGGCGTGATCGGCACACAGCGCTTGAGCCGCGCCTCCAGATTTCGATCTGGCATGGCGTGGCTGCGCAGGGCGCTTACGGTCTGCTCGACATAATCGCGAGTCGTGCCGTAGCGTCCGCTGGCGTTGGCCAGTACCTGGCTCAACACGCCATCCGGCAAGTTGCCCGCATAGCTGGGTAGATGTCGCTCCAGTACAAACCCCAAAGCCTGCACCTGACTGCCGTCTTCGAGTCGGCACGTCAGCCAGTGCGGCCGATACGAGGGCACTGGCATTTCACGCAGCCACAGGGCGTAGAGCGAAGCGTCGAGGTTGTCTTCCGGCAAGCGATAAGCGAAGCCACTGCACGAACCACCACGGTCCAGGCCAAAGACCAGGCCCGGCCACTGAGGTGTGCCGCGATGCTCGTGAGACCACAAATACAGCCCGCGATGGTAGCCATGAACCCGGCCACGCACGCGTTCGACCGCCGTGCATTCAGGACGCCAGATCAATGAACCATATGCAAATAGCCAGACCGGCCCGCCTTGATGGCGCGCCATGGTGCTGTGCATGGAGTTGAGCAATTGTTCTGGCGTCAGCGGCGCACCGAGATCAAGTCGCGGCGGATAAGCCAGATTCAGGCAAGAAGATTCACTGATATTTATCGCTGGTGGCATTGGGTCCTACAGGCATTACATGCAGTAAACAAAATAACGACATTAATCTTATAGCACCAAATGCCATATGGCCTGCTCGGCAAGACGTATGACCGGGCGACTTCATGATTGCAACTACACTAGAATTCGTTTTGTTCAGGGGATGTTCAAGTCATCCCTTTATAGTTGCTGGCCGCAGGCGCACACCCAATGAGGTAGGTAGATGAGAAAACTTGGGATTTGCTTCCTGGCGATACTGGCGTATGCCACTTCCGCACTGGCACAAGATGACGCACAGCAAAAAAAAGAGGGGTTTTGGTATCTGCAAACCAGTGTCTATACCCGGCACTTTTCGCCAGACCCTGAGCACAACAACAATCAGGATCTAATCGGTATTGAGCGCCATGACGCTTCAGGCTGGTTAGTTGGCGGGGCAACCTTTCGCAACTCATTTCGCCAGCGTTCGTATTACGCCTATGCGGGCAAGCGCTTTGATAGCGACACGTACCCTGTGTATTTGAAGCTCACAGGCGGCCTGCTGGAAGGCTATCACGGCGAATATCAGGACAAGATCCCGCTTAACCGCTTTGGCGTAGCCCCGGTGATCATTCCTTCGGTCGGCGCCTACTATGGCCCGGCAGCCGTCGAGTTGGTGCTGCTGGGCTTCAATGCCGCAATGATCACCACCGGTTTACGTTTTTGAGGCAAAACCTGTGGGAGCGGCGGTGCGACGATTCAACCTGCCGCGATGCAGACGGCGCGGTCTACCTGCATGACCGCTGTGATGCCATCGCGAGCAAGCCCGCTCCCACACATTCAAGTCCGCGGGCAGTAGGCAAAGACGTCGGCGCGCATCTGGTGCGCGTCCATGCCGGCTGCCACCAGGGCGTCGAGGGTGCCGTAGATCATCGCCGGTGAACCGCTGGCATAGACATGCACACTGGCCAGATCGCTGATGTCTTCGCACACGGCTTCATGCAGCATGCCGCACCGACCTTCCCACCCGCACAGATCACTCACCACTTTGTGCAGGAACAGGTTGGGGATTTTCTCCCATTGCTCCCACTCTTCCAGGGTGTAGAAATCTTCAGGACGACGTACGCCCCAGTACAAGTGCACCGGGTGCTTGAACCCTTTTGCGCGGCAATGCTCGATCAAACTGTGCATTTGCGCCATGCCGGTACCCGCAGCGATCAGCACCAGCGGGCCGTCCGGCAATTCGGACAAATGCGTGTCACCGAACGGCAGCTCGAGACGGACCATCTTGTTGCGCTGCAGTTGTTCGATCAGGCGCCGGGCGCTGTCCTCGCGAACCAACACATGCAGCTCAAGGTCGCGCCCCGAGTGCGGGGCGCTGGCCAGTGAAAATGCCGACTTGTCGCCATTTTCACGCTCCAGCATCACGTATTGCCCGGCGTGATAACGCGGCGGTTTGCCTGCAGGCGCACGCAAGCGCACGCGCCACACATCGCCACCCATATCGACACATTCGGTCAACTGACACGCCAGGCTACGCACCGGTAACTCTCCCAACGCAAGCACGCCATCCCACAACACCACACAGTCTTCAAGCGGGGCCGCCAGGCAGGTATAAAACTCGCCATGATCGCGCACGTCACCCGCTTGCTCCACCTGGCCCTCAACCAGCAAGGCCGCACACACGTGGCAATTACCATTGCGACAGCTCTGCGGGCATTCATAGCCCAGACGTTGCGCCGCATCCAGAATTCGCTCGCCAGGCAAGGTTTCCAGCACCGCACCTGAAGGCTGCAAGGTTACACGCATCAATCTATTCCTAATTGATTCCAGATGTCATCGATCCGGCGAGTGACCGCCTCATCCTTGACGATGACACGGCCCCATTCGCGGGTGGTTTCACCTGGCCATTTGTTGGTCGCATCCAGCCCCATCTTCGAACCCAGGCCGGAAACCGGCGAGGCAAAGTCGAGGTAATCGATGGGCGTGTTATCGATCATCACCGTATCGCGCTTGGGATCCATGCGCGTGGTGATGGCCCAGATCACGTCGTTCCAGTCGCGGGCATTGATGTCGTCGTCGGTGACGATAACGAATTTGGTGTACATGAACTGGCGCAAAAACGACCACACACCCAGCATTACGCGCTTGGCGTGCCCCGGATACTGCTTTTTGATGGTCACGATGGCCATGCGATACGAGCAGCCTTCGGGTGGCAGGTAGAAGTCGGTAATTTCCGGGAACTGCTTTTGCAGGATCGGCACAAACACTTCATTCAGCGCCACGCCCAAAATCGCCGGCTCATCCGGTGGACGGCCGGTGTAGGTGCTGTGGTAGATCGGCTTGACCCGGTGGGTGATGCGCTCAACGGTAAATACCGGGAAGCTGTCGACTTCGTTGTAGTAACCGGTGTGGTCACCGTACGGGCCTTCGGGGGCCATCTCGCCAGGGTGGATCACGCCTTCAAGAATGATTTCAGCCGTGGCAGGCACTTGCAGGTCATTACCCCGGCACTTCACCAGCTCGGTGCGATTGCCACGCAGCAAGCCCGCGAAGGCGTATTCGGAAAGGCTGTCCGGCACAGGGGTGACGGCGCCGAGAATGGTCGCAGGGTCTGCACCCAGGGCCACGGAAACCGGGAATGGCTGGCCGGGGTGTTTTTCGCACCAGTCACGGTAGTCCAGCGCGCCGCCACGGTGGCTCAACCAGCGCATGATGACCTTGTTGCGACCAATCACTTGCTGGCGATAAATGCCCAGGTTCTGACGTTCCTTGTTCGGACCTTTGGTCACGGTCAGGCCCCAGGTAATCAGGGGCGCAACATCGCCCGGCCAGCAGTGCTGGACCGGTAACTGACCGAGGTCGACGTCATCACCTTCAACGACCACTTCCTGGCACACCGCGTCCTTGACGACTTTCGGGGCCATGGCAATGATCTTGCGGAAGATCGGCAACTTGGACCACGCGTCTTTCAGGCCTTTAGGCGGCTCGGGTTCTTTAAGGAACGCCAGCAGCTTGCCGATTTCACGTAATTCACTGACCGCTTCGGCGCCCATGCCCAAGGCCACGCGCTCCGGCGTACCAAACAGGTTGCCGAGCACAGGGATGTCGTAACCCACCGGGTTTTCGAACAGCAAAGCCGGACCTTTGGCGCGCAAAGTGCGATCGCAAATTTCTGTCATTTCCAGCTTGGGAGACACTGGAACCTGGATGCGCTTGAGTTCGCCGCGCTTTTCCAGGCCGCTGATAAAGTCGCGTAAGTCGCGATACTGCATGCTTGAGCCTCGTAGTGGCCGTGGCGTTGGGAGACAGAGTGTAGCGCCCAAGCCGTCTGTTCAGAAGGGAGAGCTGCCCGGATCAAAAAAGCTCAGACAGCAAAAAGCCGGGTTTCCCCGGCTTTTGCTTGCCTGCGACGACTTACTTGCGCTTCATCGACAGGAAGAACTCATCGTTGGTCTTGGTCTGTTTCAGCTTGTCGATCAAGAACTCGATAGCTGCGACTTCGTCCATCGGGTGCAACAGCTTGCGCAGAATCCACATGCGTTGCAGCTCGTCGTCCGCGGTCAGCAACTCTTCGCGGCGAGTGCCGGAACGGTTGATGTTGATCGCAGGGAAGACGCGCTTTTCAGCGATCTTGCGGTCCAGAGGCAGTTCCATGTTGCCGGTGCCTTTGAACTCTTCGTAGATCACTTCATCCATCTTCGAGCCGGTTTCAACCAGCGCGGTAGCGATGATGGTCAGCGAGCCGCCTTCTTCGATGTTTCGCGCAGCACCGAAGAAACGCTTTGGCTTCTCAAGGGCGTGAGCATCGACACCACCGGTCAATACCTTGCCGGAGCTCGGGATCACGGTGTTGTAGGCACGGGCCAGACGAGTGATGGAGTCGAGCAGGATCACCACGTCTTTCTTGTGTTCGACCAGGCGCTTGGCCTTCTCGATCACCATTTCAGCAACCTGCACGTGGCGGGTTGGTGGCTCGTCGAAGGTGGAGGCAACCACTTCGCCGCGCACGGTACGCTGCATTTCGGTTACTTCTTCCGGGCGCTCGTCGATCAACAGAACGATCAAGTGCACTTCAGGGTTGTTACGCGAAATGTTCGACGCAATGTTCTGCAGCATGATGGTCTTGCCCGCTTTTGGCGGAGCAACGATCAGACCGCGCTGACCTTTACCGATCGGTGCACACAGGTCGATGACACGACCGGTCAGATCTTCGGTGGAACCGTTACCGATTTCCATCTTCATGCGTACGGTCGGGAACAGCGGGGTCAAGTTCTCGAAGAGAATCTTGTTTTTCGCGTTCTCTGGACGATCGTAGTTGATCGTGTCGACTTTCAGCAGTGCGAAGTACCGCTCGCCTTCTTTTGGCGGACGGATTTTACCGACGATGGTGTCGCCAGTGCGCAAGTTGAAGCGTCGAATCTGGCTTGGCGAGACGTAGATATCGTCTGGGCCGGCCAGGTAAGAGGCATCAGCGGAACGCAGGAAGCCGAAGCCGTCCTGGAGAATCTCCAGCACGCCATCACCGGAGATTTCCTCGCCGCTTTTCGCGTGCTTTTTGAGCAGGGAGAAAATCACGTCCTGCTTGCGCGAACGGGCCATATTTTCTATGCCCATCTGTTCGGCCAATTCGAGCAGTTCGGTAATCGGCTTTTGCTTGAGTTCAGTCAGGTTCATATAGGAATGACGTAATCATTTATGGAGGGGGAAATTAAGCTTTTGGCTTAATGAGGCCGCGCCGCAGAGAAGGCGACAGGATCGCGTACTAATTCGATAAGGAGTGCGTCGGCGACGGCTTGCAGGGGGCAGTGGAGAAACCAGTGCGGGGCCGAATGTACCACTTGAGTTTCATAGCGTCTAGTCCTTGAGCCATGAAAAAGCCCCGCATTTAGCGGGGCCTTTATCGACGCTTAGATGTTGGCGTCGAGGAATGCAGCCAACTGCGACTTCGACAGCGCACCGACCTTGGTGGCTTCGACGTTGCCGTTCTTGAACAGCATCAACGTAGGAATACCACGTACGCCGTGCTTGGCCGGGGTTTCCTGGTTTTCATCAATGTTCAGCTTGGCAACAGTCAGCTTGCCTTTGTAAGTCTCTGCGATCTCGTCCAGAACCGGCGCGATCATTTTGCAAGGGCCACACCATTCAGCCCAGTAGTCGACCAGTACAGCGCCTTCAGCCTTGAGAACATCGGCCTCAAAGCTAGCGTCGGTGACGTGTTTAATAAGATCGCTGCTCATGGAAGTCTCCGTGGTTGTAAGCAAAAACGTAGCACATCATAGCCGTCATCACCGCGTTCAGGAAGGTGAGGGATGATTGACTCTTACTATAGTGGTGCATGAGTGCGGATATCGCCCGCTTCAGGAGCCGGCAGGGGTGACGAACACTATCCCGGTTCGTGACGCAGCCTGGCGAATGTGCTCGCCCATGGCTTTATGCGCGGGACCACTGGCGTGGCGGGCCAGTGCCCGGAGTATTTTGCGATGCTCCTGCCAGGTTTCCATCGCCCGCTCACGGCGGATGAACGGCAACTTCTGGCTTTCGAGAAAAATATCGGCGCGGGTAATCAGAATATTGGCCATTGCCTGATTGCCACTGGCGCGCAGAATCAGTTGATGAAACTCGAAGTACAGTTGCGCGGCCCGCTCAAAATCCTCGGCGCGCAATTCATGACGCATTGCCTCGACATTATCTTGCAGCACGTCCAGTTCGTCGCGGGTCAACCGCACTGCCGCCAGCCCGGCGGCAAAGCCCTCCAGCGCGTAACGCAGCTGGAAAATATCCTGCGCGCAGGCCTGCGCCGCAAAGGGCCAGTCCGCCGCCGGCGTCACGACCGCGGGCTCATCTGCCGCCTGGACATACACACCTTTGCCCGGCTGCACGCTGATCACGCCCAGTGCGCTGAGTGAGGACAACGCCTCGCGCAACGATGCCCGGCTGACACCCAGTTGCACCGCCAGCTCGCGTTGAGACGGCAAGGCATCGCCCGGTACAAAACCGTTCTCGACGATCAATTTACGAATGGCCAGCAATGCCACTTCGGGTACGGCCCGTGCGCTTGAATTCATCACAAATCGGCTTGATCGGCTCAGGAAAGCCGTAGTTGTAAAGCTATTGCCAACGCTCGGCAAGTCACGCCCCAAGCCGGTTCAAGCCTTGGGACGAACGCTCGATCGAGGTGCAAAAAACCCGGCCACTGTTCAGACCAGTCCGACCACCACAAGCCTTCTTTCATCAGCTTCGCAGGCCATAAATACCCTGTTGGCATGGCCTGTGCTCTGTCCAAAACAGACACCACCGCCCGCCCGTTCCCGGAGAGTTGCCATGACCCAGCGCTACAGCGCCCTGATTTGCGCCTTGTTCGCCAGCCTGATGCTGAGCCAGGCCCCGGCTCACGCCAATGACCTTGAGGATGTAATTGCACGCGGCACGCTCAAGGTCGCAGTCCCTCAGGATTTTCCGCCCTTCGGCTCGGTGGGCCCTGACATGAAGCCTCGGGGGCTGGACATCGACACCGCCAAACTGCTGGCCGACCAGCTCAAGGTCAAGCTTGAGCTGACCCCCGTCAACAGCACCAATCGCGTGCCTTACCTGACGACTGGCAAAGTCGACGTGGTGATTTCCAGCCTCGGTAAAAACCCGGATCGCGAAAAAGTCATCGACTTCTCACACGCTTACGCGCCGTTCTACCTGGGCGTGTTTGGACCGCCAGACGTTCAAATCAAAACCCTGGACGACCTCAAGGGTAAAACCATCAGCGTCACCCGGGGTGCGATCGAAGACATCGAACTGACCAACGTGGCCCCTGCCGGCGTCACGATCAAGCGCTTCGAAGACAACAACTCAACCATCGCCGCTTACCTGGCGGGCCAGGTGGACTTGATCGCCAGCGGCAACGTGGTGATGGTCACCATCAGCGAGCGCAACCCCAAGCGCCTTCCGGCGATGAAGCTCAAACTCAAGGATTCGCCGGTCTACGTGGGCGTCAACAAGGGCCAGCCCGAGTTGCTGGACAAAGTGAACCAGATTCTCGCCACGGCCAAAGCTGACGGCAGCCTGGAGAAAAACGCGCTGCAATGGCTCAAAGAGCCGCTGCCCGCTGACCTCTGATAGCTTGCGACGAGGTCAATCATGGCTTATCAGTTCGACTTTTTACCGGTGCTGCAAAACAGCGACCTGTTAGTGCGTGGCGCCCTGTTCACGCTTGAGCTGACCGCTATCGGCACAGTGCTCGGGGTCAGCCTGGGGATTGTCGGCGCTGTGGTCCGGGCGTGGAATATTCGACCTTTCGCTGCGCTGTTCGGGCTGTATGTCGAGTTGATCCGCAACACGCCGTTTCTGGTGCAGCTGTTTTTTATCTTCTTTGGCCTGCCAGGCCTGGGTGTGCACATCAGCGAATGGCAGGCCGCGGTGCTGGCGATGGTGATCAACCTGGGCGCCTATTCCACGGAAATAATTCGTGCGGGCATTCAGGCCATCCCCAAAGGCCAGCTGGAAGCGGCATCGGCCCTGGCCATGAGCCGGTTCGAGACGTTTCGTTATGTGGTGCTGCAACCGGCGCTGGCCAAGGTTTGGCCCGCCTTGAGCAGCCAGATCATCATCGTGATGCTCGGGTCGGCGGTCTGTTCGCAAATCGCCACCGAAGAGCTGAGCTTTTTTGCCAACTTCATTCAGTCGCGCAACTTCCGGGCGTTTGAAACCTATGCCCTGACGACCCTGATCTACCTGTGCATGGCCTTGCTGATCCGCCAGTTACTGAACGGATTCGGCCGCCGTTACCTGAGCAGGAGCCGCTGATGGACTTCACCTTCTGGGACATCGTGCGCAATTTGCTGATGGGTTTGCAGTGGACAGCCGCCCTGTCACTTGTCGCGTTTATCGGCGGCGGCCTGATCGGTTTGCTGGTGCTGCTGATGCGCATCTCCAAAAGCCGCTTCGCCCGCACTCTGGCACGCTGCTATATAGAGCTGTTCCAAGGCACGCCCTTGCTGATGCAACTGTTCCTGATCTTCTTTGGCGTGGCCTTGCTGGGCATCGATATTTCGCCGTGGATGGCCGCCGCGCTGGCCCTGACGCTGTTCACCAGCGCCTACCTGGCCGAGATCTGGCGTGGCTGTGTCGAGTCGATTGCCCACGGCCAGTGGGAGGCCTCGGCAAGCCTGGCCATGAGCCCGCTTGAGCAGTTGCGCCATGTGATCCTGCCGCAAGCCTTGCGGGTTGCCATCGCGCCCACTGTGGGGTTTTCAGTGCAGGTCATCAAAGGCACTGCCGTGACCTCCATCATCGGTTTCACCGAACTGACCAAGACCGGCAGCATGCTGGCCAACGCGACCTTTGAGCCCTTTATGGTCTATGGCCTGGTGGCGCTCGGTTACTTCCTCCTGTGCTACCCCTTGTCGCTCAGTGCGCGCCATCTGGAAAGGAAACTGCATGCCTCTGCTTAGAGTTACCGCCCTGCATAAATATTACGGCGACCACCATGTGCTCAAAGGCATCGACCTGACCGTCGAGCAGGGCCAGGTTGTCGCGATCATCGGTCGCAGCGGCTCGGGCAAGAGCACCCTGCTCAGAACCCTGAACGGGCTGGAGTCCATTAACGACGGGGTCATTGAAGTCGATGACGAATACCTGGACGCCGCCCGCGCCGACTTGCGCAGCCTGCGCCAGAAGGTCGGCATGGTGTTTCAGCAGTTCAATCTGTTCCCGCACCTTAGCGTGGGCGAAAACGTCATGCTCGCCCCGCAAGTGGTGCAAAAAGTCCCCAAGGCCAAGGCCGCAGCCTTAGCGCGGGAAATGCTGGAGCGGGTGGGCCTGGGCGACAAGTTCGACGCGTTCCCCGAGCGTCTGTCGGGCGGGCAGCAGCAGCGTGTGGCGATTGCCCGGGCGCTGGCCATGTCACCCAAGGTGCTGCTGTGTGACGAAATCACCTCGGCCCTCGACCCGGAACTGGTCAACGAGGTGCTCAGCGTGGTGCGCCAGCTGGCCCGCGAAGGCATGACGCTGATCATGGTCACCCACGAAATGCGTTTTGCCCGTGAGGTGGGCGACAAGCTGGTATTCATGCACCAGGGCAAGGTGCATGAAGTGGGCGATCCAAAAGAGCTGTTCGCCAATCCGAAAACCCCGGAACTGGCGAATTTTATCGGGACGGTGGAGGTGAACGGTTAACCCATCCCTCCGATGGGAGCGGGCTTGCTCGCGATAAAGGCAACGCGGTGAGTCAGATGCGCCGTGTTGATAGCATCGCGAGCAAGCCCACGCCCACGCCCACGCCCACAGAAAAACCGACCTGACACGGCACTTAAATCGCACACAAAAAAACGAATTATCCCGGAAGAGCTAACGTCATTGCTTTCGTGCTTCATATCAATGCATCTGACATCACGCGTTGGCGCGAGCCTTTGATCGTGGCACGATGTTCAGGTTATCGACCGAGACCCCTCAACCATGCCCCAATCCCAAGCCAAGAATCCGTCCCTGATCGCCGCCATCGATCTGGGTTCTAACAGCTTTCACATGGTGGTGGCCAAGGCCCAGAATGGCGAAATCCGCATTCTTGAACGTCTTGGTGAAAAGGTGCAGTTAGCTGCCGGCATCGACGAAGAACGCAAACTCACCGAAGAATCCATGCAACGCGGGCTCGATTGCCTCAAGCGTTTTGCCCAGCTGATCAACGGCATGCCGTTGGGCGCTGTGCGCATTGTGGGGACTAACGCATTGCGCGAGGCGCGTAACCGCAACGAATTTATCGTGCGCGCCGAAGAGATCCTGGGGCACACCGTCGAAGTTATTTCCGGTCGCGAAGAAGCGCGCCTTATCTATCTTGGCGTCTCCCACACCCTCGCCGACACGCCGGGCAAGCGCCTGGTGGCCGACATTGGCGGCGGCAGTACCGAATTCATTATTGGCCAGCGCTTTGAACCGCTGCTGCGCGAAAGCCTGCAGATGGGCTGCGTCAGCTTCACCCAGCGTTATTTCCGCGACGGCAAGATCACCCCGGCTCGCTATGCCCAGGCCTACACGGCTGCGCGTCTTGAAATCATGAGCATTGAGCACGCCCTGCACCGCTTGACCTGGGATGAAGCGATCGGCTCCTCAGGCACCATTCGGGCCATCGGCCTGGCCCTCAAGGCGGGCGGTCATGGCAATGGCGAGGTGAATGCCGAAGGCCTGTCCTGGCTCAAGCGCAAGCTGTTCAAGCTGGGTGAAGTGGACAAGATCGACTTTGAAGGCATCAAGCCCGACCGCCGAACCATTTTCCCTGCCGGGCTGGCGATTCTTGAAGCCGTGTTCGACGCTCTTGAACTGCAACGCATGGACCACTGTGACGGCGCACTGCGTGAAGGCGTGCTGTACGACCTGCTGGGCCGTCATCACCACGAAGACGTGCGTGAGCGTACCCTCAGCTCGCTGATGGACCGCTATCACGTCGACCGCGAGCAAGCCGCCAGGGTTGAACGCAAAGCCCTGCGCGCCTTTGATCAAGTCGCCAAGTCGTGGGACCTCAAAGACGGTGTCTGGCGTGAACTGCTGGGCTGGGCGGCCAAGGTGCATGAAGTCGGGCTGGACATTGCCCACTATCACTACCACAAGCACGGCGCCTACCTGATCGAGCACTCCGACCTTGCCGGCTTCTCACGTGAAGACCAGCAAATGCTCGCGCTGCTGGTGCGCGGTCATCGTCGAAATATTCCAAAAGACAAGTTCGCCGAATTTGGCGAGGACGGCATCAAGCTGATTCGCCTGTGCGTGCTGCTGCGTTTTGCGATCCTGTTCTACCACATCCGTGGCAACCAGGAAGCGTCGCAGGTCAAGCTGCGCGCCGAGGGCGATCACCTTGAGGTGATCTTCCCCGAGGGCTGGCTTGAGCAGAACCCGCTGACCCAGGCCGACTTCGAACAAGAAGCTCAATGGCTGACCCGGGTCGGGATTGTGCTGACGGTGTCCTGACCCGACACCATTCAAACCAACTGTGGGAGCGGGCTTGCTCGCGATTCTGACAACGCGGTGCTGGCGTTGATCCAATCGCGGGCAAGCCCGCTCCCACAGGGGTTACAGCGTTATACCGAAGGCCCGGTGCTCACCGTCAATACGGGCAGGCTCAAACGCTCCAGCAAGGTTGCCTGGGCGCTGCGCGGGTTCTGGTTACCGGTTGGCGTGTTACGGATGTAACGGCCGTCCGATTGCAGGCTCCAGCTGTGGGTGTTGTCGGTCAGGTAGCACTCCAGCTCTTTCTTGACCCGCAAAATCAGCTTTTTACCCTCGACCGGGAAGCAGGTCTCGACGCGTTTATCGAGGTTGCGCTCCATCCAGTCGGCACTGGACAGGAACATCTGCTCTTCGCCGCCGTTGAGGAAGTAAAACACCCGCGTGTGCTCCAGGAAGCGGCCGATGATCGAGCGCACGTGGATGTTGTGCGAGACACCCGGAATGCCCGGACGCAGGCAGCACATCCCACGCACAATCAAATCGATTCGCACCCCAGCCTGGCTGGCCTTGTACAGCGCCCGAATGATTTTCGGGTCGGTCAGCGAGTTGAACTTGGCGATGATATGCGCCGGTTTGCCTTCAACCGCGAACTGGGTCTCGCGGGCAATCATGTCGAGCATGCCCTTCTTCAACGTGAATGGCGCATGCAGCAGTTTTTTCATGCGCAACGTCTTGCCCATGCCGATCAGCTGGCTGAACAACTTGCCTACGTCTTCACACAGCGCGTCGTCCGAGGTCAACAGGCTGTAATCGGTGTAGAGCTTGGCGTTGCCGGCGTGATAGTTGCCGGTACCCAAGTGCGCGTAACGCACGATCTCCCCTGCCTCACGGCGCAGAATCAGCATCATCTTGGCGTGGGTCTTGAAGCCGACCACACCGTAGATCACCACCGCACCGGCCGCTTGCAGACGGCTGGCCAGCTGCAGGTTGGACTCTTCGTCAAAACGCGCACGCAGCTCGATCACCGCGGTCACTTCTTTACCGTTACGCGCGGCATCGACCAGCGCATCCACGATTTCAGAGTTGGCACCGCTGCGGTACAGGGTTTGGCGCACGGCCAGAACATGGGGGTCTTTGGCCGCCTGGCGCAGCAAATCCACGACCGGGGTAAACGACTCAAACGGGTGCAGCAGCAAAATATCCTGCTTGCTGACCACGCTGAAAATATTCTCGCTGTTCTGCAGCAGCTTCGGGATGGCCGGGGTAAACGGCGTGTATTGCAGCTCAGGGTGGCTATCGAGCCCCGTGATACTGAACAGACGCGTGAGGTTCACCGGACCATTGACCTGATACAACTCGGTTTCATGCAGGCTGAACTGCTTGAGCAGGTAGTCGGACAAATGCTTGGGGCAGGTGTCGGCGACTTCCAGGCGTACGGCATCGCCGTAACGACGAGAGAACAACTCGCCACGCAGGGCGCGGGCCAGGTCTTCTACATCTTCGGTATCGACCGCCAGATCGGCGTTACGGGTCAGGCGGAACTGGTAGCAGCCTTTTACCTTCATGCCCTGAAACAGGTCATCGGCGTGGGCGTGGATCATCGACGACAGGAACACGTAGTTGTCCCCTGCGCCGCCAACCTCTTCAGGCAACCTGATCACACGCGGCAACAGGCGCGGTGCCGGGATAATCGCCAGGCCCGAATCACGACCGAAGGCATCGATGCCTTCAAGCTCGACGATAAAGTTCAGGCTCTTGTTCACCAGAAGCGGGAACGGGTGCGTTGGGTCCAGGCCAATCGGGGTGATGATCGGCGCGATTTCGTCGCGGAAGAACTTGCGTACCCACGCCTTGATCTTGGTGTTCCAGTGCCGGCGACGAATAAAGCGCACCTGATGCTTTTCAAGTTCGGGCAGCAGGATGTCGTTGAGGATCGCGTATTGGCGATCCACATGGCCATGCACCAGCTCACTGATGCGGGCCAGCGCCTGATGCGGCTGTAAACCATCAGCACCGGCCTGTTCACGGGCGAAGGTGATTTGCTTCTTCAGGCCCGCGACACGAATCTCAAAAAACTCATCCAGGTTGCTGGAGAAAATCAGCAGGAACTTCAACCGCTCAAGCAGCGGGTAGGACTCATCCAGCGCTTGTTCCAGCACGCGAATGTTGAACTGCAATTGCGACAGCTCACGATGGATATACAGGCTGCTGTCATCAAGGCCAGGAACGGCAATCGCCGGATGCACCGCCGCATGCGTCTCGGCCACGGCAGGCGCAGGGGCTTGAGGTTCAGGCGGGGTTTCAGAGACTGGCTCAGCAATCGGCTGAGCTTCAGTGGCAACGATTTCAGCAAGTCCTTCGGTATTCATTGAATGATCCTGTAAGAGCGGGTTTGACTCTCGTAACAGTTAAGCGACACCAGCAGTCAAGTTGTCAGAATGCCATCAACGCCAGCGGGTTTAAACCGCTCCAAGGCGCTTTATGCGGGCCTGAGCCTGGTTAGAGGGCGATTTATTGAAATTGTTTCCAGAGGCACCGGCATGTGGGAGCGGGCTTGCTCGCGATGGCATCACCCGTGCTTGCCTGCCAGGCCGCATAGCCCCCATCGCAGGCAAGCCAGTCCCCACAGGTTTGAGGCAATAATCACCTCGCGCATGGTTATAGCGCCTTGCCATGAACACTAGATGACAACGCTAATGATGTAGGTCAAATACACATGATTTGTAGGATTTGTTAACGCTAAGTCACATTTCGATACTTTCCCGAACGTCCCTTAAGGCGTAGGCTGCGCGTTCATTTCGCCAGCATCCAGACAATGCTCCAACAATTTCTTCAAGAATTCGGCTACTTCGCCCTGTTTCTAGGGACGTTCTTTGAAGGTGAGACCATTCTGGTTCTCGCAGGCTTCTTGGCGTTCCGCGGATACATGGACCTCAAACTGGTCATGATCGTGGCGTTCCTCGGCAGTTATGCCGGTGATCAGCTGTGGTACTTCCTGGGGCGCAAGCACGGCCGCAAACTGTTGGCGCGCAAACCGCGCTGGCAACTTATGGGCGACAAGGCTCTGGAGCACATTCGCAGGCACCCGGACATCTGGGTCTTGAGTTTTCGCTTCGTCTACGGCCTGCGCACCGTCATGCCTGTGGCAATTGGTCTGTCGGGATACCCTCCTGGCCGCTACCTGCTGCTCAACGGGATTGGCGCGGCCATCTGGGCCATCGCCCTGGCCACCGCCGCCTACCACTTTGGCGCCGTACTCGAAGGCTTGCTGGGCAACGTCAAGAAGTATGAGCTGTGGGTGCTTGGTGCCTTGCTGCTGATCGGCCTGTGCCTGTGGGCCCGTCGCCGCTTCAAGAATGCGCGCCTGGCCAAACAGACTGCACTTGAAGAGAAGAACAAGACCAGCGTTGAGGTCAGCAACCCGCCAGCTGAGTGATGCGGTTTCGGCACATGTAGAGCCCCATCACGCTCAACACGGTGTAACTGAGCAGGCCGACCCAGCCCAATGCGCTGGCCGGCCACAGCCCCGCCCAAGGGGCCAGCCAGACCAGTGACACAGCAAGCGCCAGGCGCAACCACTCAAGCTTCAGCGCCCAGGGGCGATTCTCCAGCCCGGCACCCAGCACGAACAATCCCAACGCCATAGCGCCCCATCCCAGCATCAATGCCGGGGTTGGCAATGTCTCGCCCACGTTCAGCAAGTAACTGCCCAGCGCCACATAAACCGCGAATTGCACCGCGATATACAGCTGCTGACGCAATGGCAACGCGATCTCGAACTTTTCGAACTGGCTCAAATCCGGTTTACCCATCGGGTAGTTCATCGCCACATCCGCCGGGCGCCAGCCCGTGGGCATGAACCAGATTCGCAGCTTGTCCCGCCAGCGTTGGGTACGTCGTGCATCGGCCAGTAACTGGCCATAAAACTGCCAGTTTGCCCACAGTGGGTTCCAGCTTTTCAGCGGTGTAGTCACGCCATAAATAACCGGCTCTGCGTCGTCCTCTTCCTGGAAGGTGCCAAACAATCGGTCCCAGAGAATGAACACACCCCCGTAATTACGATCCATGTAGAGAGCATTCTGCCCATGGTGAGCCCGATGATTGGAAGGCGTCACAAAGAACCACTCGAACCACCCCAGTTTGGGTACATGCCGGGTATGGACCCAGAATTGATAGAGCAGGTTAAGCGTCGCCACAGTGGCAAACACCAGCAGCGGCACGCCCAACACTGCCATCGGCAGGTAAAAGACCCAGCCGAACACAAACCCGGTACTGGTTTGGCGCAGGGCGGTGGACAGGTTGTAGTCTTCACTCTGGTGGTGCACCGAGTGCGCGGCCCACAGCACATTGCGCTCATGCCCGAGACGATGGTGCCAGTAGTAGCAAAAGTCGTAGAACACGAAAGCAAACAACCAGACCCACAGGCTGTCTTCCGGCAGCTGCAGCAGTGCCAGATACTTCAGCGCCAGCGCATAAGTGATCAGCCCTACGCCTTTGGTCAGCAAACCGGTGGTGGTCGACAGCACGCCGGCGCTCAGGCTGCTGATGGTGTCTGCCAGGCGATAAGTACGCATCCCGCGCCAGCGGTCGGCCAGCAGCTCGACAGCAATCAGCACAAAGAAAAACGGAACTGCATACAGAATCAGCTTCATGGCACACCCCGACCGACGATCCATCAAGCGTAGGCGGACTTAGTGCGAAACCCTATGGCATCAAGCGCCAAATCAGGCGACATTAACGCCATGAACAAGGAGACCGACATGACCACCAAAAAAGTTGCCGTCATTCTTTCGGGTTGCGGCGTCTATGACGGCGCCGAGATCCATGAAAGCGTGATCACCCTGCTGCGCCTCGACCAACGCGGCGCCAAAGTGCAGTGCTTTGCACCCGACATTGCGCAACTGCACGTCATCAACCACCTGACCGGCGAACAAATGCCCGAGACGCGCAATGTGCTGGTGGAATCAGCACGCATTGCCCGAGGTGAGATCAAGGATGTTCGTGAAGCCAGGGTCGAAGACTTTGACGCCCTGATCGTACCGGGCGGGTTTGGCGCAGCCAAAAACCTGTCCAGCTTTGCCACTGAAGGCGCCGCGTGCACGGTCCAGGCTGACGTTCTGCGGGTGGCCGAGGCCTTTGCCGAAGCAGGCAAACCCATTGGCCTGATGTGTATTTCCCCCGCCATCGCCGCCAAGATTTATGGCCCTGGCGTGATCTGCACCATCGGTACGGACGCCGATACCGCTGCGGCAGTCACCAAGATGGGAGGCTCCCACGAAGAGTGCGAGGTGTCGGAAATTGTCGAAGACAAGGCGCGCAAACTGGTGAGCACACCGGCCTACATGCTTGCCACATCCATCAGCGAAGCAGCGTCCGGCATCAACAAGATGGTTGATCGGGTGCTGGAACTCACTCAAAAGAACTGATCAGCCCCGCGCCAGCCGCGTCAGGATGCGGTCAAGAGCATTGGCGAACGCCTGTTTTTCGCGTTCGCCATAGGCGCCTTGCCCGCCACTGACCTGACCTTGCTCTCGCAGATCGGTAAACAGATTGCGCACCGCCAACCGCTCCCCCATGTTCTGCGGATCAAACTCCTTGCCCCGCGGGTCCAGCGCCGCCACGCCCTTTTTCACCAGCCGGTCGGCCAGGGGCACATCACTGCAAATCACCAGCTCACCGGGCACCGCGTGCTCCACCAAGTAGTCATCCGCCGCATCCGGGCCGCTGGGCACCACAATCAGTTTGACCAGTGCGTAGGTCGGCTTGATCTGGCTCTGCCCCGCCACCAGCAGCACCTCGAACTGACGCTTGAGGGCGAACTTGATGACCTGATCCTTCGCCGCCTTGGGGCAAGCGTCTGCGTCGATCCAGACACGCATGGGGGTAACTCCTGAAAAATGGGCTAAGGCTATCACCTGCAAGCCAATCAGAATGGAGTACTGGCTCAGCCTTTGATCCTGTAGCCTCCACCCACAGCGCCTTCATGCAATGCAGACTGAATACGCTCATACAATGCATTGGCTTCTAACGTAGTAATGGAACGCGAACAGTCCCGCAATATCACCCGCAACAAAACGTTTTCTTGCCCGGGTAACAGCCCGAGCCGTTCAATCGCCTGCACAGGCAATTCATCCATAGCCCAGCGCCCTTTGACTTGCATTTCTTCAATCCAGGCCGAGCGATCACCTGCAGCAAGCAACATCTTTTCGGTCAGCACCTCTTCACTCAAGCCCGGCGTCACTGCAAGGGAGATATCACGTGTGATGCAAGGCAACCGCGAAACGGCCTGCCAGGGTTGCAAATCATACATCTGGGCCTGAACGCGTTCATCAGGATCCCGTAGCAAGCGAATATCGGGTATGCCCTTGCGTAACATGGTCAGGCGGTCCAAGCCCATGCCCAATGCCAGACCACCATGCCTGGCAGGATCAATACCCAGTCTTTGCAAAAGCGAGGGTGCAATACACCCACGCTCAAGCACTTCGACCGGTTGCTCCTGCGAGATCAGGTTTACCTCGATTCCGCCTTCGGTGTAGTGGTGCGGACTGTCACTGTATACCCACGCCATGTTGGGTACGGCACACTCAAGGATGTCACCCACCAGTCTCAGTAAATGCGTACGGGTTGAGAGTGCTGGATCACCGAGCAGCCAGATATCCATCTGATGTGGCTCAGCACAGTGCCATCTGTCGCGGCTATCGCGCCTGAATGTAATACCGGGAGCCGCCAACAGGATGATTTCCCCTGCTTTACGGTCCTGTGCGACTCGCTGCAAAGCCCGTGGGATTTGACTGGTAGTTTGAGTACGCAACAGCGAATGCTCATCCACCCAGCGCGTATGCTCACTGCCTAACGTGACCTCTGCAGGGTCATAGCCAAGCAATCCATAGTTCTCTTGCGCCGAAACAATTCGCGGGCCTCTCAGGATCTGGCCAGCAGGCCAACCACGGCTCACCAGGCCCTCAAGTACCTCACTTAACAAAAGCCCGATGGCATGCGCTGGATTATCCACTTCTGTGAGATCACAAAGCTCAAGAGCATTGCTGACCGAAAGTGCACAAATATACTTTTTTGACGAAAGCATAACGACTCCTCGCCTGGATTACGGCAAATACCAATAAGTATTAAACAGAGTGCAAAATCTAGATCAAAAACGCTTTAACTCACAACAGAGAAACAATAAAAACCCTGAGAACAAGCCAAATATCAGACAATGCCTACATAAAATTCCTACACTAATATCCGAACTTGCTAAATGAGGTTAATACAATAGAGAAACAATATAAAAACACATGAAACATCACTTCAACCTGCCAATCATTAGCCCTAACATAGCAACCTCCTGACGCGCTCAGGCATCCAACATACATTTATTACACTGCACAGCGAGGATAAATAATGACTAACTCAACGCTACCAAAACCAAAATTAAACCGAACCACATCTGACCCGGACAACTTCGGATGGGCTCCACTTGCCTGGGCTTTCCAGCCAGATTGAGTGGGTAATATAGACATGTGAGCGCCAAAACAAAGCAGACATATCAATTGGCGCCCACTTCCCATTAGAGGGCATGCCTGTGCCTGCGAATAACTTCCCTTTCAACTTAAAAGACGCGTGGATCGTCTCCGACAACAATGATTTTCTCCAAAGGTGTATTGCTCAAGGCTTTAATGCACAATCGCTCAATGACATAGCGTTTCTTCCAGCACAAAGTATCGTCTTTGCCTTTTGCAATGAAGCCGCCAGGCACACATTCAAAATTGCTAAGCAGACCCCTGCCAGAAAAAGTATTTTTTGTGCGGTCCACGTTTTTGAGTCGTCCGTCAGAAGTGCACTCTATGGGCTGGATCTTATCCTGAAGAGTGACTTTGACGATGCACTCCAAAAACAGCGGCTTGTCTTGACGCAGCTTGATACCTACAGGGAGTTCAGTTTGGACGGGAGCAATTCCAAGGCTCGCGTCACTATTTCAAAGCAGGCCATCCCATACGCCATGATCGAAGAAGATATAAACAATGACTTTGTACACTCAATAGCTGAATTTTTTGAAGTACACTATGCCCACATGAATTCACATGCACCTTGCCCCTTCCAGTTTAATGGGCACCTGACAATCTCTGGCATTCTCACCGTACTTAGAAAGTCTTCCACATCAACGGACATCGCATTAAAGATAGCCCTTGAACATCTCACCCGTGATGTTGCACACCACACCGCACTCTTGACGGTGGAAAACAATATCCTCACTTCATTCCGGGTCAACGATACAGAACACAAAGAATTACTAAACTGTGCGGCCGGCGCACGAGGGTTAAAGCTCACGGAGTTTGCAGTAGGGGTGAATAATGCTATAGCACCGTTTATTGATTATCGTATCAACTCTCAAATGAACGAAGGCATTAGCGGAGTGCATGTTGCATTAGGTGATGGCTCGTCGGGGTATCACATCGATTTTCTAAGCCCTGGTGTGGTGTTCACGCCCTCACCAGGGTAATCAAGCACAATAGCGCAACAACTATGTCACGCCGAATGGCATTAGCCGCTGGCAAGCCACACAGTAAGTATGTGGCTTACCACAACTGCTCGGATGCTTACGAAGCCTGCACCCGGCGCTTTTCCGCCATTTTGCTGCGACTGTACAACACGATAATCGCCACAATGGCGACCGCCTGCGCAGCCAGCGAGTAGGCATCCGCGTGAATGCCCAACCAGTCGAAGTCAAAGAACGCTACAGGCCGCGTACCGAAGATGCCCGCCTCTTGAAGTGCTTTCACGCCATGCCCGGCGAATACGACCGACAGGGCGCAAAGAAGGGCCGCGTTGATGCTGAAGAACAGCGCCAATGGCAATTTGGCCGAACCGCGCAGGATGATCCACGCCAGCCCCATCAGTAACACCAGCGCCGTGGCGCCGCCCGCCAATACGGCGTTATGACCCGCAGGCCCGGCTTGCAGCCACAGGGTCTCGTAGAACAGGATCACTTCGAACAGTTCGCGGTACACCGAGAAAAACGCCAGGATCGCAAAACCAAAGCGCCCGCCACCACTGACCAGACTGCTTTTGATGTAGTCCTGCCACGCAGCCGCATGGCGACGGTCATGCATCCATACGCCCAGCCACAGCACCATGACGCTGGCGAACAAGGCCGTGCACCCTTCAAGCAGTTCGCGCTGGGCGCCGCTGACGTCGATGACATAGGCGGCCAGCGCCCACGTAGCGAGACCTGCAACCAGGGCCAATCCCCAGCCAATGTTGACGCTGCGCACCGCAGACTGCTGGCCGGTATTGCGCAGGAAAGCCAGGATCGCGGCCAGGACCAGAATCGCTTCCAGACCTTCGCGCAGCAAAATCAACAGGCCCGAGATGTAGCTCAAGGTCCAACTCAAGCCATCGCTGCCCAGCAGCCCGGCTGACTCTTTAAGCAAGGCCTTTGCGGCATCCAGACGCTGCTCGACTTGCTCGATCGGTAAGCCGTCCTGCAATGACTGCCGATACGCCATCAGGGCTTTCTCGGTGTTCTTACGCACGTTGGCGTCGACGTTATCCAGCGAGCTTTCAACCAGCTCAAAGCCTTCCAGATAAGCCGCTACCGACAGGTCGTAGGCTTGTTCGCGGTCGCCGGCGCGGTAAGCCGCGAGGCTTTTGTCCAGGGTAGCGCTGGTGTAATCGAGCAACTGCGCCGGACCGCGTTTGACTTGCGGCGGCTGCGCCCGTTGGGCACGGAAGGTCGCCGTCGCCTCGGGGCCTTCAGCCGCCAGCACTTCATTCGGAGTTTGACGGGCAAGATCCGCCAGATTGTAGGTTTTGTCGGCCTTTGCCGCAGCCGGGTCAGCACTCAAGCCTGCGATGTAAGTGGCCAGGTCCCAGCGCTGACGCTCGTCCAGCTGATCGGCAAACGAAGGCATATCAGTGCCTTCAACACCCAGGCCCAACGTGTTGTAGATCGCGTAGAGGCTCAACCGGTCAAGGCGTTGTACGTCGCGCAGGTTGGCCGGAGGCGGCGTCATCCCAAGGCTGGCGGGACCATCCCCGGCGCCGGTTTCACCGTGGCACACCGAGCAATGCTGGGCATATAACGGCGCGCCACGGGTTGGGTCCGGGGTGATGGCAGGTGCCTGGCTGACCTCGTAGGCCACAGCCAGTCTGGCACCCAGTTGCCGCGCCTCACGGGCAACGGCAGTGCCGTCCTCACGCTTTTCGATGGCGGCTTGCAAGGCGTTCACACCCCGAGCCAGCTCGGCTCGCTCAGGGCGCTCTGGCAGGCCCTCAATCAAGCCCTTGAGTACGGTCAGGAACTCCAACTGCTCGCGGTACTCGGTTTCATCGATGACCTTCCCGTTCTCAACGGTAGGCGGATAGTCCGCACCGATGTAGTCGATCAGGTGCAGCGCTTGTGAGGCGCCTTCCGGGGAGTTGGCAGACACCGTAAGGCTGCACAACGCGAGCACTGGCAACATCAGCCAGGCAAAAAAACGCGAGCGGGCGGTCATTGATAAATCCGGATGGAAATGAGAAGTAACACATTGTTCACTTCCAATGACCGCGACTCAAGATGTTTAGGTCGTAGCGCGATGCAACGTCGCAAGAAAACCTGCTGCGCCCACAAACAGGCCTGCAAAGGTGCGGTTCATGCGGCGCTGTTGCTTTGGGGTGCGCAGCAAACGCAGGACCTTGGACGCCAGCCCGGTGTACCCGGCCATCACGATCAGGTCGACGCAGATCATGGTTGCGCCCAGCGTCACGTATTGAGACACCAGAGGCGCAGTAGGGTTTACGAACTGCGGCAGGACCGCGAGCATGAAAACAAGCGCCTTGGGGTTGCTGACATTGACCAGAAAGCCGCGAAATATCAGTGCCAGTGGTTTACCGATGGGGCGTACAGCCGCGTCATCGCTAAGGTCCGCCGGGAGGGCGCGCCACTGTTTGACGGCCAGGTAGACGAGATAGGCCACACCAAACCATTTGATCGCGTAGAAGGCAGTGGATGAGGCGGCCAGCACTGCACCCACCCCGGCGGCGACAATCGCAATCTGCAACGCCAGCCCCAGTTGCAGGCCCAACGCGTTCCAGTAGCCACGCCAGAAACCGTATTGAAGGCCGCACGACATCGAGGCAATCGCCCCTGCACCGGGCGACAGACTGATGACCCAACAGGCAGCAAAAAAGGCCAACCACGTTTCCAACGACATCGCACACCTCGGACAAGATCTGTAACAAGTCCTTTAAGCTAATGCGTTGGTTGAAAATTGACCACTACTTTTTATAGCCGCTGCCACAGGTGGATAGCGGTGCCTTTAAAGGTCGCTTTCACGCCAGCGACGGACCGAGCGCTGAAAGAACAGGCTGTTGGGGACTTGCACCATGCTGCTGCCACTACCGGCTTCGGCGGGCTCGATCAGGGTGGTGTAGAGCAGGTTGATGGCCACGACCCGACCTTTGACGCCCGGCTTGTCGAGGGTATCGAGGAGTTCCACGATGTCGCCAATGCGAAACGGGCCCACCGTGAAGATCAGCACCGCGCACAGCAAGTTGGAGAGCACGCTCCACATGGCGAAGAAGGCAATCGCTGCCACGGCCACAAAACCCGAGAGCGCAGTCCACAACACAGTGGCCGATACACCCAGGCGCTCCAGGACGACAATCACCGCACTGCCCATGATGAACCAGCGCAAACCGCCCCGCAGCGGCATCATGAGCTGCGGCGGAAACGGGTAACGCTCGCCCAGCCGAGTCAGGAAACGAGCCACTACGCGCTGAGAGAAATAACCGGCCAGCAGAATCAGCAAAATCTGCAAGCCGATCCACAGCGGTGCAATGAATTCGGCTGGCAGAGGTAAGTGCAGGGCTTCCATCAGGACAGGGCTTCCAGTTCCGCTTGCATGGATTCAAGCAGCTCCAGAGCTTCCATCCAGCGCTCTTCCAACTGACCTTCGAGCACTTTGAGCTTGGCCTGTTCAGCCAGCAGATCTCGCAATTCGTCTTTGCGTGCTGCTTCGTAAACCGCGCTGTCACCCAGGCTGGCTTCGATCTTGGCCAGCTTCTCGTTGACCTTGCCCAGTTCGCTCTCAAGCTTGTCGGCTTCGCGCTTGTGCGGTGCCAGTTGCTGGCGCAACGTTGCGGCAGCCTGACGCTGGGCCTTTTTGTCGGTCTTGTCAGGGTTGACCGGCGTGTTGCTGGCCGGCGCGTTGCGCAAACGGTAGTCAGCCAGCCAGCGGGCATAGTCTTCGAGGTCACCGTCGAATTCTTGCACCTTGCCATCAGCCACCAGCAGGAATTCATCCGTGGTGCTTTTGAGCAAATGCCGATCGTGAGACACCACCAGCACTGCACCGCTGAACTCTTGCAACGCCATGGTCAGCGCCAGACGCATTTCGAGATCGAGGTGGTTGGTCGGTTCGTCGAGCAGCAACAGGTTCGGTCGACCCCAGGCGATCAGCGCCAGCGCCAGGCGGGCTTTTTCGCCACCCGAGAAGTTCAGTACCGGCTCGTCGATACGCGCCCCACGGAAGTCAAAACCACCGAGGAAGTCGCGCAGGGTTTGTTCACGCTCAGCTGGAGCCAGGCGCTGCATGTGCAACAACGGACTGGCCTTGGAATCCAGCGAGTCGAGTTGATGCTGGGCAAAGTAGCCAACCACAAGGTTTTCGCCACGGGCCAGTCGGCCCGACAGCGGCTCCAGCTCGCCCGCAAGGTTTTTGATGAGGGTCGATTTACCCGCACCGTTTGGCCCGAGCAAGCCAATACGAGCGCCCGGAACCAGTTGCAACTTGACCTTTTCCAGGATGGTTTTATCGCCATAACCCAGACGTGCATCGGACAAGTCGAGCAGCGGGCTGGAGAGTTTGACCGCTTCACGGAACACGAAGTCGAACGGCGAATCCACATGGGCCGCGCTCAGCTCTTCCATGCGCTCCAGTGCCTTGATCCGGCTTTGCGCCTGACGGGCCTTGGTGGCCTGGGCCTTGAAGCGGGCGATGTAGCTTTCCATGTGCGCACGTTGCGCCTGCTGCTTCTCGTAGGCCTGTTGTTGCTGGGCCAGACGCTCGGCACGGGCACGCTCGAATGCGCTGTAACCACCGCGATAAAGGGTGATCTTGCGCTGGTCGACATGGGCGATGTTATCGACCACTGCGTCGAGAAAATCCCTGTCGTGAGAGATCAGCAGCAAGGTGCCGGGGTAATTCTTGAGGAAGTCTTCGAGCCACAGAATGGCGTCGAGGTCCAAGTGGTTGGTCGGCTCATCGAGCAGCAATAGATCCGACGGACACATCAGTGCCTGCGCCAGATTCAGGCGCATCCGCCAGCCACCGGAGAAGTCGGCAACCGGGCGGTCCATTTGTTCGTTGGTAAAACCCAGCCCGGCGAGCATTTTGCGGGCACGGGCATCAGCGGTGTAGCCGTCGGCGCTGTCCAGCTCAGCGTGCAGACGTGCCTGTGCGGCGCCATCCTCGTCGGCTTCGGCCTTGGCCAGGTCGGCTTGCACTTGACGCAAGCGCAGATCGCCATCGAGCACGTAGTCGATCGCGATGCGGTCGAGGGTGTCGATTTCCTGCCGCATGTGGGCAATCCGCCAGTCGGCCGGGAGCAGACAATCCCCGGAATCAGGCGTCAACTCACCCAGCAGCAAGGCGAACAAAGTGGATTTACCGGCGCCATTGGCGCCGACCAGACCGGCTTTGTGGCCGGCGTGCAGGGTCAGCTCGGCGTCTTCTAGCAGACGTTGCGGACCACGCTGTAAAGTCAGGTTCTGAAGTCGGATCATAATGGCGGCGGAGTCTACCAGCTTCCCTCTCAACTGGCGCGAATTGCACTATGCAGACTGACCTGTGGAATTACTGTTTGAACCTCTACGCCCGCCCCGGTGTAGAACCGGCGTGCCTGCACTTGCAGAGCCAGGGCCTGGATGTATGCGTTTTGCTGTGTGCGGCCTGGCTTGAGGAGCGTGGCGTGGCCTTCGATGAGGCGCGCCTGGGGCAATTGAAAGCCTGCGCCGGGCCATGGCAGCGTGAGGTGGTGCAGCCCTTGCGACTATTGCGAACACACTGGCGTGAACCGGCGACACGCGACGATGCGCTGGCGGCGTTGCGCGTGCAGATCAAGTCACTGGAACTGGAAGCTGAGCGGACATTATTGCAGCGTCTGGAGTCGGTGACTCAAGGCTGGTCACTCGCGCAATCGCAAGAGACTTGCGGTTGGCTGCAGAGGATGACTGGCGATGCTGGCCACCCTGATTGCGACGCGCTGCACACGCTGCGCGCCGCAATCAACAACGCTTAAGAAGCGCTGGAGGGGGTGGTAGCCGAGTTTGCTGCGGATGCCGGGGTTGGCGTTGCAGCAACAGCCGTCGTAGCGGCAGCGGGCGCTACAGCAGGCTTGGCGGGGGTGGCAGCAGGCTTGGCTGCCGGCTTGGCCGCTACGGGCTTTTTAACGGCCGGTTTTGCAGCGGCTTTTACTGCAGGCTTGGCAGCAGCAGGCTTGGCGGCAGCAGCAGGTTTGGCAGCCGCTGTTTTAGCCACGGGCTTGGCAGCCACTTTCACAGGCGCTTTAACTGCAGCCTTGGCTGGCGCTTTGGCGGCAACCGGTTTAGCCGCTGCGGGCTTGGCTGCCGGTTTGGCGGCAGCTGTTTTAGCGGCTACGGGTTTAGCTGCTGGCTTGGCGGCTGCAGTTTTTGGCGCAGGTTTGGCCGTGCGAGCGGCAACCGGTTTGGCCGCAGGCTTGGCGGCCACTTTGGCAGCAGCTTTTACCGGGGCTTTAGCGACTGCCTTGGCAGCAGGTTTTTTCGCAGCTGACGCGGGCTTGGCATCACGCGTAGACAACGCTTTGCCTACCGCCTCTTTGACCCGGCCAATGCCTTGGGCCAACTTCAGGCTTTCTTGAGCATCGCGCTTGAGTTGCAGGATATAGGTGCGCGTTTCGGTTTGACGATCCTTGAGCGAGTCGAGCAGTTGCTCAAGCTCTTTGACGCCCGACTTGGCTTTGGCTTGAGCCTTGGATTTGCCAGCATTGGCGGCGTCCTGCAGTTTGGCGCGGGACTTGTGCAGTTTTTCCTGCGCTTTGCCGCGCTGCTTTTCAAGCTTGGCGAGCAATTTCTCAGCATCAGCCAACGCTTGGGAACAAGCGTTTTCCAAATGCTCAAGCAGACTGCCTGAGAGCTGTTGGAGCAAGTGCAACGGCGTATTAACGGGCTTCTTATTGGCCGACATGGTTTACCTCCTGGCTGAAGTGAGTGCGGCTCATACTAGACCTCTGTAACTACCGCCGCTAGGGCATGTTGACACTAAGGATAGCTGTGCGTTGCACGACGTCGAAAAACTTGTGCTGGATCAATCTTTAACCATCACAACGGCTAATTTTTGTGGGTGGTTCAACGTTATCCAAACCCCCCGAATAAATCATCGCCGCACGCTTTAGCGCTGGCATAATCCCTCGCATATCACGCCGGAGAACCACCATGCCGCGTTACTTCTTAATGACGTTGTTGTGCCTTGCGCCTTTGGCTCATGCAGCCCCGGCTCCATCCCCCGATGCCGCGCACGACCTGGCCTACAGCCTGGGTGCCAGCCTGGGGGAGCGCCTGCGCCTGGAAGTCCCGGATCTGCAGATAAAGGCATTGGTCGAGGGCCTGCGCACGGCCTATCAAGGCAAGCCTCTGGCGCTAAGTGATGAGCGTATCGAACAGATATTGATGCAGCATCAGGCCCAAACCGACAACACGCAAATTCCGCCTGAAAGCGAGACTGCAGCCGAGCCTGAACGTGATTTTTTGCTGAAAGAAAAACAGCAGCCTCAAGCTCGCGAGCTGGCTGACGGAATCATCCTGACCGAGCTCAAACCCGGCAAGGGGGCAAAGCCTGACGCACAGGATTCCGTCTACGTGAGTTATATCGGCCGCCTGCCCGATGGCACAGTGTTCGACCACAGCACCCAGCCCCAATGGTTTCGCCTGGACAGCGTCATCGCTGGCTGGCGCAGCGCACTGGTGCAGATGCCCGTCGGTGCGAAATGGCGATTGGTGATCCCCTCCAGCCAGGCTTACGGGGCTGAGGGTGCAGGGGATTTGATCGAACCCGATACGCCGCTGGTGTTTGAAATCGAGCTGTTTTCTATCCGCAAGTGAATGCTCGAAAACGAAAAACGGTGCGCCATTGCGCACCGTTTTTTTGACTTGCCCACGGCTTAAGCCTGAGCGGCTTCTTTCTGTTTGTGCGCGTTGTGCAGCACTTCAATCAGGCAATCTTCAAGCTCGAAACGCTCATCCAGCAAAGCGCCCAGAACTTTGATTTCTTCTGCCAGCTTATCGCAGTCAGGACGATGGGCCTTGCCGTCGCAATGATCGTTGAAAGCCAGGGCGGCTTCGGTAATCACGTTGATCCGCGGGTAAATGGTCTCGGCCAGGGCAAGACCACGCTCATCATTGAAGGCCTGTGCCTCCTGATTCAGCTGCTCGTAAATTTCGAAATGGCCTGCGGAAACATAGTCGACCAGGATCTGGCAAAACTCTTTTTGAGGCCCACGCTTGGGGTTGTTTTGCTGATCGATCAGAGCAGCATAAGCACTCACAAGTTTACGGCGCTCATGCAACCAGCGATCAACCAGTTGGTGGACGCCGTTGAATCGTTCCTGAGCACTCTCACATCTTTCGAGCATGATGATCTCTCTTCCCTTGTGGGCCCATGCCACCCGACTTCAGCCGGGCCTGTGTGAACCAAAACCTGCGCGATTGCACCGGCATTGGGCGGCATAACTCCAGTAATACGTGCGGGCCAGATTATGCCCGCACGGCAACTGCTTCAAGGTACGTATGAGAGAAAATTCATACAAGCGTTTAATCCTGACTGCTACGTTACGTCGCAGCCACGGCGTAATTTGCCAGCGCGCATTGAGCGCGTAATCTGGAAAATACTCACCACGAGCAGACCGATAAAGGCCAGCAGGCTTAACTCGGGAACGCTCAAATCAAATATGGTCCAGTGAATATGAGTGCAGTCATCGCTGCCCCGATAGATCATCGAAAAAAATTCGCCGGGCGACATGCTGTGCCAGGCACAGGTCAGATCCGGCTGACAGAACATCAACTGTTCAGGCGCCAACACTTGCAGCCTGACCTGCCTCAAGGCACTCGCAGCGCCTCCAAGCGCCAGCAATGTGGAGGCAATGGAATAACACCACAGACCCAAACGCCGTGGGCCGTGCACAAAAGCCAACAGGTTGACGAGACAGAATCCCAGCAGGAAAAATCGTTGAACCTGACATAACGAACAGGGCTTTAGCCCGGGGCCATACTCCAGATACAGAGTTGCACCCATCACCAAGGCGCCGATGAGAAAGGCCAAAAAGAAAATTAAACGTGAGCCTGCCAAAAACATGGCTTTTCCGTAACAAATGAGACAGTTGGTTACGGTAGATGAAAGCCATTGGCCCTTTCAAGATGGGCCTGAGCGGATACTTCTTGAAGAAAGTTGGGAATTACCAACAAGAGCTGAAGGCTTAGAGTGTAAGTAACGTAGGAAATACCGACTCGCACAGCGCCCACATTCTACTTCGGCCAGTCTGGCGTGCGCCGAAACGCAGCCAGACTGCCTTTTTCAGAGAGTCGTGGCCGTCGCTGGCAAAGGAGAGGCCAGCAAGCGTTCATCCAGCAGATTCAACCCTTCCTGAAAGAGTTGATTACTGCGCGTTGTATCCCCCAACTGAGCCAGCAGTCGGGCCAGCTCTGCACAGGTTTCAGGGTTGCGCTCAACCTTCAGACTGCTTTCGAGATAGTCGCGGGCCTTGCCCCACAAGCTGTTTTGCAGACACAAGCGACCCAGGGTCAAGAGCAGGCTGGCATCCCCCGGGTGGGTTTTCAACCATCCTTCGGCGACCTGCAACTGCTTGACCGGGTCGCTGCCGCGCAGCAGGCCATAGAGGCGCACCAGATGGCTGTCATAGTTGCGTTTGAGCGCCCCGCGCAACACTTCCTCAGCTTCGGCTTGCGCGCCCAACTGGCGCAACTGCTCGGCGTAGGCCAGAACCAGCGCAGGCTCCTGGCGTTGAGCCGAAGTGAGTTGTTGCCAGGAGCGCTGCAGCGATTGCAGCCCTGCCTCGCCTTCAGTCTCGCGCTGGGCCGCCAGGCTAAGATTTTGTCCCCAGGCCCGACGCTCAAGCTCGGCAAGCTCCTTGACTGGCAACACCTTGTCCTTGCGCAACTCTGGCAGCAAGCGAATCAACGCCGCCCAGTCTCCACGCTGCTGGTGCAGACGCTGCAACTGGCGTAGCACCTGGACGTTATGCGGATGACGCTCGTGCATGGCTTGCAAGGTCACCAGCGCACCATCCGTATCGGCGCGGTCCACCTGCAGCTGGGCATGGCTCAAGGCAATGGCCAGCTCGGCTTGGGGCTGACGCTCCAGTGCGCGCTCAAGCAGGTTGTCGCTTTCTTCGTAATGCCCCTGCTCGTTGGCTGCGCGTGCGGCACCCAGGTAGTAGAGCAACGGTTGCGGTTCGGCTTCAGCGGCTCGCGCCAGATGCTTTTGCGCACTGGCCCAGCGACCTTCGGCAAGGTCCATCTGGCCTTGCTCGATGGCGATCTGAACCCGACGGCTGCGATTGCGCCGCGACCACGGGTTCACCAACCCGGTAGAAGCCGTAACCAGCTCCACCAGCAGCTTGATCCCCCAGACCAGCAACCACAGGACTGCCAACAGAGCGAGCGTTGCCCATACGCTGGATTCGTAGCGGAAGTTTTTATAGGCGATCAGCACATAGCCCGCGTCCTCAGCGATTGCCAGGCCGATGCAGGCCGCAGCTGCAATCAACAAAAACACAATCACGTAGAAACGCTTCATGGAAGTGTCTCCTGCGCCGGGCTGGCAGCCGCTTTACCCGGCTCGTCGGCACGGACATGCCGGCGCTCCAGATAAGCCTGCACCGCACTCAGGGTGGCCGCGAGGTCCGGGGTTTTCACCGTGACCGGCTGCTTGGAGAGCTCGACCACCTGCTCAAGAATTTTTTTACTCTGCGGGTTATCCGGGTTGAAGTTGCCTTTGAGGACTTCTTGCGCCTGCGCCAAGGCCTGGGTGTACACCGACTCCTGACCATTGAGGGCCGCCCACTGGGCTTGCTCCAGCGCAAGGCTCAAGGCCAGACGAACTTGCGTCAGGCTTTGACCTGCCAACAGCGGGCGCACGTTTTTGTCGGCATTGAAGTCGATACGAATGTAATGCGAGATCTCATCCCACCACTGCGCCCAACGGCTCGCGCCATCGCCATCTGCCGTCAGACTCGCCAGCGAATCACCTTGATTCTGATAGGCAGGAGCCAGGGCGCTGAGCTGCGCGACCTGGTCATGCAAGGCCGCCAACTGCAAAAACAGGCCAGTGCGATCCGGCTGTTCAATGCTGCGCAGTGCCGCCAGGCTTTTTGCAAGTTGCTCGCGGGCAGCGAAAGAGCCCGGATCATTTTGCTCGCGTAAAATGGCGTCCGCTCCTTGCACCAGCGCCTGGGCGCTGGTGATGTCCTGCAGTGCCGACAAGCGCAAGGTGGCTAGCCGCAGCAAGTGCTCGGCCTCGGCCAGACGCCAGTCTTTGCGGCTTTCACCCAATACGGTTTCGAGGCGCTGGTTCAGGCGCTGCTGATCGCCTTGCAGCTGCACGACCAATTGACGCTGATTATCCAGCTCACCCGCGGAGGGTAATTGGTTGACGCGCGTCAGCAGTTGCTGCTCGCCCTGCTTGATCGACAGCGTTTGCGCGGCCAAGGCTGGCACGTCGCTCAGTTGCTGTTCGGTGGTGGCTTGCAGCTGTCGTACCTGCCACACCCCCCAGCCGCCGACGGCAATGCCGGCTGCGCCCAGCAACAGGGCGAAAACGGCCAGACCATTGCCTCGTCCCTGCGGCGCAGGGTCAGCATTTTTAGTCGGCGCGTCTGGCGCCGACTGTACGTGTTCTTTGGACAAGACTGTTTCGCTCACGAATCCATCCTTTGCATTAAAAAGCAGGTGCGGGATGTTCCCGCAGCGCCGCCAGCAAAGCCGTGGCACTCGCGCCACGACAATCCACAACGTTTTGCGCCCCGGCGCTGCGTGCCATCTCAGCTACCCGAGGGCTTGGAACAAACAATGGCAGACATCCAAGCTGCGGCCAGGTGTCGCCTGCCAATTGGCGTAAATGTTCAAAACCCTGCCCACTGCTGACCACCAGCGCGTTCAGGCGTTCCACTTTAACTCGCTGATACAGGGTCGCAGGCGGGTACGACGGCAGTTCGCGACGATAGAGTTCAAGATAGTCGACCTGCACTCCAAGGCTACGCATCCGGTCCGCCAACATCTCGCGACCGCCCTCCCCGCGCAGGATCAAAACCCTGGGCTGATCACATCCCACCGCCGCTTCGAACTCAGGTATCGCCAGCAGAGCTTCGCTGTCATCCCCGCATTGAGGGTAGCTAACATCAAGGCCGTAGTCGGCGAGAATCTGCGCGGTGGCGGCGCCAACGCTGAACCACTTCTGCCGGGGCGCTTGCGGCCAGTATTGATTGACCAGCTCAAGCCCCAGACGCGCCGCAGGCTTGCTGACCACAATCACCGCGCAATAACGGTCAAGACTCGCAATCAGCGCCCGCTGCACATCAGTCAGGGCCAATGGCCTGATCGCCAGAAGTGGCAGGCTGGTGCTGAAAATCCCGGCAGCCGCCAACTCATGGGCCAGGGCTGCCGACTCCTCGGCTGGCCGGGTCAGCAACAAGCGCCAGCCTGTCACTCGTGACCTGCCTCACCATAGACGGCTTTGAGGATATCCCCGGCGCCCTGGGCCAGCAGCGCCTCGGCCACCTGCACGCCCAGCTCGGTAGCCGCCTCACGCGGTGCCCGGGCATCAGCGCTCAGCAGCACGCCACCGCTGGGTTCACCGACCAGTCCGCGCAGCCAGATTTGCTCGCCTTCGAGCACCGCATAGCATGCGATCGGGACCTGGCAGCCACCATTGAGGTGTTTGTTCAGAGCACGTTCTGCAGTAACGCGCACGGCGGTATCGGCATGATGCAAAGGCGACAGCAAGGCATGGATTTGAGTATCTGCGCTGCGGCACTCGATGCCCACTGCGCCTTGGCCGCCCGCTGGCAGGCTGTCATCGATGCTGATGGCCGAGGTGATGCGGTCTTCAAAGCCGAGGCGGATCAGGCCGGCAGCCGCCAGGATGATCGCGTCGTACTCGCCGGCATCGAGTTTGGCCAGGCGGGTGTTGACGTTGCCCCGCAGAAAGCGGATCTCAAGATCCGGACGGCGAGTCAGCAACTGGGCCTGACGACGCAGGCTGGACGTGCCGACAACGCTGCCATGCGGCAAGTCATCAAGGCTGGCGAAGGTGTTGGAGACGAAGGCATCACGCGGGTCTTCACGCTCGCAAATGCAGAACAGGCCCAGACCTTCCGGGAAGTCCATCGGCACGTCTTTCATGGAATGCACGGCGATGTCGGCTTCATTCTCGAGCAGAGCCGTTTCGAGTTCCTTGACGAAAAGCCCCTTGCCGCCGATTTTCGACAGCGGCGAGTCCAGCAGCTTGTCACCACGGCTGACCATGGGCACCAGCGTCACCAAAATACCGGGGTGAGCCTGCTCTAAACGGGCTTTAACGTATTCGGCCTGCCACAGAGCCAGGGCGCTTTTACGGGTAGCGATGCGGATTTCGCGAGAGGACATGGATCAATCCGTACTGAAAAGATACGGCTGATAATAACAGCTCAGCCAAAACAGCTTTGACTTGTATCAGAAAGTCCTCGGCCTCCCTGGCCCAAAAACGGCGCACCAGCGCCTTTTTCAGCGCGAACTACAGCTGCTGCATCATTTTGCGTACACCCGCCACATGCCGTCGGCTCACGATCAGTGCATCGCCGTTAAGCCCTCTAAGGAACAGCTGGAAGTGCCCCAGCGGCGTGCGCTGCAAACGTTCGATCCGATCCCGCGCCACCAGTGCATTACGGTGAATTCGCACAAAGCGTTCACCAAACTCGTCTTCGAGCGCCTTGAGTGGCTCATCGAGGAGCACTTCACCGCCAGCGTGACGCAAGGTCACGTACTTATGGTCGGCTATAAAATAGATCACTTGGTCGATGGGGATCAGTTCAATGCCTTTTCGGGTTCTGGCACTGATATGACTGCGCGGACCACTGCCGGTTTGCGCGGCAGGCCGGGTGAGCGCGGCCAGCTGGATGCGATTGGGCCGGTGAGCCTCTTTCAAGGCGGCGCTCAAGTCCTGAGCAGTGACCGGCTTGATTACATAGCTGACGCCGCTGTCCTGCAGGGCCTGCACGGAGAATTCGTCCGGCGCCACGCAAAACACCACCGAAGGCGGTAGCTCGCGTTCGCATAATTTGGCTGCAACCTGCAACCCGTCCAGGCCCGGCAAGCGGATATCCAGTAAAACGACATCCGGTTTCAGGTTTTCGATCAGGGTGAGTGCCTCTTCGCCATTTGTGGCGCCAGGCTCCAGCAACGTGTAACCCCCAAGCGTGCTGAGCAAGTGGCTCAAATGCTCGCGGGCCAGGGTTTCGTCATCAACGATCAGGACATTCATATAGCGCTGTATTCCTGCGTGAGTCTCGCACAAGGATAGCGTAGACAGGTGAAGTGACGACTGTCACGGCGATCCACGCTAAGACTAGCGCGAAGGCCAAAAAGTGCCGCAAACCTCGCAGCAAAATTCACCTGTCTCGGTTGCTCGATTTAATACCGGATACGTCTGGCAATCTACAAAGACCTGCAATGACTGATCCATACGACCAACTGTAGACGGTTGCCAAGACGAAAGTATTCAAACGATACATTTCGTTTCGGATTTTTGTTTATACCGCACTTCACACAAAAACCTGCCGACCTGCGTCAACGCCTTGATTGGCAACCCTGTTATGATCCGCGGTAACTTTTTGTGTAACTCCCCCTCAGCCGATTACGAGCGAATCCATGAGCACCGACAAGACCAATCAGTCCTGGGGCGGCCGCTTCAGTGAACCCGTCGACGCCTTCGTTGCGCGTTTCACCGCCTCCGTCACTTTCGACCAGCGCCTTTATCGCCACGACATCATGGGCTCCGTGGCTCACGCCACCATGCTGGCCAAGGTCGGCGTGCTGACCGATGCCGAGCGCGACAGCATCATCGATGGCCTCAAGTCCATCCAGAGCGAAATCGAAGCCGGCACGTTTGACTGGCGCATCGATCTGGAAGATGTGCACATGAACATCGAGGCGCGCCTGACCGATCGCATCGGCGTAACCGGCAAAAAGCTGCACACCGGTCGCAGCCGTAACGACCAGGTAGCTACCGATATTCGACTGTGGTTGCGTGATGAAATCGACGTGATCCTGGCCGAAATTACTCGCCTGCAAAAAGGCCTGCTGGAGCAGGCAGAGCGCGAAGCCGAAACCATCATGCCCGGCTTTACGCACCTGCAGACCGCACAGCCCGTGACATTCGGTCACCACATGCTGGCGTGGTTCGAGATGCTCAGCCGCGACTACGAGCGTCTTGTCGACTGCCGCAAACGCACCAACCGCATGCCTCTGGGCAGCGCCGCACTGGCGGGCACCACCTACCCGATCGACCGCGAATTCACGGCTCAATTGCTGAGCTTTGACGCTGTTGGCGGCAACTCGCTGGACAACGTCTCCGATCGCGACTTCGCCATCGAATTCTGCGCCGCGGCCAGTATTGCGATGATGCACCTGTCGCGCTTCTCCGAAGAGCTGGTGCTCTGGACCAGCGCACAGTTCCAGTTCATCGATCTGCCGGACCGTTTCTGCACCGGCAGTTCGATCATGCCGCAAAAGAAAAACCCCGACGTGCCAGAGCTGGTACGTGGCAAAAGTGGCCGTGTATTCGGTGCACTGATGGGCCTGTTGACCCTGATGAAGGGCCAGCCGCTGGCCTACAACAAGGACAACCAGGAAGACAAGGAGCCGCTGTTCGACGCAGCCGACACCTTGCGCGACTCGTTGCGCGCCTTTGCCGACATGATCCCGGCGATCAAGCCCAAGCACGCAATCATGCGTGAAGCGGCATTGCGCGGGTTCTCGACCGCTACCGACCTGGCCGACTACCTGGTTCGCCGTGGCCTGCCGTTCCGTGACTGCCACGAAATCGTCGGCCATGCCGTTAAATACGGCGTCGAGACGGGCAAGGATCTGGCAGAAATGAGCCTCGAAGAACTGCGCCAGTTCAGCGATCAGATCGAAGACGACGTGTTTGCCGTGCTCACGCTGGAAGGTTCGGTCAATGCCCGCGATCACATCGGCGGCACCGCGCCGGCGCAAGTGAAAGCAGCTGTTGTTCGTGGCAAGGCGTTGTTGGCTACCCGCTAACTTCTGAGCAATACAAAAAAACGGGCACCTTCGGGTGCCCGTTTTTTATTCAGCGCCAGTACCCGCGTTATTTCTTGCTACTGATCCAGGCCAGAAACTGCGGCATGGCGGCTTCTTTGTCTGCGCCAATTTTTTGCACGTGCGGGTTTTGCTCCAGCCGCTCCAGCAACGCTTTGGCGCCCGGCATGTCAGCCAGCAGGTCCAGGCCAAACACCTTGTGCCCAACGGCGCAGGCCAGATTGACGCTGCAAGCGAAGTAAATATCCGCAACAGTCAGGGTGTCGCCCGCCACATAGGGGGCGAACTTGCCATGACGCCTCAATGAAGCCATCCCTTCCAAGAGCTCGATGCGCGCTTTTTCCTTGATCGCTTCCGGCACTTTCATGCCAAAGAATGCTTCGGGGTAACACGCACGTGCAGGCAGCTCGATGTACAGCTCGATTTCCTTGGCCAGCGCCAGCACTTGAGCGCGCTCAAACGGATCAACCGGCAACAGTTTAGGGCCTGGCTGGGTCTGTTCGATGTACTCGAGGATCACACTGGTTTCATTGACGTAACCTTGCTCAACCCCCAGCACCGGGACTTTGCCACGGGGGCTGATAGCCAGTGCCTCAGGGGTTTGACCCGCGAAAAACGGCACTTCCTCAAACGGCACACCCTTCTCCAGCAGCGCCAGTTTGACCATGTTGTAGTAGTTGCTGACTGCGAATCCATAAAGCTTGAGCATCACAAAGCCTCCAGGCCGTGTAGGGGTTGGCTGCTGCTGTTATAGAGCTTCGTTACTGGACTGGCTAGCAGCATCACCCGGCTGAATACCGTTAGACTGGCCATCTTTACTTAAGGAGCCTGCCATGAGCGAGCCAGTTGATATCGATAACGAAGAAGAAGAGTTCGCCGAGTCCACGTTGATTCAGGCCATTGAAAACCAGATTGAAAGCGACAACCCGCCTGCAGCAAAAGCCACGTTCAACAAACTGACGCTGGTCGGCTACGAGCGTGAAGACATTCTGCAGATGATGGCCCACGTGCTGGCCGTGGAGATTGACGCGATCCTCGAAGAAGACCGCGCCTTCAACACCGAGTGGTACGAAACAGCCCTGCGCGCACTGCCGACGTTGCCGCCAGAAAAAAACTGAACCCCGGCTCAGCCGCGAATGGCGGGGGCTCGCTGCCAGTCCAGTTCCGTGGCCGGCATCGGGCGCCCGAACCAGTAGCCCTGACCCAGGTTGCAGTTGAGGTCGAGCAGGAACCGCGCCTGCTCGACCTGCTCGATCCCCTCGGCGTGCACCTGCAAGCCCATGCTTTGACCCAGCGCAATGACGGCACGCACGATCGCCACATCGTCATTGTCCCCGGGCAACCCGGCGACAAATCCCTGATCAATTTTCAGTTTCTGCACAGGCAACCGCTTGAGTCGCAGCAACGATGAAAAACCGGTGCCAAAATCATCGATGGCCAGGCGCAAACCCAGCGCTCGCAGACGATGCATCTGTTCCAGTGCGACTTGAGAGTTATCCATCACCGCACTTTCGGTCACTTCCAGCTCCAGCAATGCAGGGTCCAGCCCCGTGTCTGCCAGCACCGTTGAAACCAGCGTGTACAGCTCAGGTCGAGCAAATAACCGGCTGGAAATGTTCACCGCCACAAATGACAATTTCAGGCCAGCCGCTTGCCACTGAACCATCTGCCAACAGGCCTGCTCCAGCACCCAGGCGTCAATTTCTGCAATCAATCCGGTGCGCTCGGCGATCGGAATAAACTCTCCCGGCGACAACAGCCCCCGCAGTGGATGTTCCCAGCGCACCAGCGCCTCAACACCAATCAGGCGACTGGTTTGCAGATCGTGCACAGGCTGGTAATACACGCGCAGCTCGTGCTGCTCCAGGGCACGGCGCAAATCCCCGGCCACCTCAATACGGTACTGCGCATGGGCTGTCAGCTCTTCGGTGTACAAGGCATAGCCTTCACGCCCTATGCTTTTGGCCTTGAACAGGGCCGAGTCGGCATTGCGCAGCAATTGCTCGGCATTCAATGCGTCTTTGGGGAATACGCTGATACCGATACTGGCGCTGATAAACAGCTGATGTTTATCGACATCGAAGGCGCCTTTCATGACCTCCAGCACCTGTTGCGCAGCATTGGCGGCATGGGCCACTTGCGGGCAATTATCGACCAGCACGGCAAACTCATCGCCACCGAGTCGAGCCACGGTAAAGCCTTTGCCAAATACCCTCTGCAAACGGTCCGCGACTGCCTTGAGCAAAAGATCACCGACGTTATGGCCCAGGCTGTCGTTGATGATCTTGAAGTGGTCGAGGTCGACCATCAGCAGCGCACAGCCCGTCTGATGGCGCTGCGCAGAAGCCAGAGCCTGCTCGGTACGGTCAGTAAACAACAGTCGATTGGGCAAGTCAGTCAGCGGATCGTGATGAACAAGTCGTGCCAGTTCGCTCTGGGAGTTCTTGATCGCGGAAATATCTGAAAAAACCGCGACATAGTGAGTGACCTGCCCCTTGTCGTCGGTAATCGAGCGGACTGTCTGCCATTGCGGGTAAATCTCGCCACTTTTACGCCGGTTCCAGATCTCTCCGTGCCAGTCACCGCTTTCGTCTATCGACTTGAAGATCGCCTCATAGAACGCAGGACCATGGCGACCCGACTTGAACATGTTCGGTCGATGGCCCAGCACCTCTTCGGCCGAGTAACCGGTGATCTCAACCAACGCTCGGTTCACATGCACAATTACACCGCGACTATCGGTGACCAGCACCCCTTCGCGCGTGCAATCAAAGACCACGGCCGCCTGGCGCAAGCGCTCCTGGTCCTGACGCTGACGCTTCAAGCCGGGGCTCATGCCCAAAAAACCGAACAGGCGAGCCCGGGCGAAGAAAATCAGTACGGCACTGAAAAAGGCAAAAACATAACCGTTTATCAGCTGCCAATGCGCCAGCTGCGCTGAATCATCGAAATAACTGTTCAATAAATGATCAGTTGTCAACAGCCAGAAAACCGATAGCAGCCCGTATAACAAGGCCGTACGCAAGGCATCTCGGGAGGAAACAGACATAAGAAAGTTAAAGCACCTACAAAAAAATGGGAATTATAGTGTAAGAAACATCCAGCCACTCTTATCTGAAAGGGCGACTGGTTTTATCTGGCTGCATGGTGATAATGCGTGTTGCAGTTTTTTTCATCTTCCCGAGGGCCAAACAGCCTATGTGGTACAACGGTTTTCTCGACTTGTCGGCCTGGCAACTGGTGGCAGTCACTCTGTTGATGACCCACGTGACCATTATCGGTGTCACGGTTTATCTACACCGCTACTCAGCCCATCGCTCGCTGGAGCTTAACGGTGGCCTGAAACACTTTTTCCGCTTCTGGCTGTGGCTGACCACGGCGCAGAACACACGTGAGTGGACAGCCATCCACCGCAAACACCACGCCAAATGCGAAACCGTCGATGACCCGCACAGCCCGGTTATCAAAGGGTTATCGACCGTTTTGCGAAAAGGTGCAGAGCTGTATCGCGAAGAAGCTCAAAATCCTGAAACATTGCGTATTTACGGCAAAAACTGCCCTGAAGACTGGATTGAGCGAAATGTTTACTCGCGTTACAAAATGCTGGGGGTGGCAATCATGCTGGTCATCGACCTGCTGCTGTTCGGTGCCATCGGCCTGACCATCTGGGCCATTCAGATGATGTGGATTCCGGTATGGGCAGCAGGCGTGGTCAACGGCCTGGGCCATGCTGTGGGTTATCGCAACTTTGAATGCCGCGACGCTGCCACCAATCTGGTGCCGTGGGGCATCATCATTGGCGGCGAAGAGCTGCACAACAACCATCACACCTACCCCAATTCGGCCAAGCTGTCGGTCAAGAAGTGGGAGTTCGACCTGGGCTGGGCCTGGATAAAAGTCTTCAGCTTTTTGCGCCTGGCCAAAGTTCAGCGTGTAGCGCCAATTGCCCACCGGGTGGAAGGCAAAGGCAATCTGGACATGGACACCGCGATGGCGATCCTCAACAACCGTTTCCAGATCATGGCCCAGTACCGAAAGCTGGTCATTGCACCGCTGGTTCAGCAAGAGCTGGCCAAGGTCGATCACTCGGTGCGTCACCAGTTCCGTCGCGCCAAGCGCCTGCTTTCACGGGAGACCAGCCTGCTTGAAGAGCGTCATCACCAGCGTATCGAAACGATGCTGGAGCACAGCCACTCGCTCAAAGTGATTTACGAAAAGCGCCTGGCCCTGCAACAGATCTGGGTCAAGACCAGCACCAATGGTCACGACATGCTGGCCGCGATCAAGGAATGGGTACACGAAGCAGAAGCCAGCGGGATTCAGTCGCTGCGCGAATTTGCTCACCAGCTCAAGACCTACTCGCTGCGTCCTGCGACGGTTTAAAGACTGGCCCGCCTCCACCGATCAGGTGGGAGCGGGCTTGCTCGCGGTGCAATCACCGCGACTTGCCTGACAACCCGCGGCGCCTGAATCGCGAGCAAGCCCGCTCCCACTACTACTGTTTATCGATCAGCTGCGAAAGCTGCGACATGCCCACCCGCAACAAGCGAGCTGTCTTCCCGCCAGCCACCTGGGCAATCCCTTCTTCTGACTCCAGATTGGCCACTTGCGCCGCAAGATTCATCACCAGCGCTTCGCGCGAATACACCCCGCCACCCAAGTGATAAATCGCAGCTATCAACTCGCGCAACTCCAGCGGCAAGCGCCAGCGCGTGCGTAACGCCGAGCCGTAGGCGGCCCCGAATTCGCTCAGTGATGCGTCAATGGCCTGGGTGTCCAGCTCACCACCGGCCTGCTGCCACTCCTCAAGACTGCGCAACAAGGCCAGATCGCCCAATCGATGCAACAGCCCGGCACAGTAGCAACGCTCCTGATCCAGATTGAGCATGCCCGCGAGCGTACGGCCATAGTGCGCCGTACGCAGTGACACAGCCCACTGCTGTTCGGCGTAATCGGCCAGGCAAGGGTCCGTCAGTTGCGGGTTGCGCTTGAGGGTCAGCCCAAGGACCAGATTCATGCTTTGCGCAGCCCCCAGCGACTGCAACGCTTGTGCAAGGGTCTGGGCAGGGCTGGGGCGATGGTGTGCAGCGCTGTTGGCCGCCGCAATCATGACAGCGGTAATTTGCGGATCAGTGCCCACGCCCTGCTCAAGCCGTTCAAGGTCCAGTCCTTCTGGAACGAGACTGCTCTTGAGCGCCGACTGCGCATCAACCAGCAGCGGCGCACCATCAGAAGATGCACGGCGCTGCTCCAGAAACTTCCTGAGGGTCATGCCGGGGGCCAGCGGTGGTGCTTCGCACGAAATCTCTTGCCCTGCATTGAGCAGCAGCCCCTTGAGCCGCATGGTCAGGCCGGCAATGTCCAGCGGTGTCGTCAGGTAGGCTGTTGGCGCCAGCGGCAATGCTTCGCGCACACTGGCGCTGTCATTGCGCGCACTCAGCAAAATAAAAGGCTGCGCTGGAACAGCCCGGCGCTGACGCACAGTGCGCAACAAATCCAGGCCGCTGACTCCGGGCAAATCACGATCAGCAATCACAAGTCCGTAGTGTTTTTTGCTCAACTGCGCGAGCGCTTGCTGACCATCCCCACATACATCCAGCTGGGCATCACAACGTACCGTCAGTACCACCTGCTTGAGCAAGTCCTGAGTCCAGGGGTCGGCCTCGGCAATCAATACAGTGGGCACCGCGCTTAAATCTACAACCGTCATCCAATTTTCTCTCCGCACAATGCCTGCACCTTAGTCAAAGGCCGCACGCGGTTACAGAAAAAATCACCCAAACAGATAGTTCAAACGCAAAAAAACCGCCGAAGCGGTTTTTTTGTGTCTCAGATCACACCCTCAAGGGTGGACTCAAGCCAGTTCAGCGAAGCACTCTTCGATGATGGCCAGGCCTTTGTCCAACTGCTCGTTTGGCGAAGTCAGTGGAACCAGCACACGCAGCACGTTGCCGTAAGTGCCGCACGACAGCAGGATCAAACCTTTGTCGCGAGCCTTGGCAACCACTTGCGCCACTGCAGCCGCGTTTGGCTTGTGGGAATCGCCGCCTTCGAACAGCTCGACCGCAATCATCGCACCCAGGGCACGCACGTCACCGATCACCGGGTACTTGGCCTGAATGGCCTTGAGGCCAGTGACCAGACGCTCGCCAACTTCTTTGCAGCGATCCAGCAGGTGTTCTTCTTCAAACACTTCAAGCACTGCCAGCGCAGCTGCGCAAGCAATCGGGCTACCGGCATAGGTGCCGCCCAGACCGCCTGGAGCGATAGCATCCATATACTCCGCCTTGCCACATACACCGGCCAACGGGAAGCCGCCAGCGATGGATTTGGCGAAGGTGGTCAGGTCGGCAGCAACGCCCATCTGTTCCATCGCGAAGAAGGTGCCAGTACGGCCAGCGCCGGTTTGCACTTCGTCAGCAATCAGCAGGATGCCGTGCTTGTCGCACAGCTCGCGCAGGCGGGCCATGAATGCCTTCGGCGCCACGTAGAAGCCACCTTCGCCCTGTACCGGCTCGATGATGATAGCGGCGATGTCTTTAGGCTCGGCATCGTTTTTGAAGATGCGCTCGATGCTGGCGATGGAATCGTCAACCGAGACGCCATGCATTTCGCACGGGAACAGTGCGCGGAAGATGCCTCCTGGCATCAGGCCCATGCCTGCCGAGTACGGTACGACTTTGCCGGTCAGGCCCAGGGTCATCATGGTGCGACCGTGGTACGCGCCGGTAAAAGCGATCACGCCAGCACGGCCTGTGGCAGCGCGGGCGATTTTCACGGCGTTTTCAACGGCTTCAGAGCCGGTGGTGACCAACAGGGTTTTCTTGTCGAAATTGCCCGGCACCTTGGCGTTGATCTTTTCGCACAGCTCAACGTACGGCTCGTAAGCCAGTACCTGGAAGCAGGTGTGGGTCAGCTTGGTCAGTTGCTCTTGCACGGCGGCAATGATTTTCGGGTGCAAGTGACCGGTGTTCAGTACAGCGATACCGCCTGCGAAGTCGATGAACTCGCGGCCTTCAACGTCGGTGACGGTAGCGTTTTTTGCCGATTCGGCGAAGATCGGGTGAATCTGGCCAACACCGCGCGGTACAGCGGCTTCACGGCGTTTCATCAGGGATGCGTTGGTCTTGTTGCTCATGGTGTCCTCATTCGCCGCTCTTCAAACGGCAGGGTTCAAGGCTGACGCGCCTGGGAGTCAACGATGCCAGCATTCGATGATCGACTGGCATGGCGCTCCCGGCCACAGGAACTAACAGTTTGAAACGCAGGGGAGGCATCGCTCTCGTGCCCCCGCTGCCGAACCACCTGCCGGGTTAGATGCCCAGGCAGAGATATTTGATTTCCAAGTAGTCTTCGATGCCGTACTTGGACCCTTCACGGCCCAGGCCCGAAGCCTTGATACCGCCGAACGGCGCGACTTCGTTGGAGATCAGGCCGGTGTTCACACCCACCATGCCGTACTCCAGGGCTTCCGCCACACGGAACACGCGGCTCAAGTCGCGGGCATAGAAGTACGATGCCAGACCGAACTCGGTGTCGTTGGCCATTGCGATCACTTCAGCTTCATCTTTGAAGCGGAACAGTGGCGCCAGCGGGCCGAAGGTTTCTTCTTTCGCTACGGCTGCGTTTTTCGGCACGTTGATCAGGATGGTCGGCTCGAAGAAGCTGCCTTCCATGCTGTTGCCACCGGCCAGCAGGGTGGCGCCTTTGCTCAATGCGTCAGCGATGTGTTCTTTGACCTTGGCCACGGCCTTGTCATCGATCAGGGGACCTGTGGTGGTGCCTTCGTCCAGACCGTTGCCGATCTTGAGCTTGGCCACGGCCACTTTCAATTTTTCGGCGAAAGCGTCGTAGACCGAATCCTGAATGTACAGGCGGTTTGCGCAAACGCAGGTCTGGCCGTTGTTGCGATATTTGGAAATGATCGCGCCTTCGACGGCCTTATCCAGGTCCGCGTCGTCAAACACGATGAAGGGTGCGTTGCCGCCCAGTTCCAGCGACACTTTTTTGATGTCCTTGGCGCATTCGGCCATCAGCTGACGACCGATTTCGGTCGAGCCGGTGAAGGACAGCTTGCGCACGATCGGGTTACTGGTCAGCTCGCCGCCGATGTCACCCGCACTGCCGGTCACAACGCTCAGCACGCCTTTAGGGATGCCGGCACGGTGTGCCAGTTCAACCAGCGCCAGCGCCGAAAACGGAGTTTGCGAAGCAGGCTTGATCACCATGGTGCAGCCAGCAGCCAAAGCCGGGCCCGCTTTACGGGTGATCATGGCCGCCGGGAAGTTCCACGGGGTGATTGCAGCGGTCACGCCAATCGGTTGCTTGATCACGATCAGGCGCTTGTCTGGCTGATGGCCCGGGATCACGTCGCCATAGACGCGCTTGGCTTCTTCGGCGAACCATTCGATGAACGAAGCGGCGTAAACGATCTCGCCCTTGGCTTCGGCCAGAGGCTTGCCTTGTTCCAGGGTCATCAGGCGACCAAGGTCGTCCTGGTTTTCGATCAACAGCTCAAACCAGCGACGCAGCTTGTTTGCACGCTCTTTGGCGGTCAGGGCACGCCAGGCTGGCAACGCTTTGTCAGCGGCTTCAATGGCGCGACGGGTTTCAACCGCGCCCATTTTTGGCACTGTACCGATGATTTCACCGGTAGCCGGGTTGTTGACCTTGATTGTCTGGCCACCGTCCGCATCGACCCAAGCACCATCGATATAGGCTTGTTGGCGGAACAACTGTGCGTCTTTGAGCTGCATGTGGGCTTTCCTTAACAGCACCGCGCAGGCGCGGAGCGAATTATTAATAGTAGAAAGGCGCCATAGAAGGCTGCCGTCAGGAAGTCATTCACTGCCAAAGTATCTAGAAAACGCACAAAGAGTTAGCCGTGCGGTTTAGCACTCAGACAAGAGCGTTTGAAATCTCAAACGAATCCTAGGGTCAAAGGGGGTAAAGGACAATAGCCTGTTCGAAAAAAAGAACAAGCGGCCATCTTTTACCGCTTTTTCCCCCAGCCCACATTAATAGCCCATAACGCACCAACAAACACCTGACGAATCAGCAGCATGGACGGGCGACACACAGATGAGTATTATGGCGCCCGCGTCGCACCAGTAGCTCAGCTGGATAGAGTACTGCCCTCCGAAGGCAGTGGTCGTGGGTTCGAATCCCGCCTGGTGCACCATATACAAGTTTCCACATGTTCCCACATGATCGGAAACACCCCAAGAAGCCCGCCCCGCGCGGGCTTTCTTGTGTCTGGACGTTCACATATGAACCCACACAGCATTGCGCCCCGTGTATGCCTGCTTGTATGCTCGCTAATAATTTGAAACTGGGGCATACACGCATGAAGCGTTCGGAAATTAAGCGCCGTCCGATGGCAGACACCACCCTTGCCAGCCTTGAGCCAGAGGCCAGCACCTACCGGGAGCTAGATGGCGCCGGGCTCTATTTGCGAGTGAAGCCCACCGGCCAGAAGTCTTGGGAGCTGCGTTACAAAAAAGCTGATGGCAAATGGTCCTGGCTGGGCCTGGGGGGCTATGGCAAAGGAAGCCACCAGTTGACCGGCGAACAGGCGCGCCAGAAAGCAGCAGAGCTACGCGACGGCACAACGAAAGATGGCAGCATGCTCGCCACCCAGCGCGCCAAAAAGGCAGCGGATCGCGAGGCAGCCAACAATACTTTCGAGCATCTGTCGCGCGAGTGGTACGCCAACAAGCGCAAAGGCTGGAGTGCCGGGACGGCGACCAGGGTCATAGGCGCACTGGAACTTCATGTGTTCCCAGTCTTTGGTAAGCGCCCCTATCAAGGCGTACTGCCAATGGAATGGATGGAGTTCCTGCGCGGCATGGAACAGACCGGCATTGTCGAACAGACCAGCCGAGTACGTGCCATATGCCGGGAGATTTACGACCTGGCCCGTGTTACCGGACGCGCCACTCACAACCCGCTTGAAGGACTGCACAAGTTCCTGCTGACCAAGCCAGCCGAGAACTATGCCCATGTTTCAATCGACGAGCTGCCTCCACTGTTACGAGCCATCAGAGCGTACCCGAGCGCTGCCGACGTTCGTATTGGTCTGCACTTACTGTCTATGCTCGCCTGCAGACCGTCTGAGCTACGGGAGGCCCGGTGGTCTGAATTTGATCTAAACGCCGGTATTTGGACAATTCCCGCTGAACGGATGAAGCGTCGTCGTGAGCATGTATTTCCCCTACCGAGCCAAGCCGTCGAACTGCTGCACGATCTGCACAACCTTACTGGCTCTTACTTGCTGTTGTTCCCTGGCCGTAGCGACACCACCAAGCCGCGTTCCAATACCGTCTTCCTGATGGCCCTGCGCCGACTTGGCTACGAAGGTCGCCAGACCGGCCACGGATTCCGCCATATCGCCAGCACGATCCTCAACGAACACGGCTTCGATGAAAACCATATTGAGGCCCAGCTATCGCACGTCAAAGACGGGATTGCCGGTGTCTACAACAAAGCTCAGTACCTGGCCCAGCGGACGGCCATGATGCAATGGTATGCCGACCACCTGGACACCTTGGTCAAGGGCAACGTGGTGGAGTTCAAACGGGCATGAGCGAGCGAATACCCCAAGGTGGCTTTGCCTGTCTGAAACAACTTCGCGCTGAGCTTCAACAATGCCATGCGGATGAGCTTGAACAGCATCGAGACCGAATGCTGGCACTGATCGACAGCGCCATCGACGAACGCATACGACAAAATAGAGGGCGAGGCGACACTATCAATTTGCTTTCCGATGCGTTTCTTGGTGGGTTGAAGTGGGGCACGGTTTCTTCCGAGGGAGAGCTATCAGCAGAGGCTTTCGGCCGCCACTCTGAATTACTTACGCAGGTCGGGGGGCTCGATGCTGTCGGCGTGCTTTACCTTTTTTATGTACTGGAATCGAAGGCTGTCGAGTGGATCAGGTCATTAGGCGCGCTCGCACAAACGACGAATCCGAAAAGAGTCGGCGAGCAATGTCCTCATATTCCAGAAGGCTTGATTCTCAATGCAGACATGGCGCTCAAGGGCGACAAGATCAAAGGTGGTCGTAGTGGGGGGCTTGATTCAGAAAACTTGAAGAAGTACCACGAAGACCGCACCGAGTGGCTTTCAAATGGCGGTAAAGCGGAGGAGTCATGCGAACATTTCGATGTTCGCATGGGTGAAAAATACAGCCGTTCCGCTAAGACAATGTCCAAATACCGCAGGGGCCGAGAAAATCCCCCGACACTAGTAGCGCGGGAGACAGGGCAAAGAGCGCATGAATAATGGGGGGCTTCAATAAGCACTTGGATGCACCCCTATGAACACCGATACCGCCCTGACCCAAGCCTTGATACCCCAGCCCGCGCTATGCGTCCAGATAGGTCAGACCCGTTCCGGTCTGGACAAGCTCAAGAAAAAAGACCCTACCTTTCCGAAGCCGATCAAATTCAGCAATGCCCGTCAGGCTGCCGCCTATTACGTTGTGGCCGAGGTGGAAGCCTGGCTGCAATCCAAGATCGCCGCGAGGGATGCCTAAGTGGAAAAGGCCGCACAGACTTTCCCAAGTGTTGCCAAGTGCACCCATCAGCGGTATGGTGCGCGCGTCGCTGCAAATTCAGCGCACGGGACGGCAAGCCCGGAGAGCAAAAGGAGCACAAGCTCCCACCTATCAGCGCGGAGTTTTTTTTCGCCTGTGATTTATGGTGGCGTTGTGTGGGAGGGGTTCGCCCCTGCCGGGTTCCTTTTGCCCCGGCCTTGCCGGCCTGCACAACGCTACCGCCTATCATCGGCAAGTGATGACGGTAGCTCCTCAGCAAAAGGAGCGTTACCTATGCAGTTCTCCCGCACTCAAGATTCGTCCGCCACATCCGGCAAAGCCGCCGCGCACCGCGCTATGGCAATCGCCGCCCTTCATGCCGACTCAAGCCTGTCTGTTCGCCTCAAACGCTACAACGCCCACATGGCCCGCGCTCGCCAACTGGAAGCCCAGGAGGTGGCCCAATGAGCGCCGTTGCCCAACTGAAGAAAGCAGCACCTGCTAAACCGGCCGTGGACTTCCAAGCGCATGCCGAAAGCGATGCCATCCTTATGCGCCGATCTGGCCGCGCCATGGGGGCAATCGCGGGGTTGATTGGCGAGAACCTAAGCCGTCTTGATATCGAAGACGACAGCGACTTCCTGACCCCCTCCGCCTTGAGCGGCCTTCTGGAAGCCGTACAGCTCCTTGCAGATCAACTGGCAGAGCGCGGTGAAGATCTTGGCGAAATTATTGCCGCAGGGAGTGTGTAATGAGCGCACCACTCACGGCAGTGCAAATCATCAAGAGCACTCACGACGGTATTAACAGTGCCTCAACCGTATTCGAACTCGATAGCGCGATGAACGCGGGCGATGGCTGCCTGAACACGTTGCGCCAGCTTGAGTTGATCGATAACGGCCAGTGGATCCGAGAAACCAACGATCTTTGCTCTCGCACGGAACGTCGTCGCACCGAACTGTTGGGGAACTAACTGAACATGAATAACCAAACCTGCAACACAGTGGGTGCGCTCCCGGCTTGCTCGAAGAAAGCCACCGAACTCTGGTACGTCACCCATCCGAAAGCGCCCAAGGCACTTCTCGGCCCCTTTCTGACCGAGGTTGATGCCGAAGCTGGCCGCGTAGTTATGCGTAGCGCCGATGCCATGGTGACGTCCTGCCTGGTCGATTCAATCGACGAATTGACTTACTGGTTCGCACGCAACAACGGCCAGGTCTGTCGGGCCTTTGCTGGCGCTGATCGCCGGGAGGTAAGCCATGAGTAACGTCATTCCGTTCGACCCGCTCATCGACATCATGCCCGGCGGTGCCATCCACCGCTTCCGCGTACCAGACGACAAGGTCGGCGACGACCAAGGGGACGAGTGATGGCCAGAGCGCGAAACATCAAGCCGGCCCTGTTCAAGAACGAGATTCTCGGCGTTGCCGATCCGATGATAACGCTTTTGTTCGCGGGCCTCTGGCTGCTGGCCGACAGAGCCGGTCGCCTTGAAGATCGCCCTCTCCGTATCAAGGGTGAGCTATTCCCCTACCGTGACGGCCTGGATGTTAATTCCATGCTTGATTGGCTGGCCCAAGAGGACTTCATCGTTCGCTACTCGATTGGCGGGAAACTCTTTATCCAGGTCGAAAACTTCGCCAAACACCAGAACCCGCACGTCAAGGAACCAAAAAGCACCATCCCAGCACCTGACGGAAATGGGCTGGCACCAGTCGAGCACAGTGCTAGTACGGTGCAAGCATGGGGCGACCACCATACCGGCCCGGCTGATTCCCTCTCTCTTGATTCCCTTAACCTGATTCCTGATTCCCTTCAAGAGCATGTCGCCGCTGGCGAACCTCCTGCTGCCAGGGATGAAGCGAAGGACTCGAAAGCGACACAGAGCCATGATCAACCCAAGAAGACCCAGGGCACCCGACTGCCTGCCGACTGGTCGCTGCCTGACGACTGGCTGAGCTGGGCGCGCACTGATCGCCCTGAGTTCACCAGCGATCTGCTGGCACAAGAGGGTGAGAAGTTCGCCGATTACTGGCACTCGCTGTCCGGCAGCAAGGCGGTAAAGCTGGATTGGCTCGCCACCTGGCGTAACTGGATCCGCAGCGCTCGGCCGCCAGCCAATGTTCGCCCGCTCCCACAGCAGTCGCGCTTTGTGAACCTGCCACAGGTGAACGCTGAAGAGATTCGCGCCAAGACCGAAGAAAACGCAAAACTGGGGGTAAGCCGTGCAAATTTCTAAATTTGGCACCCAGCCACGCGTCAAAACCCGCATCGACATCTGTCCAACCCACGGTGAATACGATCGCAAGGTGGTTGAGGCCTTCGATGGCGATAACCTCATGCTGACCTGCCCACGCTGCCGCTGGGAGGCCATCAACATCGCTGACACCTGTAGCGCGGCTCATACCTCGGCGTTGGCCAGTAAGCGCAGGGAGGCTCTGAACGCCGCTCTATTCGCCACCGGTATTGCTCCGCGCTTTCGCAGCTGCTCGCTGGGTAACTACCTGACCCGGCTGGAGGGCCAGAAGATTGCCGTGGGCACCTGCCAGGCATATGTCGAGCAGTTCGAAGAGAATTTGGCCGCCGGCCGCTGCTTACTGCTACTCGGCAACTTCGGCAACGGTAAGACGCATTTGGGTTGTGCGATCCTTAAGGAAGTAGTGACCCGCTACGGCGTCTCCGCGCTGTACGCCCCTACCCCCGACATCATTGCCGCGCTCAAGGCCAGCTTTGTGCGCGACTCGTGCCCTACCGAGCAGAGCATCCTGACCGAACTAACTAAGGTCGACCTGCTGCTGATCGACGAGCTGGGCGCGCAGGGCGGAACTGAGTTCGAGCGCCAATCCCTGCACCAGATCATCGATACCCGGTACCGAAATATGCTGCCAACGATCGTCACCTCGAACTTGCCCAGCGCCAAGCTGTCTGCCTACATCGGCGATCGCGCCCTAGATCGTCTGCGCGAGAATGGTGGCCAGGCCATTGCCTTCGACTGGGAATCTTCCCGTGGAGGAGAGCAATGAGCCGCGAACTATTCAGCCTCGAGGCTGAGCACGGCGTCCTAGGTGCGATGATGAAGGACACCAGCCTGCTTGATTCCATTAGCAACAAGGTCACTGCAGCCGACTTCTACTACCTGAAAACCGCTGCGATGTACCAGGTGATTTTGGACTGTCACGCCTCCGGCGAGCCTATCGACCCGGTAACTGTCGGCACATTCCGCGAACGCTTGCCGAACGGCGAATCGACCATCGCCTACGCCGTCGAGATCGCTATGAATGTGCCAAGCGCCGCCAACTGGGCCAGCTACGCCAGGACTGTTCGGGAGCGCGCTGTGTTGCGGCGACTGGTGGATGCGGCTGATTCAGTCCGCGACTCGGCCACCGAGAACCTGCCGCTAGCTCAGATCATCGCAAGCGCTCAGCAGGCCATGGCGGATCTGCGCGATCTGGATGACGGGGAGCCGGATTACAAGCGAATCGATGAAATCATCGAGAAGAACATCGATACCATCGACGCCAAGCACAACGGCAGGCAGGAAAGCGGACTATCCAGCGGGTTGCCGGATCTGGACAAGCTGACGCGTGGCCTACGTCCGCGCACTGTCACCGTCGTGGCTGGCTTGCCCGGTAGCGGCAAGACCACCTTGGGCTTGCAGATTGCCCAGCACATAGCCATAAGCGGCGCCGGCACTGCGTTGGTATTCAGCCTGGAGATGCCCGAAGAAGAACTTGGTCAGCGCGTGCTGGCATCGCTTGGTTCGGTCGATATCGGCCGGCTGGATAGCGGAACCGATATGCAGGACGGCGACTGGGCCGGGCTGACTGCGGCGGTGGCCAAGATCAAAGGCAAGCCGTTGTACGTCTGTGACCGCCCTGGCATGACTCCGGCGCGCATTCGCACCGTTGCCAGGCAGGTACAGCGCGACCACGGCCTGGACGTACTCATGGTGGATTATCTCGGTCTGGTACCTGGTGACGCCAAGGGTCGAAGCCGGGCGGAAGAAGTCGGGAAGATAACTAAGGCTATGGTCAATCTCGCCAAAGAGCTTGGCGTGCCAGTGATCCTGCTGTCACAGCTCAATCGCGAGTCGACCAAACGTGTCGGAAAGAAGCCAGTATCCTCCGATCTGCGCGACTCCGGCGAGATCGAGGCAGACGCCCATTGCATCCTGATGGTTCATCGGGACATGGATACCGAGCAAGGCCAGAACGGCGTCACCGAGATTCTGATGACAAAATGCAGGCACGCGCCGGTCGGGTCATGCCTCGTACAGCAACAGGGCCAGTTCTCCCGGTTCGTGAGCTTCGCTGGCACCCGCGAGGCCAATCAGGACGAATACGACGCCAGGCGCGACTTCTCGGGGAAATTCAGCCGTGGATTCTAAAAAGATAACGGTGAAACAGCCTGTTTCAGATGAGAAACGCCGCCAGGTGCTAGACCTACGCCGCCGTCACTCTCTACGCGAAGTCGCCGAGGCAACCGGCCTTCCGCTGGGGACAGTGAAGACCCTAGTTTCACGCTCGGGGGCATTCCGCGACAACGACCAGCACCGTGCACTGTTCACCTTGCCGCCGATCAAGGTAAGCAGAGAAACCCTGCCCAGCGTGCCTGAGCTGCCGCCTCAGCAGCGAGTGACAGGGGACAAGGAAGTGGACGCCGTGCTGTGGCTGCGCTCGATCATCAAGACAGGTAACGCCGCGCATATCGAGACAGCCCTAGAAGCTGCCAAGCGCATCAAAACCCCGCTCGACGAACTTGAAAAGAGATACAGCCACCTACTGTCCGCTGCCGATCCTGGTAACTGGACGGTTGTATTCAAGACCATCGGCTTTGCCAACCTGGAAGGGCTGGCCCGATCCGCCATTGCCGACCACCACACCCGAGTCGAAGGCCGTGCGCGTTTCGGTGATCGCGCCATGTACGACACTGACGCCGAAGTGTTCTGCGCCGAAGTCCTGGACGGGGCTAAGGTTGGACAGCTCGGATCAATTGACGAGTCCGACATTGCCACCCGATTTAAGGGCCGCCCGGATCTGATGCCACAGACGTTGGCTGACTGCCTGTACGAGTTGGACTACTGGAATGAGTTGTACCGGTTGCGTTGCGCGTTCTGCAGCAGCTCCATAGACGCTGAGGGGTCGCAGGAGGCCTACGCACGGAAACACTTCGTGTTTGGCCTGCTCGCGGAGATGCGGCCCCGCAACAAGGATGAAGCCAAAGCTGTTTTCCGTCACTTGATGCGTGGCGACGACATCGATAGCAAAGAGGCTGAAGCCATTCTGGATAACTTGATTGGCTGATGCTGATTTTTGAACCATCTGAATTCACCTTGTTGATCAGAGCGAAGCCTTGCTAGGTTAGAACTGACCACGTCCTTGACCCTCAAGCAGGATCGCACCAATGAACACGGATCAAACCACGCAAGAAACACAGCATGCCGATCTGTGTCAGCCCAAACCAATCAGCCCTATCGGTTCGGCGGCTCCCTGTATTCGCCAGCTTGCGCAAGTCAACAGACTGGTCGGGGAACGCGTGAGAGAGGCCAGGCGTCTGGCAGGGCTCAGTCAGGTTGCAATGGCTGAAAGGCTGGGATTTACGGCCGGTGATCTCGCCGCGCTTGAAAAAGGTCAAGGCTCCTTTGATTCTTGGCACCTCCGCCGCATTGCTACTGCTTGCAAGGTCACAACTGACTTTCTTTTGGGGCATTCCGAAGAGTCAGAAGTTGGCGAACTGTGCGACGTTGTCAGAGAGCTGTTGATTCAGACGGCAGATCATTTAGGAGAAGTTCGAGCGAAAGATGTACTGGAAAGTGCTCGCATCCAGTACGCATTGTCCGCTGTGAAATCGTTGTCCGATCTGCAGATCAGTGTCATTCAGGAGCTGGAGGACGCGATACAACGAGTGGTAGCACTTAACCCTCGCGACTGGGGCAAAATTCGCGGCGGGCTGCGCCTCGCAACTGCTGTCGAAGAGAACGCCGTAAAGGCCCGCCAGATCCACTACCGGCTCAAAGGGTTTGGAAATTGATCGGTTCACTGGATATGAAGCAGTTTGCAGCCGGTATAAAGGAGCCAGAAACATGCTGAGCAGGATGAAGGTGGTTGGCGAACTGTGCCGCCTGGCCAACAAGCCAGATGCAACGCCAAGGGCACGACTGATTTGCATTCGACGCATATGCCGCATCTACGCGAGCGATTTGGCGTGGATCGCAGAGAGCCGAGCAAATTACCGAAGGGGCAGCACGATCGCCAAGCAAGGCCTCCCGTTTACAGCTCGTAAAGTGGAGATGCTCGACCTGGCCGCCGACCTGAACCTGAAGGTCGAAGAGCAGGCGATGCTAGAAGCCTTGGCCAACTATGCCTGGGACACTATGGTCGGTGAGCATGGCACCATCGAAGCATTTGGCTTTGATGCGCTATGCGATGTGCTCAACGTAAACCCGACCCGCCGTGCCGAGTATCAAAGTGCTGCCAGCCTGGCGGAGCTGGTGCTTGCTGGCGCCGAGGATTGCGCTGATAGTTACAGGGCCCTCCCGACTCCCGCCGGGCTGGGCCCCTTGCACCTGGCTTGCATGTGCTTGAATCAACAGTGCCTCACAATGCGGCCAAACCTAACCGTGTGCTGACCGCTCCGAAGCAATCTTTAAATGCGCCGGGTGGCCTGCCAATCGTTCTTGTCCCAAGATTGGTGAGTGCTCATGGTGACCTGCAGGCTCATCTGAACGAAGCGGCCGAGCGCGTCGATGGGAGCGCTCAAGGGCATCCCGACCGATTCGATCACCAACGGCGCATACCGCCGGCCTTTGTAGACCATCGCAATCATGCACGGGCTAAACGAGGGCAGCATGGCATCCAGCAACCCTTTTTCGCCGGACAGGAAGCTGAGGGCGCCCGTTAGCATCGTGCCCTCTGGCGCCAGTTTCTGAGGGTGAGCCCAATTCATGAACTGTTCCATTGGTCTTTCAACCTCGGCAGTAGGATCGCGCCAGGCACGGAAAAGCAGTGTGACGCTGATCTTGTGTGGCGCTGACCCGCTAAAAATCTGGGTCGAATTCAGCTTTGTCATCCCGGTGCGGCCTCGAGCTTCGTCGATGTTGGCGCCGGCCGACTTGATCTTGTCGCCAATATCACTGCCAACTGCGCGACCCGCTGCATTCCCAATGGACTCGATAAGCGGTTTCAACGCGCCAGACTGGAGCATGCCCATCAACGCCGGGGCTCTGCTCTCGGGGCCAGAGCCTTCAAACGGTGACTGCCAGTTAAACGACATCTGTATATCGGCTTCGTCGGTCAATGCTGCCTTGACCACGATGTCATCGACCATACGTCCGAGATGATCCACCTCATAAAACTTGGCGACCAGGTGCGGATTCAGCCCGTCCCAAATGGAAGTCATCTCGTTCATCAAATTTATCGATGCCGAGGCGGCACCCGTTCCTGTAACTACTGACATTTTCGTATCCCTGTAAAAATCGGTCATATGCAGGGCCGCTAGTTTCGCGGAGCCTGGCTTGCAGCCCTATGCGGTGGTTGAGTCGCATTGTCGAGGGCGCTAGGCGAGCCGTCTGGGCTGGTTTTCCAGCAAAACCAATCTCGCTCAATTTGGCTAGATTTGGCCCGATTTGGCTAAATCAGTACGAATTAACCGAAATAAGAAAATTCAGCTCAGGGCCTTCGACACCGGTTGCCACCATGTCTAAAACCAACCAAGGAATAGACATGAACAACACGAACATCACCCCGGAACAACGTGAAGAACTGCTGGCTCACGCAAAATTGGCTGATTTGGTTACGACAACTGATATCGAAGAGTTTTCAAAGCTGGCTACCGAAGCCGACGGTCTTTTTGCAGAGTTCAGGCGTGCCCGCATGAATGCCCGTTGGCTGGCAGCTATCAGAACGCATGGCAGCCACGAAAATGCATTGCAGGTAGAAAAACAGCGTCGTGATTACGCACTGAGCCAGGTTAATCAAATGTCCGCAGCTACAAGCGACATTCGGAAAGCGCGTGACGCCATGACTTACGGTGTGGGCGGAAACAAACTGAACGATGTGTTCAAACAGATCAAAGACGCTGACTCAGAGGCTAGCGACCTTCGAGTGATCGCCAACAATATGCGCAGTACGCGCAATGCAAAAGTTGCCGCCCTCATTGAGGACGACATTCCAGAGGAGACGGCCCTGTCAGTGGCTAAGCCCTCTTTGGCTGACATTGCGGCGAAACTCGATGAAGCCAAAGCAATACCTGAAAAGGTTTCTGCGCTGAGAGCGGTCGTCAGCTCTTACGAGGCCAAGGTGAACTACCTCTATCCGCTCCCCGCCATTGAGTAACGCACTCGTTGCTGACGCAGCCCCATAGCGGGCTGCTGTTTTACTCAACAGGAAGGGAGAGCACCTTGAACACTGCAAAAATATCGACTCCGAAACGAGTGCCGGGAAAGAAGAATATTCGCCCAAGCGTGGCAACCTTGAGGGGGTATTGGCTTGATCTGCGGGCGGCGGCTGAAAGTGGCGACTATTTGGCCAAGGCCCTGCTCATTGCTCTATCAGAAGGCCGACTGCTGATGCCAGAGCATTACAGCCAGGTGAAACCATGACCGCAGCAAATGTTATCCCGTCTAAAGACGAGCAAATCGCCTTAGTCCAGGCCATCGGTCTACGTTTGCGTGAGGCTCGCCTAGCTGCAGGTTTCAGCCAGCTCGCCGCTGCAAAACGCTTGGGATATGCCAACAGCTCGAAGCTGGCCAAGATTGAGCATGGCCTGTACTCCAGCCAGATACCGGTATGGATGCTCAAGAGAGCCGCCGGCGTCTACGGCGTCTCCGTCGATTACTTACTGTGCACTAGCGATCGTATGCAGGGCGACGGGATGCCGAGCATTGTGATGGAGGAAATGGTGGAGGCCATGAAAACCGAGTGGGCTCGCATGACTAACCGTGACGTTATTGCCGTGCAAGCGATTCTGGGTCGCACTGCACTTCTTGAAGGGGCTTTGGCAGACGTTGAAATGGCGACCCAAGAAGCGCTAGAGGCTCTGGCTCGGGTTGAGACCCTTAACCCTTATAGGTGGCTCAAGTTGCGTGGAGGAACGCGCCTACTGAGCGCCGTAGAGCGGGCTGTCGCTGCTGCGAAGCAAGGCCGGCGGCGCACCAAAGAGCCACGGCGAGCATTTGCGTAATGGCCCAGGCACCTAAACTAACCCCAGACCAGTGGGAAGAGGTTCGCGACGCATGGGAGCAAGACCCGCGCGACGGCTACACCTGGCTGGTCAATGAGCAAGCACTTCCCGTTTCAGTGCCAGCCGTTCGCAAAGCCGCGCTCAAGCAAGGCTGGGAGAAGCAAAAGGCACCGAGCCAGAAACCATCCGGGGTGGAATTCGTTAAAGCCCCAGGCAGCAAGGCTTCGGGTAAGGCAAAGGCAAATCGTGGGGGCGGGCCTAAGCCAGTTAGCGAAACCATAGAAACCATGGGAGAAACCATCAGCGAAACCATGGCCGGCGGCTCGAAAAGTAAGGCAAAGGCCAGTGCTGGCGGGGGCAACGGCAAGTTTGATGGGGGTGTAGAGCGGGCGGGGAATGGATCGATACCGCCAGAATCGGAGGCCAACGCGCGCGCGCGCGAGGGAGAAACCATCGAGGGGGTGATTGATGACGCTGCCGATGGCTATTTTTTTGACGGCACGGCCCTACACGGGCTGTTCCCTTCCGATGGGCCAGGCAAGTACAGGCCCAAGTATGCCGAGTTGGCCTACAAGCTGGCGCAACTCGGCATTCCGCATAAGCAGATAGCCGAGATTCTCGAAATATCGGAGAGCACTTTCTATGAATGGCAGGGGCGCCGCGCCGACTTCAAGGCTGCCCTGAAGGCGGGCATGGCCCTAGCGGATGCCAACGTGGCCAACTCCGTTTACCGTGGCGCCTTCGGCTATTCGCACCCAGAGGAAGTTATCAAGGTCATAGACGACAAGGTTGTTCGGGTTCCGACAATGAAGCACTACCCGCCCAACCCGCACTTGGCCACCTTCTGGCTCAAGAACCGCCAGCCTGAGCTGTGGAAAGAGAAGGTTGAGATCGTCGAGAAGCCATCCATTGCCCTGGTGGACAAGGACGCGATGGAGGCGATCTACCGCAATGCCCTGGATCATGCCGCCACGGTTCAGTCCAGCATGAGCGGGCGCGCCGAACGCTTGGGCCTTGTGATGGATGCCGAGCTGGATGACGACTGATGGCTCAGATTTGAGCCATGCAATGCGAGGTTCATTGGCTGGTGGGGCTGAACGAATCGTTCACCCCTGGTCCGCAGATGGCGACCATTCCAAGCGTGTTGTCATCCGGCGAAGCACTTCCTTTGTGGCCAATGCCTTTGTTGATCATTGCAAAGCGCCCAAAACCTGCCCCGTTGAAATGACGGGGCAGGTTCGGCAGATGAAAGTCATATCGTTCGGTTGGGTGGGTATTTCGCCCACCCTGGATCAGCAAACAGCAAACAGCGACCAGCTCAGCGCGTCATCATTTGCCGACGAGCATGGCTTGCGAAAAGCTGGGCTGACTTTTCAGCCCAGCATGGTGTCCGGTATGGGGTAACGATTCGTTACTCCGCAATGGCCGCGCAAGCTCACTCTGAACCGGACGTGTCGCGACCCTGCCATACCGAAATGGGAGGTCAGGCTAATTACGGGGAAATCCGGTAATTACTGGAACGCCACCGCTGCGAAAACAAACCCCATGAATGAGGCGCGTCAATACCTGATCGCTACCCTGAAACAGGGTGGTGGGAATGCCACAGTGTGGCGTTGGCACCGACTAGCCAATTCTGGGGGGACGGTCAGTCAGGCTGATTACGGATGGATTCAGAAACCGGCTGGGTTATGGGTTGGCAATCAACAACGATAGAAACTACATTGGTGGCAATCTTGTCATGTAGCAGCTGTCGAGCTGCAAGGGCTTGCACCGATGAATGAAGACCAGCACCGACGCCGCATCTTATTGTGGCTAGGATCATTTCCCGTGATTGCAGTCTTTGTACTTCTGATACTGGTGTTGCTGCTGAGTGACCGCACGGCCCCGGCAATTTTGCAAATACCTGCTGGCTCAAATCCAACCCATCAGGCAGATCAATCTCCAAAAGTGATGGGCCAGGCAATCGAACCAATTCCGGCTGACTCGCCATAGGCCAAATCGTGCCGATCATCCGATAGCGAAAATCTGATTCACCATCATTTTGTGGGCGTCTCGATCAGAGAGCGAAAACGGGCAAAAACACCCCAGCAGAGAGCGCCGTGTATGCCCTCATGTATGCCTAACCGAAGAAAGATCTGCCAAGCCCTTATAAAACGGGCATCACAGCCTCCAGTTCAAACGACGCCTGGGCACCATCTTCTTTCCCTTGTCCAAGGGAACAGCGTCAAATTCAAGACTCCCCAACGCATTTTTGCCTCTCGCCGAGAATCCGGTGAGTCGTCGTGTGCCTGTGTTTCGGGTTTTTTTTCAGCTAAACGTCAGCCAGGTTAAATTTTTATGGGCAACTGACGAAAGGCTGGTTACTATACGCGGCGTTTCGCGGAGAGCTGGCCGAGTGGCCGAAGGCGCTCCCCTGCTAAGGGAGTACACCTCAAAAGGGTGTCGGGGGTTCGAATCCCCCGTTCTCCGCCATATTTACGCCGTCTATAGATGCGTTCCCTTATTCAAGGGAACCGTGTTTACCCCCCTCAAAAATTGAACACGACGTGCAGTTGCGCGTGGTTTTTTCACGCCTGCATACATCCAGTGGGAGCGGGCTTGCTCGCGATTGAAACGCTGCGGTCTTCAGAAAAACCGCAGCGCTCCCACGAATGATTTACTGCTGGCTGGCGACACCGCCAAAGCGTGTGGTCATTGCAGTGATGAAGTCTTCAAGGCTCATTTTCTGACCATTGAGGTCCACCAGGCCTTCTGCGTAATTGAGCGAAGCCAGGATGTTGTTGCCATCCACTTTGGCCAACCCGGTTTGCACGGCCATCACACCTGCCATCTCACTGTTCATGCTGGCCATTTTGGCAATGGTTTGCGGGTCAGTTTGACCGACCAGTTGCGCCTGAACAGCTGACAGGTCAGCAATCATAGGCTTGGACAACTGCAGTTTTGCATCCAGCGCAGTCAGCATTTGCTTGGTGACTTCGATAGGCGCCGCCTCAAACGAGGTTGGCTTGGCCAGGCTCATGGCAACGTTGAGCTGGCTTTCGCCGTTTTCGGTTTTGATCGTGAACTTTTCCAGCGCCAGCTGCGGTTTGGCGGCCAGCAGTTTTTCAACCTCGACCTGCATCAACACTTGTTCGGCCGGGGTCAGCGGTGTTTGCGGCAAGGTGCCGTCAGCCTGAGGCTGGAATTTGTTCTGGTAGATCTGCAACAGCGCCTGCATGGCCGGGATGTCGAGGCTGCTGGCAGTGAGGACCATTTGCGCGCTGCCCACTGGCTTGCCGTCCAGGGTGATGTCACCCACTTTGTAAGACAGGCGCCCGGACATCAGGTTGCCAGTAGCGGAAGAGGAATCCGCGTACTCGAAGTTTTTGAGTTTGATGACCGATTGTGCGGCGCCATACGTCAGTTGGCCTTCGCTCAGTACCATCACGTTCTGGCCGAGATAGAAGCCAAATGGTGTTTTTTTCAGGTCGCTGGCGAGGGTCAGACCATTGAGTTCAACCAGTACGGGCGGGTTGTCGACCGTGACCGCGTGGAGCTTGAGATGGTCCATATAGCCTTTGGCTTTCAGGTTCTGGCCATCGGCATCGGTTTGAGCCTCCATGGTCAGGCCCGAGAAGCTGAAGCTGGAGTTGTCGTCCAGCTTGGTCTCAAGCGCCACCAGTTCCATATGACCATCAACCGAGCGGTTGTAACCCATGGTGACCTGGCCTTTGAGCGGCGTCTGATCCTTGGTTGCAGCGAACCACTTTTCGGTGAAAGGGGATTTTTCCAACGCGTAATTGTTGACTGCCATCACTGGCATCCACTTGAACGTCTTGATGCGCGACCACGGCAGCGGGCCATGCTCGATGTTATCGACAAACAGCAACTCTACAGGTGGTGCGTCCGGGCCCGCTTTGTCGTCCTGGAGTTTCAGGCGATAGTGCGCGGTGCTGCTGTAGAGGTTGCGCTCAATAGACACCAGTTCGAGAGTGCCGTGGGTGGTGGAGCCTTGAAGTTGGGTTGCCAGCTCCTGGTTGGATTGCTCAATCGCGGCCTGCAACACACCTTCGATTTTGCTGCCGGTGTACCACGCCCCGGCGGTATTCAGTGCTCCAACAACAATCACAATCCCTGCCAGCACGCCTAATGGTTTGTTCATCAATTGACCCGTTCAATGTCCGTTGTGTTGAAAGTAAAAGCGGTCTTTGCAAAGCCCTTCATGGGCCCAAAGTGCTAGCAGGTTAACACTGGCGACAGAGCAGGCGCTGCTCTTGAGTGACGCCAGGCCTCATGCGGGTTGAGCGTAACGCTGGTCGATCTCGTCAAGTTGATGATCAAAGCTCTTGAGGCTGGCACTCCAGGTGTACACCAGCACCTCCAGGTCGTGGTCGATGCAGGTTTCTCCTACGGAATTGAAAGACACATCCGAATAATCTAGCTGATAGCGCTCACGGGCCATCGCCGCGGCGACATCCGAGAGCTCACGCGCAGTGTCGAGCCATTGGCGATCTTCGGATGGCAGGGCTTTATCGAGTTGCAGGCATTGGGCTTTAAGGGCATCCAGGCTCTTTTCCAGCGGCGTGCCGGTCAGCTCGCCCATGAACTCCTGGAAGGTTCGGCCCGGCTGCCAGTAGCTCCCCCAGAAATAGCGATCGAATACCGTTTCGACCCGGCGCAATGCAACCTTGGTGTCCCAGATAAGGACACGGGTCTGGCCTTGGGTGATCTGGCGCTTTTTGATTTGCCGGGTTTGCACCAGGGCGCAGGCCACTACCACTATGGCCAGTACGGCAATCAGGGCGCTGGCACTGTCGAGAAAGATCATTGCCTTGTCGATCTGGTGCGCCAGCATGATGCCGTAGAAGTAAGTCGCCGAAAGCAGCACTACCGCCGCTACAGCACACCAGAAACCGGGAGCATAAGGGTTTTTCATTATTAGTATCCCCATCAGGCATGGTCTGCACGATGAGGAGGGCTACAGACCCGCAAACGCCCTGAACCATCGTTCTGATACCGATAGTTCAGAGCATAGCAACGCTGTCAGGGTTTAGCGTTTGCCGGGGCGTGCGTTCGTCCACTTTCCCAGCCGCCACCCAGGGCCAGAAACAGATCGATCTGGCTCATGGCTACCTGGGTATTGGCAGCCGACAATTGCGCGCGCATGTCGGTGTAGGTACGGGTTGCTTGCAAGTCGGCCAAAAATGACTCGCGCCCGGCCTGGAAGAACTGATGGGTCTGATCGGCCGCGGTTTTTGCCGACTGCTCTGCATCTGCCAATGCATCGCGGCGCTGCAACAGCGCGGTGTATTGCACCAGGCTGGTCTGAGTTTCACGGATGGCGTTGAGCACTACGCCGTCGAACCTGGCCAATGCCCCCTGGGTGACAGCCTCTGCTTCACGAATTCGGGCTCGCGAGCCATTGGTCGGAATCGTCCAGCTCAGCATCGGGCCAAAGCCCCAGCGGTTGGTGGGCGCCGTGCCCAGGTTGTCGATGATGCCCACCGTGCCAATGCTGGCACCGATGCTGATGTCCGGGTACAGGGAGCCCGTGGCGACACCTATCTCAGCGGTCGCTGCGGCCAGATGGCGTTCGGCCTGACGCACGTCAGGGCGGCGCTTGAGCAGCGCTGCACCGTCACCTACAGGCAGCAGTTGCGCGATGTGCGGCAGCTCGGCACAGGTGGCAACGCCCGATGGCAGTTGGTCCAGCGGCTTGGCCAGCAACATGGACAGGCGGAACAAACCGGACTGGCGCAACGCCTCGTAACGAGGCAATTCTGCCCGCAACGATTTGAACTGGGTTTCGGAGCGGGTGACTTGAGTTTCGTCGCCGCGGCCCGCATCACGCAGACGCTGGGTCAGGCTGGTGCTTTGCGCTTGCAGCCTGAGGGATTCATCAGCGATGTGGTGTTCTTCATTGGCTGCGCACACTTGGGTGTACGCCCGCACCACATCCGCTACCAGGGTGATGCGCGCGGTGTCGGCGGCGGCCTGAGTTGCGTCGGCATTGGCCTGCGCCGCTTCGATACCGCGCTGCAAGGTGCCCCATAAATCGAACTGATACGAAGTGCTGATGCCCAGGTCGCCGACGTTGGCCACCGGCACCTTATCCGCCAGCAGGAAGGCTTCCCCGGACTCTTGCAGACGCTGAGCGCCCGCCTTCACCGAGCCACTCCAGCCTCCGGCCGACTGCGCCTGCTCAACCTGAGCCCGCGCCCGCGACAGGTTCGCCGCCGCGACCCGCAAGTCGGTGTTGGAGGCCAGCGCCTGACGTACCAGCTCGTTGAGTTTCGGGTCTTGGTAGAGCTTCCACCAATCGTCGGGGACCGGCGCGGACATCACATTGGCACCCTCGCCCGCCAGTTCACCCTGCAAGTCCGGGCGTTGCATGGCCGCGTCTTTGGGCAAGTGGTAATCAGGGCCAAGCAACTGGCAACCGGACAGCAGCAAACCCAGCCCTACGGCTGCCAGGTGAACGGCTTTCATCGCGCACTCTCCGGGGCAGGTCTGTCTTTGGACGAGTCTTCGATAATGGACACTGTCGCAGTGCGACCGGCGATCATGCGAAAGTCCTCCGGCACATCATCAAACACAATGCGCACCGGAATCCGCTGCGCCAGCCGTACCCAGCTGAACGCCGGATTGACGTTGGGCAGCAGGTTCTGGCCGCTGGTACGGTCACGGTCTTCGATACCCGCCACGATGCTTTCGACATGACCACGCAAACGGGCATTGTCGCCAATCACGCGGATATCAACGCTCTGACCGACATGGATGCCATCGAGCTTTGTCTCCTCGAAATAACCGTCGATATGGAACGAGGCGCTGTCGACAATCGACAACACAGGCCGCCCCGCCGTGACGAACTCATTGACCCGGGGTGCCCGGTCATTGACGTAGCCATCAACCGGGCTGCGCACGACGGTACGGTCCAGGTTGAGCTGGGCACTGTCCACGGCCACCTGGGCCTCGGTGAGTGCGGCCTGAGCGCGCATTTCACGGGACTGGCTTTCTTCGAGCAGCTCACGGGCGACCAGATTACCCAGCCCCTTGTTACGACGGCTTTCACGCTGGGCTTGCGCCAGGGTTTCCTTGCGATCGGCAACCGTGGCCTGGGCTTGGCGCAACGCCAGTTTGAAGCGTTCCTGATCAATGACAAACAACACCTGGTCACGGGTGACGAGCTGGTTGTCACGCACATCGACCTGCTTGATCAGGCCCGAGACATCGGGAGCTATTTGCACAATGTCGGCTCGGATGTGGGCGTCGCGGGTCCAGGGAGCAAACATGTAATACATGGTCATGCGCCAGACCACGACGCAGGCAAACGTCACCACCAATAAGGTGAGAACGACACGGCCCAAGGTCAGTAAAGGTTTTTTCATGTCATCAGATATCGACTAAACGAATCCACAACGCCGAGTAACAGAGCGTAGAGACCGACGTTGAACAAAGCCCGGTGCCAGACCAGACGGTAAAAGTGCACACGCGTGAGTAACCCGTGAACCACCAAAAACAGTAAATAGGTAATGCCCATCAATACCAGGAGCGTGGGCAGGAATACCCCGCTGATATCTACATCACCGATCATAGCGGCGCTCCATCAATGCTTTGAGCCTGAGGATGTGGCAGGTCGTCGTTGTCGACGATAAATTCGACGCCAGGCAGCAAAGCCAGACGCAGCCCGCTAAGGGCATGCAGCAGGTGAACCCGCGTTTCACCTTCGCCTTGCAGGTCGTTGGCGTTGAGGGCGCGACGAGTGCGGTCCATGGTCATTTGCAGGCCAAGGGGCATTGGCAAACGCTCACCCGCCTTGAGGCAGGCGCAAAAGTAGTCACCCACATCGCTCACCACCTGACGCAACAGCCGTTGCGGTATACCCGTGACCCTTGGCGCATAGGCCAGCAAGTCCAGAAGGTTGAGTGCAACCCGCAGATCACGCAGAGCGCTGCCCGTGTCCTGCCCGGTCAAGGCCAGACGCGGCAAGTGCTGCATCAGGCGATCAAGCATTTGCGCCCCCATGTGCCGGTGCTCGGCCAGAGTCGCGGGCTGGGTCAGGGTGACGATGTCGCGCCAGCTGAAACGCGTCAGACGCTTGGCCGCCAGCTCAGCACCGAACGGACGCGCAAGCAGGGTCCAGACGAAGGCAAACAGCAGACCGATGGGGCCTGCCAGGTTGGCGTTCATGAATACCATGAAGTCCGCATCGTAGGCGCCCTGGATGCTGATAAACGAAGCGGTGTTGACGATGGTCAGCAATGTGCCCAGGTAAAAACGCGGTTGTACGGTCAGGGTACCCACGCAGATGAACGGCACTGCGAACGCCAGCACCAGCATCGGAAAGTCGTGCAGGTTGGGCAGGATTACAAACAGGTACAGGCTGGCGAACACCACCGACAGCGAGGTCCAGAAAAAGAATCGGTAGATCTGCGGCGCCGGGTCGTCCATCGAGGCAAAAAAACTGCAGGCCACCGCGGCCAGAATCACGGCACTGGCGCCGTCGGTCCAGCCGAGCAATATCCACAGCACTGAGGCGACGACAATCGCAGTCACGGTGGAAAATGCCGAATAGAGCATCAGCCCGCGATCGAGAAACGGCGTCAGCCGCCCAAGGCGCCAATGCCGGTATACGGCACGCCAGACATCCTGACTGCCGGTCGATATGGCTTTTTGCAAGCTGCGACAGTCTTGCCACAGGTCGATCCATTCGCCCAGTCGATACAGCACGTTGGAAAAGACCAATTGGCGACGATCATCCAGCGCCGCGGCACTGGGTTGTAACGCTTCGAGTTCATGGCGCAATGCTTGCCAATGCTCGATCGAAGCCCCTTCCCGGGTACTTTCAAGCCACAACTGAGCATGGTCGAGCAAAGGAGTGACTTTATCGAGCAGTTCAGGGGCGCGACGCTCCAGCGCGTAGAGTGCGTCGTCCAGTGCATCGACCACGGGTAACAAGTGGATCATGCGCCCGCGCAACTCTTTGGTATTGCGCACGGTTTGCGGGTGCGCGCCCTCATGGGGCAGTTGGCCAATCATCATTTCCAGACTGTTGAAGGTCGTGACCATCGAGGCGCGCAGGCCGCTGGCTTTGCTCGGCTCAACGTCGCGAGCCAGAAAGTGCTTGCTGTAATTGCTCGCATCGGCGAACCACTTGGCCGCCGAGTCGATAAAAACCGGGGTCAAGCGGCGAGGCCAGAACATGCTGCCGACCACCGCCGCGCAGACTATCCCGAGCATGATTTCCTCGGTACGCGAGACGGCGATGTCGAAGACGTTCAGCGGGTTATCCACAATCGGCAAAGCGATCATGGGCATGGTGTAACCGGCAAGCATGAATATGTAGCTGTTGGCAGTGCGCAGGTGCAGCGACAGAAACAGCAAAATGCCGGTCCAGAGCGCGATCACCAACACCAGCAGAAATGGCGTTTGCACAAATAGCGGGACAAAAAATACGGCAGCCGCAGCGCCGATCAGGGTGCCCAGTGCGCGGTACACCGCCTTGGAACTGGTAGGCCCGACGAAGGGGCTGGAGACGATGTAAACCGTGGCCATGGCCCAATACGGACGGGGCATTTCCATTAACAATGCGATATACAGCGCGATCATCGATGCGGCGAACGTGCGCACACCATAGAACCAGTCACGGGCAGGCGGCATGCTGCTGAAAAACCCGTTCAATTCATCGCTCCGTCAGGCAGTTGACCGGCCGCTTCAAAGGCTTTGATCACACGCAGTGCGGCTTCCTGGTCAGCCAGCGAAATGCCTGCCAGAGCCGCTCTTCTCAGTTGCACGAGTTGGGCTTCAATGGATTGCACCAGGACGCGTCCGGTGTCGGTAAGACTCAGGGTTTTGGCGCGTCGGTCGCTGGCATCTTCACAGCGGCGTACGTAGCCGGCCTTGCACAGCTGATCGAGCAGACGCACCAGCGACGGGCTTTCCATCCCGGCAGCATGGGCCACGGTGACTTGTCTCACCCCCTCCCCCAAGCGCCCGATAATCAGGAGCGGCATGGCACAGGCTTCGGAAATGCCGTAGTTGACCAGCGTAGCCTGGCAGACGCGACGCCAATGGCGAGTCGCAACCACCATCCCGGTGCTGATGCTCATTTGCAGTGGATCGAGAGTGTCAGGCAAGAGGCGTCACATAATGTTAGTTTGCTAACTATTAATATTGCGCGGCCAGATGATCACAGTCAAGTGTTGCCATTTATTTCTGCTTACCTACGATCGGTTTTGTGCGCAGCATGAGGTTCAGTTGGTCGACGATTTCAGCCCAGTCGGCATCCTCAAGATGCTCTTCACGCAAAAACGCCGCTTGGGCAGGCGTCCAGAAAAATGCGTCTTCAAGCTTCAGGTCAGGCTTGAGCGGTGAATGGGTTGTGACAAATTTTTCGATATCTTCGGGGCTGGACGGCAGGCCCAGCTGTTTGAACAAGGACGGGAGGCTATGGGTTGGCTTTTGCATTGAGTTGACTCCATTCAGGTTCAGGGCCGCATTCGGCCCCAAGGCAGGTCAAATATAGTCGAGCCTGGGTGTCATCGACGGCCAAGTCCTGTGCTTTGTGCCAACCTGCTGGAATAGAGCCGAAATCGTCCGGCAGCTCTTTGCTGCTGATCAGCCAGACCCGCCCCGTACCGGCCGGCAAGTCTGCCAGTCGATCAACGTAGATCTTGGCCCCATTGGCGTTCACCAGCGTGCCAAACCCGTAGTTGTTCGGACGTCCGGATGCGCCACTGTCTGTGGGCGGCGTGTAGAGCAGGGGTTCAATCCCGGTCTTGTTGTAGTAGACGTAACTGAAGTACCAGAACAGGTCACTGACTACGATCCGGTCACCAGGCAGGAACTGTTGGTTTACGTGCTCAACCAGACGATCAAAATGGTCGGCATCGCTGCTGAAGTTACTGCGCAGGCCCACCAACTCAGTGCCAACAAACAGTGACAAAAGTGCGAAGGCTAACGCACGCTTGTGCTTGAGCAGACGATCCACTGCGATCGCCACAAGCAGTGGCAAGCCAAGTGCGGCAAACATCACGTAACGCTCGATAAACAGCGGCGAGACAAACGACACGGCGTAAATGGCCAGGATCGGCAGCAGGGTGTAAATCACGATCAATCCAGTGAATTTATGCCGGGATGAATCGCGAACCGCCATCCATACCAAGCCGCCCAGCAGTGCAAGCGGTGCCAGCCAGAACAGCGGCCAAGGCAGGTTGTCGCCTTCGTCCTGAATCAAAAGCTGCCAGGTCATGGCGGGCAAAGATCGGGCATCGACTGCAGGCTCCCAGCCCACATCACCGCCGCTCTTGAGGTCGTCCATGTGCTGCAGCAGATCCACCAGGCCGGGGAGCCAGGGTAGAAACAACAACACAATGGCAACATTGGCCAACCACCAGGCGGGACGCTTGATCAACCACCCGGAGCTACGGCCACTGATCAACAGATAGAGCCAGTGGGCGATCACACAGAAAGCGGTGAAGTAATGCGTATAGAACGCTGCCGCCATCAACCCGGTGTAAATGACCGGATAACGGAGTTTATGCGGCGCTTTAACCCAATAGACCAGCGCAATCGTGGCGCCTATCAGCCACAGCCCCATGAGCGAGTACATCCTCACTTCCTGGCTGTAACGCACTGCAGTCGGCAGCAATGCCAGCAGAAGCCCGGCCAGTAACGCGGCTCTTTGGGTGGCAATCAACCGCACGAGCCACATGCCCAGCAATACGGTTGCGATACCCGGCAAGACACTCAGGGCTCGGATGGAGACAAGACCGTCACCAAACAGCGCCATCCAGCCATGAAGCAGCATGAAATACAACGGAGGGTGAACATCGTGCGACGCATGCAACCAGATTTCGGCGAGGGGATAGTCGCTCAGCATCAGGCTGGAGCCCTCGTCGCACCAGACGGCAGAGGCTGTAAAACCATAGAACCGCACCACTGAGGCCAAGAGCAAAATGCACCACAGCCACGGCTGGCGAACTATTTGAGTGAGTGCAATGTGGGGCGACTCAGGAGTACGCAACCGCAACTCCCCCACATCGTTCTTGCTGAGTACGCCCATCCTTCACCTGCTGTGCATTAAGGCTGCGATTTGGGCAGCTTTGATTTTGGCGATTGTAGGGCACAGGCCCTGACAAAAGGGAGCGGGATGAAGCGTCCTGGAAAAGAAAGATAGTGGCACCATGCAATCTCTTATCTCGCAGTCAGGCTAAACTAAACGTAACAAGGTTTGACAAGGATTGGGTCAGTACCTAACTTGAATTGGATCCAAACAAGCGTGCTGAACTTTCGGCGTAGGTAGTAGCAACGTGGCCGTCAAACTCAATCCTTTAAACAGCATAGTTGTATCAGGCCCCATACCCGCTCATTTGGCGCGGGCGGTGATTGAAGAAACCTTGCGCAACGCCATTCTTGATGGCCGCTTGCCATGCGGCACCGCAATCCGCCAAGAAGCGTTGGCACAGTTGTTTGGCGTTAGCCGAATGCCCGTGCGCGAGGCACTGCGTCAGCTTGAAGCTCAAGGCTTGCTGCAGGTCGTGCAATACAAAGGCGCGGTTGTTGCTCCTTTGATCGAGGACAACTCGCTGGAGACCTACGAGCTGCGCCTGTTGCTTGAAGCCCAGGCACTGCGTCTGTCAGTACCACTGCTGACTGACGAAGACTTTGAAACGGCCGACAGCTATATCGAGGCACTTGAATCCGAAACAGATTTCGGCAAGATCGGCACACTCAACCGGCAATTTCATCAGGCGCTTTACTGCAGGGCGCCGAATCGAAAACTGCTGGCGTTGATTGAGGCAGGGCTTATCGAGGAAGAACGCTTTCTGCGTTTTAACCTTGAGCAGATGGACCTTGGCAAATTGTGCCAGGACGATCACAGGGCACTGTTGCGTCATGCCCGAGCCAGAGATGTTGAGTCATGCATTGCAGAGTTGGAGTTACATCTGCAACGCGGTGTTACGGCTATAACCCACTATCTGAACACTCAGAATGCAAAACAGCCCTGACGCTTGAAACGCCAGGGCTGTGGATAAGTCTTGAGCGACTTGCGATCCTCAGATCTTGAAGCTGTCGACCAATTGCTTGAGACGACTGGCTTGCTGCGAAAGGGCATCGCAGTCCTTGAGGGTTTCGTTGAGGTTCACCACACCTTGCTGGTTAAGCAGGTTGATCTGGTTGATATCCACATTGAGGGTTTCGACCACGGCGGTCTGTTCCTCGGTTGCGGCGGCAACCGACTGGTTCATTCCGTCGATTTCTTCGATACGTTGAGTCACGCTGATCAATCGAGCCCCCGCCTGATTGGCGACCTCGACGCTTTCTTCGCTGGAAACCTGGCTCGCATTCATGGTGCTGACCGCTTCGCGGGAACCCACTTGCAGCGAGGTGATCATTTTATGTATCTCCTCCGCCGACTCCTGAGTGCGGTGAGCAAGGTTGCGCACCTCATCGGCCACCACGGCAAAGCCTCGACCCGCCTCCCCCGCACGCGCGGCCTCAATGGCTGCGTTGAGGGCCAGCAGGTTGGTTTGCTGAGAGATGCCTTTGATCACATCCAGAATGTGGCCAATATTGTCGGTGCTGGCATTCAGGGTTTCGATTTGCGCACACGACAGACTGATCTTCTGCGAAAGCTCGGTCATGGCCTGGATGGTCTGCTCGACAACCTTGCGACCATCGTCTGCCTGCTCACTGGCTCCGCTGGCATGCTGTGACGCGTCGGCAGCATTGCGGGCGATTTCCTGGGTGGCAGCGCCCAACTCGTTGATGGCGGCGGCCACGCTGTTGGTTCGCGCACTCTGCTCGTCCGAACCGACAATGGATGCGTTGGACGATGCCATGACGCGGTGAGACAAATCATGCACATGGCGGGTAGCAGAGGACACTTCGCTGATTGACGCGTGAATACGCTCAACGAACTGGTTGAACGAGCTGGCCAACTCCCCGAATTCATCCTTGTTCTCAATGACCAAGCGCCGAGTCAGGTCGCCTTCGCCTTGCGCGATATCTTGCATCGCACGCCCCATCGTAGTGAGCGGACGCATCAATACCTGGATCAACAAGCTCAGCAGCAGTGCAATCGCGGCCACGGCAATAAACATCGCAATCACTGCCGATGTGCGGAATTTAGACAGCGGCGCGTAAGCCTTTTCTTTGTCGATGGATTGACCGATAAACCAATCTGCGGACGGCAAGCCTGTCACCGGGGTAAAGGAAATAATCCGCTCCTGGCCGTCGAGCCTGACTTCCTGAACACCTTTTTCAATGCGTAGAGCACTGGACGGGTAGATATCCTTCAGGTTTTTCATCACCTGATTTTTATCCGGACTGACGATGATCTGGCCATCGCTGCTCACCAAAAACGCATAACCCAGACCACCTGAATCAACTGAGTTAATGATTTTGACCAGGCTATCGAGGCTCAGATCACCGCCGACCACACCGAGCAGCTCACCGCCTTTTTTAACCGGCATGGCGATGGTCACAATCAAGCCCCCGACAGCTGCCATGTAGGGCGGTGTCAGCATGGTCTGACCAGCGCTTACAGCTTGCTTGTACCAAGGGCGCTCACGGGGGTCATAACCTTCGGGCATTGTGGCATCGGGGCGCTGGGTAAAAACTCCGTTGGCTTGCCCGACGTAGGTGAACTGGAAGTTGGAGGTAAACGCTGGCTGATCGACCAGGCCAGGCAGATCAGCCTGGCTGCCTTGATGCGCAATGCTTTGTGCGAGGCTCTCCAGCACCAGGATGCGGCCACTGAGCCAATTCTGAACACTGCTGGCTGTCAGGTTGCCAGCTTGCTGCACCGAAGACTCGATGTTTTGCTTGATGGTGTCGCGCTGCAGGTAGTCGTTATACAAAGTGAATAATGCAAACGCCAGAACCACGACCCCTGAAGCGGCCAGAAGGATTTTATGGCTGAACTTTAGATTCATAGCATGGGACTTCTTATGCCAAAAGGTTGGATGCGTACGTGGGCACCGTTGTGTGTAACAGCGCAGACAGCCTCTAGGCAGATCTGCTCGTACGCATTGCTCAACAGGCTGTCGGCACCAATTGCGGAATACTTAGCCACTTTTGGTAGCTATGTGTTTAATCCGACGAAAGCGCAGCCGTGGCTTTAAAAAGGGATACAGGAAGGGCTTGAGAACAGAAGGGGCTGGGGATTTATATTGCGCAAAAACAAAACCCCTGTCTGCGTTAGCAGACAGGGGTTTCGGAATTCAATCTTGACGATGACCTACTCTCACATGGGGAAACCCCACACTACCATCGGCGATGCATCGTTTCACTTCTGAGTTCGGGATGGGATCAGGTGGTTCCAATGCTCTATGGTCGTCAAGAAATTCTGTGTCAGATCCGTCATGAAAACGTCTCTGCGAAAACTTGGTACTTCTATAAAAACAAAATCCCCGTCTGCGCGAGCAGACAGGGATTTTGGAATTTAATCTTGACGATGACCTACTCTCACATGGGGAAACCCCACACTACCATCGGCGATGCATCGTTTCACTTCTGAGTTCGGGATGGGATCAGGTGGTTCCAATGCTCTATGGTCGTCAAGAAATTCGGTAGCCAGGTCGTTTACCTTTCGGTTTACGCTCCAGCGAATGGGTATGTAATAGTCTGGTGTTTTGTGAGTCGCAAACTTTCGGTTTGTATCGTCTTCACACACCGCAATCTGGTCTCTTCGACGCAAATTGCTTGGGTGTTATATGGTCAAGCCTCACGGGCAATTAGTATTGGTTAGCTCA
>NZ_JCBCUZ010000059.1:0-3936 GCF_059862735.1 Pseudomonas sp. MF06569 | reverse complement strand
CGAGCTGTTGGTGGCATTGCCGCATGAGTTGACCGAGGTGCAGCGACGGGAACTGGTGGACGCCATCGCCGGGGCGATGGTCGAGCGCTACGGCGTAGCAGCCGAGGCCGCGATCCACCGTCCTGGAACGGAAGGGGATCAGCGCAACCACCATGTGCACCTTATGTTCACCACCCGGCGGATGGATGCCAGCGGGCAGCTCACCGAGAAAACCCGCGAGCTGGACGTGAAGCCACGTAGTTCGGCGGAGGTGCTGTGGATCAGGGGCATGGTGGAAGACTCCACCAATCAGGCGCTGGAACGTGCCGGGCTCGATGAGCGCATCGACATGCGCAGTCTGGCCGACCAAGCCGCTGCGGCTATCGCTGAATTCGACATAGGGCCGCTGCCGCTGGATCGGCATGCGGACGCCCTGATGCGATTCATGGAGACCCTGCGGTTGCCGACCCTGCATGAAGGGCCCGACCTCACGGCAGCCAAGCGGGCAGCCAAGCGACGTGCCGAACCTTCCCTGTCCATTCTCGCCCAGGAGAATGAATTACGCGGAGAGCGCCAAGAGCTGGCCCAGCTCGACGCGCAGATTTACCACTTCGAACATTTCGCCCCGATGCAGGCCGCTGCTGCGGCTGCGCGGCAGCAAGAGCAAGAACGCCAGGAACAAGGCCGTCGAGTGGCCGAACTGCGTCGCCAGCTCAGCGAGGCCAAGAACGCGATCCATCACGCCAAAACCACTGCTGGGGTTCTGCGCGGACGGCTTAACGCTGAGCCCCCGCCCTTCGTGGCAGAGGCCCAGCGGCTGAAGGGCCAGGCCGAACAGGCCAAGGCACAGGCGCAGCAATGGCGGGAGAAGCATCCGACCAGGGCTTGGGTGGCTGACACGTTTGGCCGCACGATTGAGGTGGATCGGGTGGCCGATAAGGCGGTCGATCAGTTCAACTCGTCGCAGGAACTGGTGCAGGCCCGACAGTGGCAGGCCGACCGCCGCGAACTGAGCGTCGAGCTGGAGCGCATCGAGTCGCAATTGCCGACGTTGGCCAAGCAGCCGCGCCGCATCGAAGACGATCTGCTGTTGCATTACGGCGACGACAAGTTGCGGCAGGACATCGAGGACAGAATGCGGGTGGTCAATGGACTGGAGCGCTCCATGGACGCGGAGCGCCGCGACCATGTGCGCGGCGTGAGAATGGGACTGGTCGAACGGTTGGAACACTCCCCGACGGGTTCTAACCTGGTGCAGGTTTATCGTGACACCGAGGGTTTGTTGACGACGGCCCAGCGGCTAGAGGCCGATTGCGCCCAAGCGCGCAAACTGGAGGTGTTGGTGGCGACGCAAAGCACGCTGAGTGATGCCCGCCGTCTGATCGAGAAAAGCCCACACCGGGCGCAGCCCGAGCTGGTCGAAGCGCTCAGCGCGATCCAAGAGCAAGAGAAACAGATCCGGCAATTGCGAGGGATGTATTCGAATCAGTGGCCAGAGATGGAGGCTCTGAAGCGCCTTGAAGACGCTGCCAGCGATTTGCGTGACGTGGCAGAGGGCAACGTTCGGGCGTTCGAGCAGCGCACAGCAACTCGGGCTGACGGGAGCATGCCGCAGCGACCGTCGGGGCCAGATAAGCCAAAGCGCGGGCCTCGCCTAGGCTGAGACTGCTCAACGTGGGTTCTCAGGCAAAAAAAAACCGCTCATTGAGCGGTTTTTTTAAGGATGAGGTATTGCATTCCGCACATAGATGTGAGACACTTGTTTTAAGTGTGCAAACAAGTCGGACATTCTTACATATTTGATTAAGCGACGAGTCAAATATAAGGCTGAATGACACGGTCGTCAACTCCAAAAACAACATTTTCACTGTGAGTTATGGGGTTCAGACGAGTGGTACCGTGAATTGTTGTTGCATGCGAGGTACCCGACGCGACTGCGGACGGGGTTGCGTTTGAACAACAACAATAAGGAATCAGCGATGGAAATCATTTTCGCTCTCCAGGTTATCTATTGGGTCGGTAAAGTGACCCTGATCGGTATCCTGGTGCTTAAAGCATCGGGCTTGTTCTAAGCCGGTCACCCCTTGCCGAAGCAAGGGGTCTATTTCAAAGCATCAGCCCTTCGGCTGGGCTATAGGGGCAAGGCCATTTGCTCGTTGCGCTTGAAGTCAAAGCGCAACGCACCGACCTTGCGGCCCTTCTTTACGGGACGCCACTGGATCATCCAGCCGTCCTTTGCCATTAGCTCCTTCACCGCAGGCTCGATAATCTTGCGGCGGATCGCAGCGAAGTCGGCCTGCTGTTTCTCCGTGGCGTCCATCGCTTGGGCGAAGTCCTCAATGCTGATTTCCAGCCAGCCGGTATCCTCGAAGCGAGTCAGTAGCTCCAACAACCGCCACGAATAGACCGAGCGCAGGGCACTGGCCTGTTGAAGTTGATAACTCGTAAAGTTTTTGCGCAGTCCCGTCAGGTGCGGCAGCAACGCTGGCCACCAATGCAGCTCTACCCAGCCCTCACCTTCCTGGTACTTCACTTGCCCTACCCAACGCATTTGCACACGGGTCGGTGGCAGTGGTTTACCGCTGCGCTTGCTTGCAGCCTCGTAGAACGTGATGGATCGGTTGTAGAGCTGTTTCGCGGCGTCCTGGAGCTGCTCGTAGGCCGTGGTCAAATCCACACCGAACGCATCGACGTATTCAGCAGCAGTGATGCGGGTTATAGGCACGTCTCCCGGCCGAATAGCCTTGTAGCTATCGAGCTTCGACACTGCACAGCCAACTATGCGCTTTTCGGCCAGCGTCAGACCGTGGCCCGCACGAGTTAGAGCATTGGTCATAGAGATCCACCGCTCACCAGGAAGGCGCTCCGCGCTCGGGTCGTAGCGCTCTGCTCGACTCAAGGCTCTCTTCGCCGTTGTCACTGCATCCTTTGCCAACTCTGCCAACCTCCGGGTTATTCTGCCGAGAAAATACATTGGCAGAATAAGCCAACTCTGCCAACTTTTTTCCATGGCAGAGATGTGGATAACGACCGGAAAAAGGCAGAGTTAACCCGGAAAAAGGCAGAGTTAACCCGGAAAAAGGCAGAGTAAACAGGCTGAAAGCCCCGGTTTAGAGCCGTGGCAGACCCTTATAAACAAGAAAGAACAAGAAAGAACGGTGCTGCAAACAACATCGAGACCTGAAAACCCGGGATGGATCATAGAGCGCGCCGCTCCAGTCCCTGCACGCCCTCCTGGCTACGTGCACGACAGGAGGCAGTGCAAGGGCGTTTCGCTCCTTCGCGGCGCAGGCTCCGCCCTGCGCGCTTCGCTTGCTTGGTAATCAATTCTTAGGGGCTGGTTCCCCCTCCTGCGCGACAGCGCCCTGAATGCCGAAGACACGTCTGAATGCCTCAGAACCCCGACCATCGTCGCCCAGGAGCGCCTTACGCTCGCTTGGGCGCGTTAAGAAGCTATTCAGGCCAGCCAGCACGGCTGAGGCATCAGCGCGCCCCGATGTTGCTTCTGAGGCCAGCCATGCCCCTGTAATGACCTTGACCCGATCATCCTCCTGTTTGGTGTTTGCTTTGAGGCGTGCTTCGGCTTGTTGAACACGGGCGATGGCTTGATCCCGTTTACGTTTGAGTTCTTCCAAATCGTTAGCCATTCAGTCCGTCCCAGTGTGATGAAAAAATGAGGATATACCGTGCTCGTGTGGTTGATCCAGGTGATGTGAATTCTGTGGGTTTACAGTAGAGTATCGGCTGACACATACCCCCCGAAGCAAAGCAAGGGCGCACTTTAGCAATCTACGATTGCGTGCGGCCCCTACGGGGCAAATCAAAAGCAGGATCAGGAGCAAAGCGGCGTGGCGATTGGGTCGGCCAGTGTTCAGAGCATCAGCAGAAGCGGTGGCCGTTCGGCCACTGCCGCTGCTGCGTATCGCACTGGCCAGAAAATCACCGACGAGCGCACCG
>NZ_JCBCUZ010000058.1:0-4435 GCF_059862735.1 Pseudomonas sp. MF06569 | reverse complement strand
CAGGGTGAAGCCTTGAGCTTGACTGAGCTGAATGATCGCGCGCTCTTCAACGCTGAGTTCGGAATAGGACATAGGGGCAGCACCGTACCGGAAAGGTCAGGTGTTGCACTCAGTTTTCGCGGCCGCCTACTTATACCCGTGAAGCTATTTTTCGCTTTGCGGATATACACATTCCTACACCGTAGGAATTTACAACCACTATGTATCCTGCCACGATACATACTTGTATCTTTAAACCAAATAATGACCTTCACGGACATATATCCTACTCACACAGAGTAGAAAATACCGCCTATCTTTTCGTTGAGCTAAGCAGCCATAGGTTCAAGGATATATCTCCAAACCATTAGCTATCACCCACAGCCTCACCCCCCCTTCCATTATCACTCCGTTGGCTATTTCCGTATCCGGCCCCCAATCAGGCGAATGCAGAGCCTCCACCCGCTTGGCGACCTAGATCACAATTATTAGAAACAGCTAGACCCTGCGAAATCGGGGCCATCGACAACTGTGGCTGGCCATAGGGCGCAAACGCCGCCGGAATACCGTCGATCAACACGGTGGAGCGCGGCGACAGCCGCGAAGTCAAACCGCGTACGCCTACGTTCAGCGAGATATCGCTGCCGCCGGTACCGTTGGACGCCTGCACCTGCACCCCCGGAATACGCTTGAGCGCGTCACTGACGTTCATCGCGCCCTGCTCGACCATTGCCTCGCGACGCACCACCGTCCGGGCGCCCGGATGATTCTGCACCACCGCGTCATTGGCATCGCTCAGCCAGTTACCGACCACCTTCACATCCACCGGCCCCAGCTCCAGCGGGCCGGAAGGTGCGGCACTGACCGTTGGCGCCACCCCCAGGGTCACCGCATCGCCATCCAGCGCGTAGCTCAAGCCACTGCCCTGCAGCAACTGCGCCAGGGCCTGCTCGGGCGACAGGTTGCCATCGACCGCAGGCGCCTGCTTGCCCGCCACCAGTTGCGGGCTGAAAAACACCTGCAGCGAGGTCTGTTGAGCCAACTGGCTCAATGCGCCACCCAAGGGCTGGGACTGAATGTGAATGGCATTCGACCGGGATTGCCCGGCAAAGGCACCCGGCATCGCTGCGCTGACCGCCAGGGCCAACGCCAGCGGCAGCAAGCGCGTTCGGGGAATAGAAGCTGGAGTACTCAAAGGTGTTTCAAGCGAAAAAAGTCGCCCTCGAAAATTGTTGTTTTTCACGTCGAGTCTTGCCCTGTGGATCGCACTTGAGAGCGACTGTTAATGCAAACCAGTTGCAGTTGATCAAGAAGACGAAGAACTCGAAAAAAACCTGAATCGATTGCCCAATTATTTTCGGGCAATGATTTCCTGGCTGCCGTCTGCCCGCGCCCGGACAGCGACCGGCAGGATCTGTGGCAAGGCCTTGAGCAGCGCATCGGTGTCATCGGTTTTGAACACGCTGGACAACCTCAACCGGGCGATCGCCGGGGAACTCACGTGCACAGGCTTGTCGCGATAACGGGACACTTGCGCGGCCACTTCACCCAAGGTGGCGTCCTCAAACACCAATTGCCCCTTGCGCCAGGCCGTCAGCGTTCGAGTATTGACCGGCTGCACGGCAGCCACCTGCCCCTGCGCGTCGACGACCGTACCCAGCCCCGCCGTCAGGTTGACCGCTGCGTCCGGATTGGCACCCTGCACCCGCACATGCCCTGACTCCACCGCGATCCGAGCCTGGTCCCCCTCACGCAGCACATCAAAACGGGTACCGGTCACTGTCACCTGCCCGGCCCCGGCCTGAACCACAAACGGTCTGTCGGCATCCCGGGCCACGCTGAACATTCCCTCGCCCTGTTGCAGCTCGACCGTGCGCTGGCGGCGTTCGAAATTGACCCGTACCTGGCTGCGGCCATTGAGTTCAATGGATGAACCATCGGGCAAGGTCACTGTGCGCCGCTCGCCCATCGCCGTGGCGAACTCTGCCTGGTAGCCCGCTGAGGAGTGCAGCTGCATCCACAGACCCGCCCCGGCCACTGCAGCCACAACACTCGCGGCCAGCCCGTAAGCCAGAAACGAGCGACGCTCAAGCCTGGGTGCCGGCGCTTCGCACAACGCCTGCAGTCGGGCCTTGGGCAGCAGGTCGGCAGCGGACCACAGGCTGGCCAGCCATTGGTATTCCACTTCATGGCTGGCGTGCTGAGCAAGCCAGGCCTCGAATTCGGCCTGCTCGGCCACGCTCAGGGTTTGCGCTTGCACCCGCGCAAACCAGGTCGCGGCAGCATCGCGCACGCTCGCGCTGTCACACGTACAGTCACGTGTATCCATCATGCAATCCTTTACCGATGTCATCACGCAGGCCCCACACGTTCACGCAGATGGCGCAGGGTGCGGATCATATACTTTTCCACCATGTTCCTGGACAGCCCCAGGCGCTCGGCAATTTCGGCCTGGGTGAGGCCTTCGATCTTCTGCCAGACAAAGACTTTACGGCAATTGATCGGGAGTTCCTGCAGTGCCCTTTCAACCGACTCAGCCAACTGCAGGGCGCGCATGTACTGCTCCGGATCGCCGGTTTCGCCCGCCCCTGAAGCAGCACCTGCCTGCTCCTTGGCGTCGCGCAGTTCTTCACGACGAAAACCGTCCACCGCGATATTGCGTGCTGTCTGGTGCAAATACGCACGCGGTTGCTCGACCGCATCCAGATTGGATTCGAGCACGCGGACAAAAGTGTCATGGGCGAGGTCTTGGGCCTGCTGTCGGTTGCGCAGGCGCCGGGTCCAGGTTCCGATCAACTCTTCGTAATGGTCAAAGAAGCCCGTTTTACGGGGCACTTTCTGAGTCATCGCAGGGGACTACACAGGTGGGGCGCGAATAGTAATGCTTCCTATTAAAGCCAGCAATCACTGCGATGACAGAAGGTCAAACCCTTACATCTCGGCCTTGGCCAACAAGCGCTGTTCGACCTGAGTGGCACCGCTGGAACCATAGCGCCGGGCCGTGAGCAACCCGACCACCCCCATCACCCCGCAGAACGCCACGCACACCCACGGACTCCACGGCATCAGCGCGATCAGCAGCAACGGCGTGGTGCTGGCCCAGAGTGCGTAGGCGATGTTGTAGGTAAACGAAATGCCCGAGACGCGGATCGGCGCAGGAAACAGGCCAACCATCACCGACGGCACCACCCCGACAATCCCGCAGGTCAAACCGGCAAATGCATAGGCCAGGCCTGGCAGTGCCCACTGACCTACCAGGCTGGCGTACAACAGGCCGATACCCAGTGGCAGCAAAACGCTGTACAGCGCAATGCTGCGCCAGACGCCGATACGGTCGACGATCAGACCGGCCAGCACACAGCCGATATTCAAAAACACAATGCCCAGGCTGCTCAACGCAAAGGTGTGACTGGCAGTCATGCCAAAGCGTTGCTGCATCACGGTCGGCGTGATCACCACAAACACCACCACGGCGCTGGTAAGGACACAGGTCAGCAACGCCGCCGGCAGCAAAGACCCACGGTGATCACGCAAAACCGTGCGCAACGGGAACTCGGCCCGGCCTTCCTTACGCTCGCGCAGGGCCAAAAACACTGGGGTTTCACTGAGCCAGCGACGCAGCCACACGCCAATCACACCGAATACGCCACCGAGCAGGAAGGGAAAGCGCCAGGCGTAATCGAGGATTTCTGCTGGTGTGAACATCTGGGCGAGAAGCGTCGCGGTCAAGGCGCCAATCAAGTAGCCAAAGGTCAGCCCCGCTTGCAGGAAACCCAGGGCAAAGCCCCGGCGACCGGCCGGAGCGTGCTCGGCCACAAATACCCAGGCACTGGGCACCTCCCCCCCTACCGCCGCACCCTGCAGGATGCGCAGCGCCAACAGGATCAGCGGCGCGAAGTAACCGATATCCGCGTAAGTGGGCATGATCCCGATCAGCAGACAGGGCAGCGCCATCATCAGGATGCTCAGGCTGAAGACCCGCTTGCGTCCCAGATGGTCGGCAAAGTGCGCCATCAGAATCCCGCCCAACGGACGCGCCAGATAACCGGTCACGAAAATCCCGAAGCTTTGCAGCAAACGCAGCCATTCGGGCATGTCCGGCGGAAAAAACAGCTGGCTGAGGGTCAGGGCGAAGAACACGAAAATGATGAAGTCGTAAATTTCCAGCGCCCCGCCCAGGGCGGCAAGGCCCAGGGTTCTGTAGTCGGAACGGGAAAAACGCACCGTTGTGGCTTGAGTATCAGCAGACATAAATAGGCTCAATGTGAACTGGACACGCCTATGTTGGCGCTTGCGGTCGAGGGCGCGAGCATAGCAAATCCTGTAGAAACCACTGCAAAACCTGTGGGAGCGGGCTGGCTTGGGATGCGAACTGCTCGGTGTGACTGAGTCACCAAAGCACGGCCATCGCGAGCAAGCCCGCTCCCACACAGGCCCCCGCCCCCAGGCAACTACC
>NZ_JCBCUZ010000057.1:0-4845 GCF_059862735.1 Pseudomonas sp. MF06569 | reverse complement strand
CATAACGAGCATTCAGCCAAGCCGTTCAAGTGGACAAAGACCGCAGCGGCCATCATCAGCTCGGTACATATGGCAAAGCTGAGTGTGATGAAGAATAAGCTAATGAACTAACCGCTCGAGACACTAGGCATAACCCTAGGTAACGCCGATGTCGGCGCCAACCTCTCCTGCAACCAAGGCGGTCGCGCCCAGTTGGTGCTTTAACTCTTTGCGACCGATCACGAAAAGCGACTAAACCCCTGCAGCGCGGTGTATCAGATACACCGCGCTGCAGGGTTTTACGACTGCTGCGCAGCCGATCGCAGCCTCGCTTCGCTCCTCAGCGGCTACACGCCTACTGCATGTAGCCGCTGACGAGTAGCACTCGCAATGTCGTCAATATCGCAGCACCTCACTCCTGCACTTCAACCACCGGCAACTCCACGCAAAACCGGGCGCCGTGCCCGGTGTTGCTGACGCTCAACCGCCCGCCCATGTTGTCGATGATGCCGTAGCTCACGGACAACCCCAGGCCCGTGCCAAGACCAATGGGCTTGGTAGTGAAGAAAGGTTCGAAGATCCGCTCCAGCAGACGCGGGTCAATACCGCCTGCGTTGTCGTCCACTCTCAGGCACACATGCTGTGCATCGGACTCGATACTCAGGGCAATCCAGGGCTCAAAGTCGCGGTCGGTTTCTCGCTTGCTCATCAGCGCATCACGGGCATTGACCATCAGGTTGATCAGCACTTGCTCAAGCTGGTCGACATGGCCACGCACCTGCACGTCACACACCTGGCCTTCACTGCGCAATTCCACGCCTTTACCGCGCAGGCCTTCGCTGAGCAAGGCCACGGAGCCTTCCATCGCCTGCGAAGGATTGAACACTTGCTGTTCAATTTCCGAGCGACGACCAAACACCCGCAAGTGGTCTACCACCCGCGCCGCGCGCTGGACTTGCCCGTCGATACGGGCAAGCTTTTCCTGCAGGTATTCGATCTGTGCATCGCCGTTGCTCAGACGCTTGAGCACGTTCGCCACGGCCATGCGCATGACGTTTAACGGCTGGTTGATTTCGTGGGCCAGCCCCGTGGCCATTTCGCCAAGGGTGGCCATTTTCGCACTGTGGGTCAGTTGCTGCTGTGAGCGACGCACCTCGGTGTTGTCGCGGCCAACGGCTTGTACTTCCAGCAAGTTGCCCTGTTCGTCGAAAATCCCCCGGTCCGACCACACCCACCAGGCATATTCGCGACCCGGCAGTTGCAGGCTGATTTCAGCGGAGCTCACCGGAGACTGTGGAGTCAAACCCGCAATACGCTGCACAAAGGCTTCACGCTGCTCGTCGGACAGCCAACTGCTCAGATTGATGCCCGGCAACTGCCCGGTCGTGCACTCCAGGTAGCTGGCCAGGGGCTGATTGCCAAAGGTCAGGGTCAGGTCGGGCAGGTAACGGCAGATCATGGCGGGTGAATCTTCGACCAGGATTCGATAGCGTTCTTCGCTGCTCTTGACCCGCTCGGCCGCTTCGGTGGCCTCGGTGATGTCCAGCCACAACCCGACGACTTCAACCGGCAAGCCCAAGTCGTCACGTAGCAACTTGGCTTCATCCAGTAGCCAGTGGTAATCACCGCCTCGATCGCGAAGACGATAGCGACGCCGGGTGCTGCCTTCACGCAGTAACTGGCGGGTGCGCTCAAAATAGTGCTCCCGATCATCGGGGTGGACCCACTCGATCAAGGTCGCGCTCGTGCACTCCTCCAGCGTCCAGCCCAGCAAGGGCTTGAGGCTGTCACTGAAAAACGCGGGCAACAGCGCGCCTTCGACATAACGCTGCACGTAAATCACCGCAGGCGAACTGGCGATAAGGTTGTCCAGTCGCGCATGGGCGGCTGCAACTTGCTGTTGTTGATTCTTGATGTCGCTGACATCCAGCATAAAACCCACGATACGCCGCCGGGTGCCGGTCCCCAGCATCTGGCCCTGGACTCGATACCACTGGGCAGGCTGAGTGCTTTGGGGTTGATGCATCCGCGCAAACAGCAACAACTCCTTGCCATGCTCCAGCAATTCATTAAAACGGCCACAGAGCTCATCCCGATCGGCAGGATGAAACAACGCCAGCCATGCCTCGCGGGTCATAGACTGCGGCTCGATGGCCTCAGTCAGGTTGGCGGCCAGTTGCGGGGCCAGTTGCATCAGTTCGTGGGTGATCGACCACTCCCACCACCCCGTGCCCAGCAAGCCTTGAAGGGCTTCCATGCGCTCGCGCTGCTGCAGGTGCTGTTGCTCGCGCAAGCGATCCAGCAGGGGCGCGGCCAATGCCGCGCACACCTGCATCCAGTCGCTTTCACTCATCTGCGGTCCGTGCAGGGATGCCGGGTAAAACCCCAGCATCAACCAGGCACACAGGCCTTGCTGGTCGCTGTACGGCACCAGCACGCCGTCGGCATTGCCAAACAAATCGTTCAGCCGCGGGTTGCCGTCGCGCTCGACACGCTGGGGCGAGTTGCCGCCCAGCGGGTCGAGCAGGCTGCCCAGGTTTTGCTCTGGCAACCAGAGTTGCGGCGCATCAAACGAGTGATACGTGCTGTGCATGTACCAGGAGGACTGCGCATCATCACGCACGGCCAGCGCCATGCAGGGCACACGACCATGCTGGGCCACGCTGCGCAGCGCTTCGTGCATCACTTCCGCCAGGCGCTGCACACTGCACTGACGCAATTGCTCGCCCAGGCTGAGGGTCAGTTGCGTGCAGCGTTCACGGTTGCGCGCCTGCTCGCTGCCAAGGCGCAAGTCACTGATATCCAGCAGCTGTAAAAGCCAGCCATCACCGTGGGGCTGAACCCAGCCCCGGGTATGCACCACGCGCAGCCCGGCGCATTGAAAGTCCAGGTCGAGGCTGTGGCCCACCCAGTCTGCCGGCACGCCTTCGAGCGCCAGCGTGCTGCCCGGCACCATGTAGCTCAGCAGCAGGCGCGGTGCGCCGTCGCCGCTTGAGCGCGCCAAGCCATAACGCTGCAGGCCGTGAATGTCGGTGACGTAGCCGTGTTGATCGAGCATCAATTGGATGCCCGCATGGGTGTGCAATTGCGGATCATTGGATTCAGGCAAGCGCTCGTCGGTCCGTCCCAACAAGCGCCCGAACAGCCCTTCACTGCTTTTCAAAGTTTTCAACCTGAATTCTCGACTCTGCGGTCAAGTACTCTGGTAAATCAGGCACCGTGATTACACCCAGCTTGAGTACTGGCATGATGCTTTTCAACGCATTGGTATTAAGATTGACCTTGGCATAAATCTCTCTGGTTGAAGTGTCGTAACCACCGTCAGGTTCCAGAGCAGTTTTTACAATCTTTCTCACCCAACCCAACTTTTGCTCCAACACCTCCTCGGTCACTTTTTTTACCGTGCCCGCATAGTCTGCCTTAGTCTCAGGATCGACCGCCATGCCGCGACGCGCAGCCTCTGCCGTCGCATTATTGAATGATTGCACCAACAAAAGCGGCAAGCTGTAGCTCACAACTCCATAGAGCACAGCAAAAAAAATCATAAACACCAGCGCGAACTCAATCGCCGCGGCGCCTTTCTGCTTTGTGGGAAGCCTTGTTTTCATGGCGGTGTCTACCCTGACTGTCGACAGTAATATCATCATAGAATCATTGGTAAAAAAGGGAGGTTCTTTACGTGATCCAGTTATGTGTTGTGTTCGTGTGGTTTGCTGCGTGTTCCATTCAAGACTTGCTTCAACGTCATATTTCCAATGTCCTGACCTTTGGCGCGGCGGCACTGGCATTGCTGTATCTGCTATGGACAGGCCACACCTGGCTCGGCGCAAGCGCAGCCGAAGGCGGCTGGGCATTGCTGGTCGCGCTGGCACTGACACTGCCCGGCTATGCACTCAACAAGCTTGGAGCCGGCGACGTAAAGCTGTTGATGGCCCTGGCACTGGCAACCGATCGTCCGACAATTCTTGGTACCATCATCGGTGCAGGCCTTTGTACTGGCGCGTGGTGGCTATTTGCGTCAAAAATCCTGCCGTCAATGAATCAACGAGTTAAGACCCCTTCACTTGCCAATCACGTCCCAGTGTCAAAAAAGCTTCCATTTGCACCCTTCCTGTTGGGCGGGTTTACCCTGACAATGGCGCTCCTTCGCTAATCGTTTGAGGGGATTAACACCTTGTACATAGTCGTAAAGTAGGTCTACGTTTAACTCAAACGCAGTAACCAAGTGGACCCAGAAGTCCCTGATTGGTTTACCAGGAAGGAGAACCGCGTGCATACATCCACCCCCCTGATAAAAGTCCTCGTGGTCGACGACCAGTCGTTGATTGTCGAAGAACTGTGCGAATTTCTTGAAAGCAGCGGCTACCGTTGTGTGCCCTGCCATTCAACACGTGAAGCCATCAGTGCTTTCATCGCCGATCCAGAGATTGGCCTGGTGCTGTGCGACCTGCACATGCCCGAGATGAACGGCATCGAACTGACTCAACACTTGCAAAAAATCGCCGGTAAGCACCGCTCCTTTGAAAGCATTTTGTTGACCGGTCGAGCAGACAAGCAGGATGTGATCAAGGCCCTGCGTATCGGCATTGCCGATTACTATCAAAAGCCGGTTGACCTCAATGAACTGCTTGAGGGCATCCAGCGCCAGGAAGCCATCTTGCGCGAAAAGCACAAGAGCGATCAGTTGGGCCACCTGAACCAGAAGTTGCAGTTCCTGGCCGAATCCATTGACGACCTGTATGTAGTGGTCAACTCATCCCGGACACGGTTTTGAGTTTTTCTTCCGTTTTCGCTGGGGCCAATCCATCGTTAAATTGATGAGGTCGGATCCAGTTGTAGTGATGCATCAGGTACTGGCTAATATCT
>NZ_JCBCUZ010000056.1:0-6441 GCF_059862735.1 Pseudomonas sp. MF06569 | reverse complement strand
AAGAACGTCGGCGGGCTGCAGTGCAAAGGGAGCAATTGGACGAGGCATGCCTGGAACCATCTCGGGGCGAGGGGTGCACAGTATATCGTTGTACGTTAGAAAATAAACTAACCGCTCACGACACTAGTTCGATCTCGCAAGCGCCCTCATATACCTAGAGTCCGCAACTTTTCAGATAGCCCCCAGCTGAATTTAGACATTCATATTATTAAAACTCGACTATAAGTAATGCAGCGACCACTAAAGCAGATGATTCAGGCGCTATCCCAACGCTGTCAAAATACTGACAATAACACTCGACTGCATTATTTCTAAGAGCCGATCATTTATAATGATCAAGATGATTAGTATTGTGCTAATAGCACTTTCCACTGCAGGATGCAACGGCTTCGTCAAACCCGATTTATCGGGACAATTCAACGACACATACTTTGTGGTCTACTCAGGCTTTCCAGCACCGTTTCTATATACGGCCTCGGCAGTGCAGTGCAGTGGAACGATGAATACGCTGTAACGACCAGGCATACTCCATTCTTGCCCGATATTGCATACTCCTGCAGTACAGGCTGTGACCTCGCCTTCATCAAGCACAAAGCAGACGGCAGTTACCCTACATGGCGAGCGCCGTGTCTGGGTGAAGACATAACGGCCGTGGGGGTAAGTCCCTATATGATGACGACCACGGGCAAGGGTAAGGTGTATCAAACGCCCTTCCTCAATGTAAAAGAAAATAGCGGTGATCTATATGGTATTCACGATGCCCCAGTGATTAAAGGGATGTCGGGTGGGCCGGTCATCGGCGTTGACGGAAGTGTGGTTGGTATTAATGAAGGTTACTACTCGGTCACACCATACGATATACCTGCTCAGACCGATTTAAGAGGTGCGGAGAGGGTGAGTATCTTTGTCCCTTACTCCATTATTGCGCGTGAGTGGAGATTGTTCCAGGCTCAGCTTAATCACGACACTCGCCCGATAGGACCGACCCCGAAAACTGATTTCTGCCCTGAGTTGGGTTTGAAACCGCTGAACATAAATGCCAAATAAATAGTGAAATTATTTATCTGCTGCAAACACTATTTGAGTGAGTGCGTTCTTATATATGTTAAGGGCGGAAGTTCCAGTTAACAGGTGACGGGCTTGCAGACCCGGCCCGCTCCTTTTTGTGCAGCGCCGGGCGGAGCTACTGACAGCCCATGAGTACAGGAGTATTGACGGTTTCTGGCACAACCCTGGACCTCCTGAAACACGTATTCGCCGAGCTTGTGCGCGCCTCCATAGATTTTAGCCACAACAAGACAAATTTAACTGAGTGGCTCATCTCGAACATTTGGTGAATTACGTGCAGGAGCGAACGGTAAAGATCGCGCCCAGGGGGAAATGGTGCTCAAACGTTGCTCTGTCCGGGGTGGTGTTGGACGTTTTCCAGGCATCTAGATATTGAACATAGGGTTTGTTGTGCGAGTCCAGTAACACAACAGCATTGAAGTCATGTCCAGTCTCGCCAATGAGGGGGATTCTGTAGTTCTGTGCACCGACAATACAGGATTTATTACCGTTGATATCGTACCTTCTAAGGACTTCGTTATCGACTTCCTCAAGCGAGTACAGGTCACGGGAAGCATTGAGTGCCTTTCCGAAAATAACCTTCGCGACGATATCGGGGTCCATGCCCATATAAGGCGATGTCGTATTTTTGGCACTAAGAAGGGAGGCGCCTTTCTCTATGTTGTAATGAACACAGGCTGCCAGCAGCGCACAATTGGCCGAGTAATGCAGTGTTGTAAAGTTCGCAAACTCAGCAATACGCTTCAGATCACTGAGACTCAGTTGCTCTGGCAAAGACTGCGCGCGGGATTCAACATGCAAGGATTGCCTGATCCTTAATACATCGTGAGTATCATTATCCTCAACCGTTCTTTCTACAAATCCGGAGAGCCTGTCAGGGTATCCTTCTCGCACAACACTGCTGAATTTTATCATGGAGGTATCCGGCTCAAGACGGCTCTGCACCAGGGGGGCTAGAGTTCATCACACCTCAAGCGGCTTCGATACGTGTCATCGTAACCAAAAGTTAAATCATTAGGGGGCGCACTGTTGATGTGTGATTCTCAGGCCCCCAAAGCCTGCGGGGAGCATGGATACCCGGCTTGATGGTTAGCTCGACCGCCGCCATGCGAACAGAAATGCCGGGCACACTCAGAACAGCTGACCTTGAGACACGTCATCCTGGCGCGCATTCACAACAGGCCTGGACGCCAGGTAACTTAGAAATGCCGCGGGTGATGCGGTGGCCTGTTCAAGGCAATTTCTTTTTTGCAGGGACACGAAAAGCGCAACTGAGTAGGCCTGGCAATTAATGGATTTTTGCGGGCTGAACTCAATGTCAGTGAATGCAGAGTATTCGGACAGTTGATCCGCCAGGTCCCTTCGATGTTTTAGGGCGCTGATGTATAGCCAGTCGTAAAAAGCTGTCTGCGGCTCCAGTGGCCATTGAACGTTCGCGAAGTCAAAGCTTGTGAGCCTTCCTGACAGGCGTAGCCGTTCGTCACGCTTTGCCTCACTGGAGGTCACTGCATAAATGTCGGTAAAAGGGCCGCCTTGTTCGAATACCTTGCTGCCCTGGAAGGCGCACTCGACACTCAAAGGGTGACCGAGCATCGAGCTATCAAAGGCAAGATTAAAAGCGCTGAGTGCAGCGCCGAGACGCTCAGGGGATTTTGTGGAGACCTCCAGCACTTTACCGATGCCTGGCAATGCATGTGCCGCCTGGTGAAGTGAGGTGATGGATTTTTGTTTCTGAGACACGGAGAGACCTGCAAACCACTGGAAGTCTACGATCTGAGTGCTCACGAGCGTTTGCCCGTCAGGGGCAGGGATAAAAACGGGTCTGCTGGCCATCAATAAGTCCATCCGGATTTGCGCGCATAAGTTCGTGCGCCGAGAAAGCCACGGCTTTCAGTGTGTATGTGCACAGGCTTGTCTGCTACGCAGTCTTTATACTTTTGCAGGCTGCTCGGGTCACTGAAAATCACACTGTTGATAAACGTCGGCAGTAATGTGTCGAACACTAAAACTTCGGCTTGAACATCGGAGGGGTCCCAGGGCAGAAGTCTGTTTTCTTCTCGAGAAGGCAAGTTGCTCTGGGGACTGAACAGGTTGTCGAAAGCCGCGACCGTCTTCAGGTCTACCAGTGGCTGTTGGCGAATACGGTTATCTGCCGCATTGTGATTGCAGAACGCCGTATCCAGTGACCATAAAACGCAGCGATCAATCACAAGTACAGCCCAGCCTTGCTCGGGGCTCTTCCAGCGATAACTGGCGAACATCTTGTCGTTGGGATGGCCGATAGACAGGCAAGTGGCGTTTGGGCGCCCATCGAGGCGCAGATGGTCGTTAAACCTGAAGTCGATGTTCTGGTCGGTGAGAGTAGTGATGGGGCACAGACCATGCTGCATGATCGAAGGCAAATTCTCGACGCGTGTGAAATGAATCAGATAGGGCAGTTCAAGGGCGCGCACCCGTGTCTCCAGTTCTTGCTTGCGCAGGAATCCGGGAATGTATGCGGTGAGCCCGCGACTCTGTGTCTCCGGCTCCTGGAGGCCAGCACTTGATGCCTGAATCTTGCCCAGCACGGCCCCGAACGTAAGCCGCGCCAACGGTTTGTTGCCCTGCTCAGCTTTGCGGGAAATGCAGTCCCAGGTGTCATGTCCCCCCAGCTTGCACAGCTCATCACGCAGTGCAGTGCGAAGGGGTACGTTCGACCAGACCTGCTAAACGATATCGCTGAAAAACGTGTCACGTTCGTGTTGGAGCTGGCGTTTTTTGGCCTCTAAGGCGGTCGTCAGAGGGGAATCGCCAGCGATGAGTACGCAGGAAAAATCCGGAATCGCCCACACAGGTGAAGGTGCTGTCACGGCGACTGTTGTGCTGGATTCAAGCGCCTTTGTGAACTGGGCATGGGCTTGCTGGTAGTGCGCCCAGGCTTTCTCGCCATGTTCCTGGCGCCAGGCGTCCAGTTTCAAGGCGCTTTGCGCGCGCTCCAACGCTTTTTCAGTCCAGAGCTTCTCCGTGAAAATGACTGCTTCCAGGGAGGCGGTAGCTTTTTGGATGTCAAGACTCAAGGATACCGAGTCGCTGAAGGACGTAATGGCAGTGTTTAGCGAATCGAGGGAGCGAAGAAAAGCGTAAGCGCGCCATGAACCCCACATTCAAAGCCAGCAGTTGATCCCCGAAGCTGTGCTCCCGAATTCTCTCAGGAGCCAGCACGTCATGATGCGACCCGACGCCAAAGTCGAAAAGGTCTACCTTTATCCCAAGCCCGTGGACTTTCGAAAATCCATCGACGGCCTGGCCGCCCTAGTCGAGCTGGATATCAAAGTCGCCGTATTCGATCCCGTGCTTTTTGTTTTTCTGAATCGTCACCGTAATCGAGTGAAAATCCTCTACTGGGAGCGCAACGGCTTTTGTCTTTGGCTCAAGCGCTTGGAGTCCGAGCGTTTCAAAATTTCACCCGATGAGGTGGACGAGGCTATCGTGCTGACGGTTCAGGAGCTGAACTGGCTACTGGATGGTTTTGATCTCTGGCGCAACCGTCCTCACAAGGTTTTAACTCCAAGATTCGTCACCTGACGGGTATAATCCAGTGCATGCGATCTGTGCCCGACAACCTTCCTGATGACCCAGTGCTTCTCAAGCAGATGCTGCTTGAGACGTACGAAGCGCGTGCGCGTGATCAAGAAGTCAAAGAGGCTTACCAGATCCATATCGTGGATCTTAAAGAGCAGATCAAGTTGCTGCGCGACCGTATATTTGGTCGTAAATCCGAGCAAACGGTTGAGCCCAACACACCACAACTGGCCTTGTTCAACGAACCCGAAAGCGAGCCGATGCCCATCGTCGGCGATGCAGAAGAGGAAGTCGTTGCTCCAGCCCCGCGTCGTGGCAAGCGCAAACTGCTGTCGGCTGAACTGCCGCGTATCGAAGTCATCCACGAACTGCCCGAACACGAACTGACCTGTGCCTGCGGTTGCCGCAAACATGCTATCGGCGAAGAAACCAGCGAGCAGCTGGACATCGTACCGATGCAGATCCGGGTGATTAAGCACATCCGTAAAGTCTACGGCTGCCGTGGTTGTGAGTTGGCTCCGGTGACTGCTGACAAGCCGGCTCAATTGATCGAAAAGAGCATGGCCAGCCCGAGCGTGTTGGCCATGTTGTTGACGACCAAGTATGTAGACGGCCTGCCGTTGCATCGCTTCGAGACGGTACTCAGCCGACATGGCATCGATATCCCGCGCCAGACCTTGGCGCGCTGGGTAATCCAGTGCGGCGAGCATTTACAGCCACTACTGAATCTGATGCGCGACCGATTACTGGAAAGTCCGGTCATCCATTGCGATGAAACCCGCGTCCAGGTACTGAAGGAGCCGGGACGAGACCCGACCAGCCAATCCTGGATGTGGGTACAGGCCAGTGGGCCACCGGATCGAAAAGTCGTGTTGTTTGACTACACGTCCAGCCGTGCGCAGGAAGTGCCACTGCGCCTGCTCGCCGATTATCGCGGCTATGTGATGACCGATGATTACGCGGGTTATAACGCGCTGGCGTTGCAACCCGGTGTGGAGCGTCTGGCGTGCATGGCCCATGCCCGACGCAAGTTCGTCGACGCGCAAAAAGTGCAGCCCAAGGGTAAGACGGGACGTGCTGATATCGCGCTGACGATGATCAACAAGCTGTACGGCATCGAGCGAGAACTCAAGGACGCCAGCGATGAACAGCGCTTTATCGTCCGTCAGGAAAAGAGCTTACCGATCCTGGCCCAGTTGAAAGGCTGGCTGGAAAAAACGCAGCCCCAAGTGACACCGCAAAGCGTACTGGGTAAGGCTGTTAATTATCTGGCCAACAATTGGAGCCGGCTGGAGCGATACGTGGAGGCTGGTTTTTTACCCATAGACAACAATAGAGCCGAGCGCGCAATAAAACCGTTTGTTATAGGGCGCAAGGCATGGCTGTTCAGTGATACGCCCAAGGGTGCGACCGCCAGTGCCCAGATCTACAGCTTGGTCGAGACCGCAAAGGTCAACGGCCAAGAACCCTATACGTGGCTGCGCCACGTACTTGAACGGCTCCCGCATGCGCAGTCGGTAGAGGACTTTGAGGCCTTACTGCCGTGGAACTGCTCACCGGAAATGCCACGCTAAACCGTTACCCCATCCTGAAGTAGGTGGGGTTAATGGATCGCATACAAAAAATTGAGGGCAGTCAAAAGTACTCATATCATGAATCGTCACGATTTGACGACTTTTTACTAGGGAAGCTCCGATCAACTTGCCGCAACCGCGCAGTAAGTTGAAAATCCCGCTGAATTTGGCGCTATTGACCGCGAAATATCCCGTACGCGCCGCCTTGGCGAGCTTGTCAGCCCATTTCTCCGTGTTA
>NZ_JCBCUZ010000055.1:0-6700 GCF_059862735.1 Pseudomonas sp. MF06569 | reverse complement strand
CGATGCCATCGCGAGCAAGCCCGCTCCCACACCATGGCTCTGCAAGCATCGAATTCAGTGAGCGCTACAAAACCCGTGGGAGCTGGCTTGCCTGCGAGGCTGGCAACGCGGTCTGACTGACACCCCGTGGCGATGCCATCGCGAGCAAGCCCGCTCCCACCGTTTAAAACCCGCGATAGCGCTTCAGATGTTCGTTGACCTTCGCTGCCGGGACTTTTTGCAAACCACACAGCAGGTCGTGACTGAGCTCTTTCAACCCATGCTTCTGGCGCAGTTGTTCAGCCAGATACGCCGTCAGGTTGGCCGCCATTTCAGCATCGGCCATGGCCCGGTGAGCCTGGCCGGTATGGGGCAAGTCGGCAAAGGTGGTCAGGGTCCCCAGCTTGTGATTGGGCGCCGCCGGCATCAGGCGTCGCGCCAGCAACAAGGAGCAGGCGAAATTCTGCAAACGGGTGCGCTTGATGCGGCCCATTTCAAAATCCCAGAATTTTTGGTCAAAGGCGGCGTTATGGGCCAGCAACGGTGTGATGCCAACGAACTCGTTAACCTCGTTCATCACCTGTTCGGCCGACGGCGCAGTGCGCAGCATGGCATTGCTGATGCCGGTCAATTGCTCGATAAAACCCGGGACGCGTACGCCCGCGTTCATCAGGCTTTGGTAACGCTCGACAATGCGACCGCGCTCAAGAATCACCACGGCAATTTCGGTGGCCCGGCAACTGCTGCTCGGTGAGATGCCGGTGGTTTCAAAGTCAATAACCGCGATGCGTTCCAAACCTGATCAATCCTGTAAAAGTGAGGGTTACTTAAGCAACAAATTGCCTTCAATCGGCACGTAGCGGCTGGCCGCGCGAATCAATGAGTTGGCGGTCAGGCCGGGCACGCCATAGGCCACGGTTTCGACGCCGTGCTTGCTGGCAATGCGTTCGAGCAACAGGTCGAAATCGCCGTCACCCGAAGCCAGCACCACTTCATCCACATGGGCGGCAACGTCCATGATGTCGATGGTGATGCCTACGTCCCAGTCGCCCTTGGCCGAGCCGTCGCTGCGCTGGATGTAGGGTTTGAGTTTTACCGTGAAGCCGAGGTTGCGCAGGATCTGTTGAAACTGCTGCTGCTTGCTGTCACCCCGGTCGATCGCATAGGCGTAGGCCTCGACGATTTCACCGCGTTTGGTGATATCTGCCCACAGGGCCGCGTAATTGAAATGGCAGCCATAGGCCTGGCGGACCGTGTAATAGAGGTTCTGCACATCCGCGAAGACCGCAATTTTTTTCACCGGCAAACCTCATGACGCCCGGGCAAGCGGGCCGCGACTGAAAACAGGCTCGCAGTATGCCAGCCTGCCAGGGGTTTGCGCGGATAAACCGCCCGGCGTGAACCCGCTGACTTTCAGCCGCGTTAACATTTGCTCATATCGACCCCTCATCGGTTAAAGTGGCGCACCGCTTTTGACTGCTGACAACTGCCAATGAATCCGCTGACCGTTATTCGCGACTCCCTGTACTTCTTCCAGCGCAATCTGAGCCAGATCGTGATGCTGTGCTTGCCGCTGGTCATCCTTGAAGCCGTGTTGCAGCACATCGTTGACAACGCCGTGGGCCCGGATCCATCGCCCGGCTACAGCCTGATTGTCGGGCTGCTGCTCTATCCGCTGTACAGCGGCGCCCTGATCCTGTTTCTCGATGCCCGCAGCCGGGGCGAAAGCCCGCGCAACCGCGACCTGCTGGCACTGGCCATCAATCTGTGGCCCAAGTTCGCCCTGCTCTCGGCAATCAGCACATTGCTGATCGTGCTGGGGCTGTCGATGTTTTTTATTCCGGGCATTTTCCTGACCGTCGTGCTGGCATTTGCCGAGTACCGGCTGGTATTGCGCGGTGATGCTCCGCTGGCAGCCATGAAGTCGAGCTTCACCCTGACCCGTGGCCATTTCTGGCGGATCTTTGTCTGCATCCTGGCTGTTCTGGGGCCGCTGATGCTGCTCAAGGAACTGAGCTACTCACTGTTTTCCAAGGACGACAACACACTGCTATCGCTGACACTCGACAGTGCGAACAGCTTTTTGCAGTTATTTGTCTCTGTAGTCCTGTTCCGTTTATTTATGTTAATTAGCGAAAAGACTGACCCATAAAAACAATCAGCTCCTACAAAAAGAGCCTTGGAGTGGCCCACTGCCGTCGGGTATGTTCGGACACTCCCTGTAACGTCATAAGCTGAGCCCATGCCACGTTTCTTGCGCCGCACCGTATTTGGTCTGCTGCTGATATCAGCATTGCTGGCATGCCTGATTTATAGCGTGACATGGCGACCCGATCCCAGGGAGGTGCTGACCTACAGTTGCCCGATCACGGCTCCCGTGCTGATGCCCGGCCAGGCACTCAAGGTCATGACGTGGAACATCCAGTACCTGGCCGGCAAGCGTTATGTGTTCTGGTACAACCTGGAAGACGACAGCGGCCCCGATACTCGCCCTACCCGGGATGACATGGCGTACAGCCTGGATGAAGTGTCGCGGGTCATTCGTGACGAACGCCCTGATCTGGTGCTGCTGCAAGAGGTCGATGACAACGCCAAGGCCAGTGACTACCAGGATCAACTGGCCCTGTTGCAAGAGCGCCTGATCGATATTTACCCCTGCAGTACCCAGGCGTTTACCTGGAAAGCCGACTTTGTGCCCGACTGGCATATTTTCGGCAGCGTCGGGCGCACCCTCGTGACCCTCAGTCGCTTCCAGATCGAACACGCCGAGCGCTTGCAATTGCCCGTGGCCGACGCCAACGTCATCAGCCGCCAGTTCCAGCCCAAACCTGCATTGCTGGTCAACTACCTGCCGCTCAACGACGGCGGGCAGCTGGCTGCGATCAACACTCAACTGGATCCCCCTTCGCACGACAACAGCAACCTTCGCGCACAGATGCAGACTGTCGCCACCCTGGTCGACAAGCTCGAAAGCCAGGGCACGCCCTGGTTGATCGGGGGGGATTTCAACCTGCTGCCCATTGGCCAGTTCTTGCGCCTGCCCGCCCCTCTGCGGCTGGGCTACTCAGCGGACAGCGAGTTGCACCTGCTGTGGGAAAAGTACCCGATGATCCCCAGCAACCCCGAAGCCACCGGCATCGACCGCGAACTGTGGCTGACGCACTTCCCCAACGACCCCCGTGTCGAAGAACCCGACCGCACCCTCGACTACCTCTTCCACAGCCCAAAGCTGCAGCGCATTGAAGGCTACGTTCGCCAGGAAGACACCTTGACCATCTCGGACCACTTGCCGGTGCTGGGGCGGTTTTTGTTGCCTGCGGACTGAATCAGGATCGCCCTCGCCGTAACCTGCCATCCAGAGTGAAGTGCTGATTGTTTTGCCTGCAGTTGTACGATGACGTATAACTACAGGCACTCAACGGTTGTCCCGCGTGTGGAGAAACTTCATGACTGATTCAAAGCGTTTCGACAATTACATTGCTGGCGAATGGGTCGCAGCCCCCGCCTACAGCTCAAACATCAATCCATCTGACCTGTCCGATGTGATTGGCGAATATGCCCAGGCAGATGTCACCCAGGTTCAGGCCGCCATCGATGCTGCCCGCACAGCGTTCCCGGCCTGGTCGACGTCCGGTATTCAGGCGCGCAGCGACGCACTGGACAAGGTCGGCAGCGAAATCCTCGCGCGCAAGGAAGAGCTGGGCAACCTGCTGGCCCGTGAAGAGGGCAAGACCCTGCCTGAAGCGATCGGTGAAGTCAGCCGCGCCGGTAATATCTTCAAGTTTTTCGCCGGTGAATGCCTGCGCCTGTCGGGCGACTACCTGCCCTCGGTGCGCCCGGGCGTGCATGTGGAAGTCACCCGTGAAGCCCTGGGCGTGGTCGGCTTGATCACCCCGTGGAACTTCCCCATTGCCATCCCTGCCTGGAAAATTGCCCCGGCCCTGACCTATGGCAACTGCGTGGTGTTCAAACCCGCCGATCTGGTACCGGGCTGTGCCTGGGCGCTGGCCGAGATCATCTCCCGCGCAGGCTTCCCGGCAGGCGTGTTCAACCTGGTGATGGGCAGTGGCCAGGTGGTGGGTGAAGCCATCGTCAGCAACCCGAAAGTGGACGGGGTCAGCTTCACCGGCTCCGTGGGCGTGGGGCGCCAGATCGCGATCAACTGTGTTTCGCGTCAGGCCAAGGTCCAGTTGGAAATGGGCGGCAAGAACCCGCAGGTCATTCTTGACGATGCCGATCTCAAACAAGCCGTCGAGCTGGCCGTGCAGAGCGCGTTTTACTCCACTGGCCAGCGTTGCACCGCGTCAAGCCGCCTGATTGTCACGGCCGGGATTCACGACAAGTTCGTCGAGGCCATGGCCGAACGCATGCGCTCGATCAAGGTTGGACATGCCTTGCAGGCGGGCATCGATATCGGCCCGGTCGTGTCCCGCGCCCAGTTGGACCAGGACCTCGGCTACATCGATATTGCCCGGAACGAAGGCGCCCGACTGGTCGCCGGTGGCAGCCTGGTGACGTGCGACACCGAGGGGTATTTCCTCGCCCCGGCCCTGTTTGCCGACAGCACGGCCAACATGCGCATCAGCCGCGAAGAAGTCTTCGGCCCGGTGGCCAACATCATCAAGGTCGCAGACTACGAAGCGGCCCTGGCGATGGCCAATGACACCGAGTTTGGCCTTTCGGCGGGTATCGCGACTACCTCGCTCAAATATGCCAATCACTTCAAGCGTCACTCCCAGGCCGGGATGGTGATGGTCAATCTGCCGACGGCAGGTGTTGATTACCACGTGCCGTTTGGCGGGCGCAAAGGCTCGTCCTATGGCTCCCGTGAACAGGGCCGTTATGCGCAGGAGTTCTACACCGTGGTCAAAACCAGCTACATCGGGTCTTGATACGTAACCTGCGTAGCAGCTGCCGTAGGAACGAGGCTGCGTCCGGCGGCGTAGCCGTCGTAAAACCTGAGACCGCGACCTATCAGTTAAAACGCGGACACAGGTTTTACGATCGCTTCGCAATCGGACGCAGCCTCGTTCCTGCGGCAGCTGCTACGGGGGGCGCTAGGCTTTACGCGGCTTGATCCGGGCCGTGGCTTCGGCCACCAACGGATCATCGGGCCAGTAGTGTAAGGTATCACCTATGTCCAATCACCATTGACACCGAAATCCCCCGCGAAACCGGGGCTACCGCCCGATACTTACAGAACTGGATTGACTGTCAATGATTGGGGCAAAGGTTGACATAAATCCTGCCGATTGCAGGTAGGATTGACAGCGGCCAAAACATCCACAGCCAGTTTAGGCGCTCGACATTGACAGTGCCCATAGAGAGGAGCAGTCCGACTGAGGCCAACGGATACATAAATTGATCAATGCAGACTAGAAGGAAGCAATGTATTGAACCTCGAACAAAGCCTAGCGATTCTGCATGAGCACTTTGACAAAGTTTTCCGTGACGCCACTTTAGCTTCATCCATCTCGCATGCAGAAGTCCGACGCATAATCTGCCTTATAATTGATCAGCAAAATAGTGCCCCTGCCGAAGACAGACTATTGTCCCACTATTACCAGTTCATTTTTGCTACCGAAACACTTCACGCGTCATACCGTATATATGAACTAACTGATATGGGGAGCTGGATTGGATGGGCGTTATCAGAAGACACCAGAGACAGTCACTCAAAAAATTTACATCTGGGGAGAATCTTTGACTTCTATTCATCAGCGGTGGTAAGAACCTGGCCAGGGTTTGTGCCGGTGATGGTGAAATTTTTCAGCGCCTTCTACTACTACGCTCGCGAGCGAACAGCCATGAACAATATAGCACGCGAGCTATGGCCCTTCGCCGCATCGACTTTTACAGACACGATGAATCTGCCTGCGGAATACATTTACATTGACGAAGCAAATCTTGGAAGTCAAATGGCATGCTGGGCAGCAAAAGAAGCGCCTGACTTGGCCAAGACTTTCGTTCCATACCTAGAGTCTGTCGCTGGCAAAAATACTCTACCAGATTAAGTCCGTGCCGTTCATTATTACACCTTGTCTACTACAGCAAGTGCGTTCTCAAGCAAAGCATCGCATGAGTGGGCAGCAAAGGCACTCGCCGACTTCAATGAAAACCTCGCTGAGCCGCATAAGCTGCAACTGCTAGCCACTATCTATGCAGGCAATAAGGATGGAGACCCATCCGCACTTCTCAGAAAGATAAACCTTGTCCAAGGTTTCTATAAGTCAAAGCTTGACGGAATTAATTTCTTTCGTGATGCAGCAATGCGGAGCGGCTCAATTTTGCCGTTTGTCGTCAACAGCTTGAACGCCGGTAAAACCCACGTCACGCTTGACGGTTTACTGCTGTGGCACCAGTTACTGACAGCCAATTCCAATATCAATGCACAAGATCTGTACATATCTATTCCGTTCGGTGAGCATGGCTATCTCGCAGCTTTAGGCGACGAGAAAATATTCATTGAGCGTGATACTCAGACCTTTATCGAGCAACTGGTACAATCGAGCAACCATTTTTTAGGCGTGGCAAAAACCATCGCTTATTCCGACAACTCTGGTCTAACAATTCCAAATAGAATAGGAATCCCTAAGAGGGTGTAGACAAAATAAAGTAAACTTCTTGCCTCCTTTCTATGCAGCATTGAGCCATGCCTAAAACTGGACGCCCACCGGTAATCGCTGCGCACCATTATCCTCTGCTGGCCAGGCTCGCTCAT
>NZ_JCBCUZ010000054.1:0-6737 GCF_059862735.1 Pseudomonas sp. MF06569 | reverse complement strand
AGGAAGCGGTGAGATCAGCGAAGCAGTATCTCAGTATGATGGGCTTCTCGTGCAAAGGCCTCATTAAGCAACTTTCCTCAAGTGCCGGAGATAAATACACCGTGGACCAAGCAACCTACGGGGCAAAACAGGCAGGTGGCTGCTAAAAAACGGGGTAGTTCAAACGATGGTTACACTCGAGCCACCGAATTCCATTCCCATATCTTCTAGTCAGAAGTGTGCGTGAACACGCGACGGAATGCTTCGGAACCACTGCCGTCGGTACCTAAGACTGCCAGGCGCTCAGCAGGTCGTGACAGGAATTTATCCATGGCATCGAGCAGGGTTCGGTGGTCTTGCAGTACCACCGATCTCCCAGAAGCCATCAGCGTCCCCACCAAGGCGCCGACCAACACCTTGCATCTGTCGTCCTGCCGCTTTCTGCTGGTGATCGCCTCATCATCGAGCCAAGCAGCCAACAACCGGGCTTCACCTGCTGCCCCCTCGTTACCTGCTGCACCTGATTTCTGTAGAGACTCCAGACGACGCTTGAGTTTGACCTGTTCACCACCTCGCATTTCCCCTCCTGGCGCGATAGCACCACCCTTGATCACGTTGAATTAAGGCCGCTATTTGTACCCTGGCTGATGTAAATGTAACATGCACAAATCAGCTCTTCAGGATGAAGAGCGCCACTATGGCGTTTCTCTTCGAGAAACGTGTCGCCCTGCCGGGGGCAGAATCAAAAACACAGCAAGAGCGGGAGCGCGGCGATGGCGGGTCAGGGCATGCGGATGGCGTTGAAGGGGAAAACCCCTTCCGCCCATGCTCGCCTGAAATACATCATTCGTCAGGGCAAATATGCCCAAGGTATCGACGGTGCCCGCGATGACCTTGCCGCTAGCCGCAGCGGTAATCTGCCGAACTGGGCGGATGATGCCGACCAGTTTTGGCTGGGAGTTGATCAATTCGAGCGGGCCAATGCGCGGCGCTGCGTTGAGCTGGAACTCAACTTGCCGCCAGAGCTGACCCTCGATCAACAGCGGCAAGTGGTCGAGGCCTACGCCGAGCGCCTGCTGGGCGCTGAACGTCTTCCTCACACTTGGGCGATTCACGATGGCAGTGGTAAGAATCCGCATTGCCACCTGATGTTCCAGGAGCGGGGCCTCGATGGAATCGAGCGACCTGACGCGAAGACATGGTTCAAACGAGCCAATACTACTCACCGCGAGCGTGGCGGCGCGATGAAATCGCGCAGCATCCATGGCGCGGCGTGGACGATGCATGCTCGCGCCACGTGGGCCGAGACGGTCAATGATGGGCTGCGAGCGGCAGGTTATGCCCCTCGTTTCGATCACCGCTCTAAGACTGTGCAGCGCGACGATGCACTGCGCAGCGGCGATCTTCGCCGGGCGGCGGAGCTAGGAACACTCACCGAGCGACACGAAGGGGCGACACTCAACGGCATGCGCCGCCGTGTTGAGCGAGGGGAGATCGAGCTAGACGACTTGCCGGAGTATGCCCAGCAATTGATCCTGCAGAACGACCGAGTGCGGGCCTACAACAATGCGCTGCGCGACTGGGCTCGATCCGCGCCCGAAGCAGAGCTGGCCGAGCGACTAGCGCCCGAACTAGCTGAACTGGCCGAACAACTTGCCCTGGAGAATCCCGGTGCACACGTTGCCGCATTTGAGATGCACCAGGTACGGCTCGCCACTGAGCTGGATCAGGCGCACGGCGCCGCGTTGGTCGAATGGGTGGAGCGGGCCCGAGCGCGAGTGATTGAGCTGCGACCAGCTGCAGTGCGTCCGCCTGATCCTGATATGGATCGAGTGGACACACTGAAAGCCTTGGCGAAACGCACTGCCGCCGAGGCTCTAGCCGCAGAGAAGGCGCAGAAAGACTGGCGGAGCGAGCATCCACGCCGTGCAGTGTTAGCCGACTTCTTGGGTAAACCCTTAGCCGTAGATCTGGCGGCTGAGCAGGCCCAGCGGAGCAAGATGGCAGCCCTAGAAGCGTATCGTGATGCACCTGAACGGATTGCTGCGGTTGCCTGGCAACGTGCAGACCACGAGCTGAAGGCGTTAGAACGGTATTTGCCTACGATGGAGCAGGCAGCAGGACTGAAGCCGATGCACGAGCTGGAGCGGGAGCAACGCGAGCTGGATGGCCTAACCCGTGAGGTGCTGGGCGAAGCCGTCCGTAACCTGCGCAGCGCAGTGGGTTTGATCAACAATCACCTGACGGGCTGCGGCTATGACGAGCGCGAACCGTTGTTCGCCCTGCGCCGCGAGTTGGAGCGTGAGCTTGAGCAGCTACGGCAATTGCGGCAACTGCCAGCGCCGGAAGAGGCCGCTCAGATGCGCGAGAGCTCCGCGGAGTGGGTGAAGCATGCAGAGGGGTGGCGGGAGGCGCAAAGCGGCGCTCAGGCGCTGTGCCGGCGTGAGAGGGAGCAGCTGAGGCAGACTCCCCCCGACAACACGGAAGATCTGGGCCCAAGAGGCTCCAACGGTCCCCGGATGCGTTAGCTACTCCTTCTCGACGAACCAACCACCTGGTCGCTCGGCCCCCGCTAGCGGGCCGAGCGGTTCCAAACTCTTTTCAGGGTGCCGCAGCATCTCAAGCAGCTTGGCATCCAGCTGATTAAGGGGGATGTCCTCATACTCGTCATCATCTGGATCAGGCACTAAGTACCCTGGGCACAGAAGGCAATTAGACAGTAATTTGTGGTGCGGATAGCGGTTCTCAAAACGCTTAACCAAACCCTCAAAAATCGCTTCTCCGGTCGGTGTTGCGTTGACGCGGCGGATTACGAAATCGGCGATGGCCAAGCGCACCTCAACCTCGGCTGGACTGAGCGGTAGATCCTCAGCGGCCTCTTCAAATGTGGCACCGCGAGTGTCTTTATCGAGCTTGTTAGCCATCGTACGGTACCTGAGATGGATGGGCAGTCACGCGGGCTTGCTTACCTGGAGAAAAATGCACGTTTCCACCATGGTAACGGTTTTGGATCTAGTGCATCTGGCACGTTTTCTGAGGTTTCAGGTGTGACAGATGGCACCGTGGCGGGTTTGTACTCGAGTAGGCGCATAGCTTGGCGTAGCTCCGCGACTTCTTCTCGTAAAGCCTTAAGTTCGGCTAGGATCAGCGCTGTATCTTGAGTGCCATGAGCAGTGACATCGTGTGCCGTTTTCTCCGAATCTGGTTGTGCCATTGGTAGAAGGGAACCATAGACGCGGATCAGCTCAGATGTTTCCAAACTGCGGGCATTTTCACCATCTTGAGACCATGATAGACGGCCTGCGGCCATATCACGATAGAGCGTGCGACGGCTCTTACCGGTCAATTTCTGAGTTTCTTGGATCGTGTGCCACGCCATGTGTCACTTCTCCTTGATGTGGTGTGCCACTTACTAACGTCTGCTTTCTACTGCGATGAAGGCCGAGTGCATGATTCTCGTCATTTGACGCGGTACCTCCTTGCTGCTTCGTAAAAAGTCAGAGACGAGGCGTCTGTGCCATCGTAGATGAAAGCTCCAAATCTAGGTCGTCAGAGTCCCTAACACGAGGGACCTCATCCCTTGTGATCGGCAACAGTTCTGCTTGGTCTGGAGGCGGAAGATCTCCGGTAGATAAAGGGTGTTCGCCGGCTTGAAGGACGGGAACATGGCGAAGTTCGACGTTATCCCAGTCTTCGACAGGTCTCCCCTGATCGCTTTCGCTGACTACTACTTCTGCGTAGAACGAAGCGTATCGCTTACCGCTGTGGTCCCTCCAAACGACTTTGGAGTTGATGACGTAGCCGTTTGCTGTGCCAATCTTCACTATCTGGAGCCACCGTTCTGACTCAAGTAGGCGGATGGCGTTGTGTATCGCCGTTCTGCCGTAGTTGAGGATCTGACAGAGGGTGGATTGGCTTATAACAATCGCGTTGGTCTTGTTCATCCGCTCTGTTAGCAGCATGAAGACCTGGAAAGCGCTGGGACTACGGCGAGATAGTTCACGGATGTCACGAATGTAACCACGGGTCAGCATGGCGAAATCTGCGGGGTCTTTCCTGATCTGTTTCAAGTGAACATATCCGTGTGGTCTAGTGAACATGATGTTCAGTATATATGAACATCATGTGCGCACAAGATGTTCTATCAGGTGGTAAATGTTCACTCAGCTAGTGAACATATATGTTCACTCTAGAGTGAACATAGCAAGCAGGCCTAAATATGGCTACAAGCCGCGTATTTACTAGCTCTCAGCCTTTTCAGCATAGAACCGCCCTCTTTATCTTTTAGAAGCGGTGCTATGTGGTGCCACCAAAGGTGGCACCGCTTGCGGTCTTGCAGGCTGCGATAAACGCAGCCGCCGACCTCAGTATGTGTTTTGTCTGTGCTTTTGATGTTGCGTCAAAAAAAGTCAAAGACGAGGTGCCGTTAAGCTAGCTCATGGTGGTCGCCAGTGCAGTGACCGAAGGGCGCTGTGCTGGGGAACGCCGAACAAGCGCAGCGCGTTAGTTCCGATGGTCCAGGCACCGCGATCTTATCCAGGTCCCGCGCCCTTCCAGTCGCTGTGCGCCGACCACTTCCCTACAAGATCTGTAGATCTATATGCGGCTGCTTCGCTCCTTCACGGCGCTGCCTTCGGCCTGCGCGCTTTGCTTGCCAAGTAATCAAGTCGGAGGCGGCGCTCAGGTTTGGGAAAGTCCGCGTAATCTTGGTTTTTGCCGTGCTTGATAATGGTCGTGCCTGCAATTGAGGGCCTACCTAGCTGAGGTTGTTATGACTGACAAAAAGAAAACAGAAGACGATTTGAAGTTCGAAAACTGGAAGCAGGGAGCTAAGGATTTCGAAGAATTTTTCGATTCGATGTTGCCAGAGCCGAATGAACTCGAAAGGGTGAGAATCAATATTGAGGAAGGTCTTCGTAAGAAACACGAAGAGGATAGCGACGTTTAGATTTTACCCCGTAGGGCGTCAGCCCCTGAGATGGTTGCTCACACAGGCGATCAAGGAAGCGACTGTAGCGAAGCTGGAGCGCCGCAGATCAGGAGCTTAAAACGACTTGTTTTTTCACGTCGCTGGCTTACGCCCTGCGCGCTTCGTTTGCACGTAGCAAGATTGTTTACTTTTGTACCAAACGTGGTACAATGAAATCAGCTCGATGTATGGGCTCATGACGAGTCAGTTTCTGGAAAGAACAGAAATTGCACCACGTTCGCTTCTGGCAGAGCTAGAAGCGTCACGACGTTAACTTCTGGCAGGGCTGGGAGTTTGTCGCGTTGACCACTGGCGGGGCTAGTGGTTGCACCACCTTCACTTCTGGCAGGGCCAGAAAGGAAATTGAATATGCAAGTAATGTCTTTTAGCCAGGCTCGTGCCGACCTAAAGCAGACAATGGATGATGTTTGTCGGGACCACGAGCCCGCTGTAATCACGCGTCAGCGTGGCGATGCTGTAGTTATGCTTTCCTTGAATGACTACAACGGTATGCGCGAAACCATGTATCTATTGGGATCGCCTGCAAACGCCAAACGTTTACGTGAATCCATTGATCAGCTCCGGTCCGGCAAAGCCGTAACCAAGGAGTTTTTGATTGATGAGCACCAAGAAACAGCAGAATAAAGAAAGCGCTCGCAGCGCCGTTACTGTCGCGTTTACAACCAATGGTTGGGATGAATATGAGCATTGGAAAACCGCCGACAGCAATATCTTCGATAAAATCGATGCTCTGATCAAAGAATGTCTTCGAACCCCTTTTAAAGGCACTGGTAAACCAGAATCGCTAAGCGGCGATCTTTCTGGTTTTTGGTCGCGCCGTATTACTCGTGAGCACCGCTTGGTCTACCTCTATGAAGGTGGGACCTTGACGATTATCTCTTGTCGTTATCACTACTCGTAGTGAGATCCTGTAAAGACTGCTGATCTGCGGTTTTTGCTTGCTGGTGATCAAACGCTGGGCTACTGATCACGTACACTCGGCTAAATGGTTCCGAGCCGTTACCGTACGCAAGACAGCCTCATGCTCTGCAGGACGCACGAGAAACGCGTCCAAAGCATCGAGAAATTTAGCACAACCGAACGTCCAGAGAGCAGCGCAGTACCCACCAGCGCGCAGCAATCACTTTGCAACGATCGTCTGCACGCTTTGAGTGAAGTGTTGCCTCATTTTCTATCCAAGCAGCCAGTGGCCATGACGGAATAGGGCTGTCACGACGCCCGGCTAGCAAGTTTTTACTCGGCGGCTACAAGGATTTATTCCATCTCAATCATCACCTGGTCATGGGCGCTTTGCTTTCGATATCAAGGTTCGGGGTGGAGCCGAAAAGGGGCGCGTCGTGTAAAGTTGGCCTGCGAGGCAAGGGCTTCGAGGGCGTCAGAAGCGCCGTGTGGATTATGGAGATATTTCAATGGATTTTTTGAAGGTAGTACTGACTGCAGCTTTGTTTGCCGCAGCGCCCACATGGGCGGGAGATTTGACTGGGCCTCAAAAGAATGCCGTTAGATCAGCGAAGCAATATCTCAGTATGACGGGCTTCTCACGGAACGGACTTATTAGCCAACTCTCATCGGATGCAGGGGATGGTTTCGGGGTTTCTGACGCTACGTTAGCAGTGGACAGCCTGAACAATGATTGGAACCAGGAAGCGGTGAGATCAGCGAAGCAGTATCTCAGTATGATGGGCTTCTCGTGCAAAGGCCTCATTAAGCAACTTTCCTCAAGTGCCGGAGATAAATACACCGTGGACCAAGCAACCTACGGGGCAAA
>NZ_JCBCUZ010000053.1:0-7694 GCF_059862735.1 Pseudomonas sp. MF06569 | reverse complement strand
AAGCGCTTCGATTTCAAATGCCCGATCGAAGTCATGGGAGAGGTGATGCAGGAAGCCTTGGCTATGCGGCATGATGCTCCGGCTTCAATTCAATAACCGTGTTGCACTCAGCTCCTGCAACCGCCCTGCCATTCAGTGACAATGACCAGAGCATCACTCCCTTTGAGAGCTGCTTCTTTTGTGCCGCACAATGTTAACTGTTCTATATTGCCGTATATGCGTTGAGTTTCTTCCATAGCTTCTGGATCGTATGCCTGTACGTGAGCGCCTGCTTCCCACAGGGCTTCCATTAGGACTCGACTAGGTGCCTCGCGCATATCGTCGGTGTTTGGTTTAAAACTCAGTCCCCACAGTGCTAAGGTTTTACCGCTTAGTTCACCATTGAAGTGTTTGAAGATTTTCTTGAAAAGTGTGGATTTCTGTTCATCATTACGGCTTTCAACGGCTTTGAGCACTTTAGCGTCAAAGTCGATGCCTTCAGCAGTTCGAATAAGTGCCTGTACATCTTTCGGGAAGCACGAGCCTCCGTAGCCGACGCCGGCATACAAAAATTGGTAACCTATGCGTGGGTCGGAGCCAATACCCTGGCGAACCATTTCGATATCTGCGCCGAGCATTTCTGCCAGGTTGGCCATTTCGTTCATAAAGCTGATTTTAGTAGCCAGCATACAGTTGGCGGCGTATTTGGTCAGCTCGGCGCTGCGCACGTCCATCACGATGATTTTTTCGTGATTGCGGTTGAAGGGTGCGTACAACTCACGCATGACATCTTCTGCAGTTTTGCTATTGGTACCGATGACGATACGGTCCGGGCGCATGCAGTCAGCGACAGCAGAGCCCTCCTTGAGAAACTCAGGGTTGGATACCACATCAAAGCCCAAGTCTTCACGTTGACGAGCCGCTAGAACTTGCGCAATTTTGGCACTAACCTTGTCGGCTGTACCTACAGGCACTGTGGACTTGTCGATGATGATCTGATGGCCTTCCATATGCTGGGCAATGGTTTCGGCAACGGCCAGTACATATTTAAGGTCAGCAGAACCGTCTTCATCAGGTGGTGTGCCCACAGCGATAAATTGCACTTCGCCATGCTTTACCCCTGCTGCTGCGTCAGTGGTGAAATTCAGACGGCCAGCAGCATGGTTTTCTTTTACCAGTGCTTCTAGGCCAGGTTCGTAGATGGGGATATGCCCCTGCTTTAGGCGTTCGACCTTGCTGGCATCGATATCAATACATACTACGTCGTGGCCGACCTCCGCGAGAACGGCGCCTTGCACTAGGCCAACGTAACCGATGCCAAAAACTGTAACTTTCATGTCGATTCCCTTTGAGCGTATGGCAGGTAGAAAGTATCCGCTCCACGAACCCCACATTCCAAGCGGATAGCTGACGGCTGATGCTGTGCTCCCTATTTCCAGCAGGAGCCAATCACCATGATGCGTCCCAATGCCAGCGTTGAAAAAGTGTACCTCTATCCAAAGCCGGTAGACTTTAGAAAGTCCATCGATGGCCTGGCTGCGCTGGTCGAACTGGATATCAAGGTCGCGGTGTTTGACCCCGTGCTCTTTGTTTTCCTCAATCGCCACCGTAACCGCGTCAAAGTGTTGTACTGGGAGCGCAACGGCTTCTGCCTTTGGCTCAAGCGTCTGGAGTCCGAGCGTTTTAAAATCTCACCTGATGAGGTGGACGAGGCTATCGTGCTGACCGTTCAGGAACTGAACTGGCTATTGGATGGATTTGATCTCTGGTGCAACCGTCCTCACAAGGTTTTAACGCCAAGATTCGTCGCTTAACAGGTATAATCCGGGCATGAATTTGATGCCCGAAGACCTCCCTGATGACCCTATTCTGCTCAAGCAAATGTTGCTTGAGGCACTCAGCCGTCAGCAGGTAACGGCTGAGGCATACCAGACTCATATCGTCGATCTAAAAGAGCAGATCAAGTTGCTGCGCGACCGTTTATTCGGGCGTAAATCCGAGCAGACCGTTGAACCCAACACCCCACAACTCGCGTTATTCAACGAGCCCGAAAGCGAGCCGATGCCTTCAATCGGCGACGCTGACGAAGAAGTGGTTGCTCCGACCCCACCTCGTGGCAAACGCAAGCCACTGTCAGCTGATCTACCGCGCATCGAAGTCATCCACGAACTGCCCGAGCACGAACTGACCTGTGCCTGCGGTTGCCGCAAGCACGTGATCAGCGAAGAAATCAGCGAACAGCTGGATATCGTGCCGATGCAGATCCGTGTCATCAAACATATCCGCAAGGTTTACGGTTGCCGTGGCTGCGAAACGGCACCGGTCACCGCCGACAAGCCGGCTCAACTGATCGAAAAGAGCATGGCCAGCCCAAGCGTTCTGGCCATGCTGCTGACCACGAAGTACGTCGATGGCTTACCGCTGCATCGTTTCGGAACGGTTCTGAGCCGGCATGGTATCGATATCCCGCGTCAGACTCTCGCTCGCTGGGTTATCCAGTGCGGCGAGCACTTACAACCGTTGCTGAATTTGATGCGCGACCGGTTGCTGGAAAGCCCGGTCATCCACTGCGATGAAACCCGTGTTCAGGTACTGAAAGAACCGGATCGAGACCCTACCAGCCAATCCTGGATGTGGGTGCAGGCCAGCGGGCCGCCAGACCGAAAAGTCGTGCTGTTCGACTACACCTCCAGCCGTGCGCAGGACGTGCCGTTGCGTCTGCTGGAAAGTTATCGTGGTTACGTGATGACCGACGATTACGCGGGATATAACGCGTTGGCGTTGCAGCCGGGTGTGGAGCGGCTGGCGTGTATGGCCCATGCGCGGCGCAAGTTCGTTGACGCGCAAAAAGTGCAACCCAAAGGCAAGACAGGTCGCGCCGATATTGCACTGACGATGATTAACAAGTTGTACGGCATCGAGCGTGAACTCAAGGATGCCAGTGATGAGCAGCGTTTTATTGTCCGTCAGGAAAAGAGCCTGCCGATCCTGGCCCAGTTGAAAGGCTGGCTGGAAAAAACGCAGCCTCAGGTCACCCCTCAAAGTGTTCTGGGCAAGGCAGTTAACTACCTGGCCAGCAACTGGAGCCGGCTGGAACGCTACGTGGAAGCCGGTTTTTTACCTATCGACAACAATGCGGCCGAAAGGGCGATAAAACCGTTCGTTATCGGTCGTAAGGCGTGGCTGTTCAGCGACACGCCCAAAGGCGCTACCGCCAGTGCTCAGATATACAGTCTGGTGGAGACCGCCAAGGTCAACGGCCAAGAGCCCTATACGTGGCTGCGCCACGTACTGGAGCAGTTACCACATGCGCAGTCGGTGGCGGACTATGAAGCACTGCTGCCGTGGAACTGTTCGCCAGAGATACGACGTTAAGCCTGACCCTATCGTGGGTGATTGGATCGTATGCTATCGAGACCCTTCGATATCCTTTGCTGTACCGCCAAATCCACCATGCACGTAATAGATTCGGGACGTTTTTTGGGCCTCCAAAGCCCTGTAAAACAGAAAATCCTACCCCCGGTACAAAAATAGTCCTACCCCCGGTACAGGTCAAAAATGGCTCACATGAGCACAGATAGGGCGTATTTCTGGATTTCCGTGGCATTTGAATGGCATTTAAACGCCACAGAAATGGGGCCCATCTTTTGTACCAGCTGAAATACCTGGCCTTGGCATTTTTGTGCCACTGAAATAACCAAACTTTGACATTTTCGTGCCACTAAAATAGCCAAACATTGGCATTCTTATGTCAGCAAAATGGTAAGCGAGCTATTTATGTGCCACAGGTAGAGAAATATGAGGCGCCGCGTCTGGGACAGGTGGTGACTTTGAATGTGGGGTTCATGGAGCGCTTACGGTAGAAAGAAATAAGAGGTTTGATGTTTTGCTCACTATTTTAAGTAAGCATAAGTATATGCGCATCACTAATGAAAGGTGTTGTTTGTCGGATTTACATGTCAGTAAATAAGTATAATTAGAAAGTTTTAGCTTTCAGTAGTCCCAGCCGTTGTATTAGCGGTCATAGTATTTGAGGTGCATATGCTTAGTGCGCAGTTTATACTGGTTTTTAGGAGTTATTCTTCTATTTTATGGTTCCGGCACGCTACCGCCACAGGATTACACGCCAGTCCCTGAAGGCAGTATGTTGCGCGATGACATGTTATTGCTTTGAACTTTCGGCATTAAAAGAGCGCTCTTAAAGTGAGGAAGCGCTCTGAATTATAAGAAAATCTTCTATTAAATAGTGTCAGATTTGTATTCGTAGTTGTAATAGCCGTATGCGCCATAGCCATACTTGGAGGATGCGCGCTTTTCTACGCCGTTAAAGATGGCGCCTTTGAGGTCGATACCATTTTGGGCAAAGCGACGCATGGTCAGCTCTACTTCACGAGCCGGGTTTAGCTCAAAGCGGGTGACAATCAAGTTGGTACCGGACTGGCGGCCGACAATGGCCGCATCAGTTACTGCCAAGAAGGGCGGTGTATCGAGAATTACCTGGTCGTATTTGGCGCTTACTTGCTCCAAGAACTCGGTAAAGTTCTTGTGCATCAGCAACTCAGACGGGTTTGGTGGGATTTGACCACGGCCAATTACATCAAGATTTTCGACTTCGGTTTTATGAATTGCGGTACTAAGATCGCAGCGCTTCGCCAGTAGATCGGACAAGCCATTTTCAACAGGGATACCAAACATTTTATGGATATAACCTTTGCGCATATCCACGTCCACCAGCAGTACACGCTGGCCAGATTGCGCAATCACTGCGGCCAGGTTCGAGGACACAAATGACTTGCCCACTTTTGGGCTTGGGCCGGAAATCATCAGACGGTTGTTGTCGGCTTCGAGCATGGCGAAGTGCAAGCTGGTACGCAGGCTACGTAGCCCTTCAATTGCCAAATCTGTTGGATGGCTACTTGCTAGTAGCGGTCTAGCGCGTGTGCCGCGACCACTTGTGTTCTTTTCATCTTCAACTTTTTGCAGTGAGCTGAATGGAATCGAGGCATAGACCGGCAGGCCGAGTTTTTCGAGATCGTCCGGGTTTTGCACGCCGCGGTTGAGTGCCTTGCGGAACAGTACATAGCCGATAGCCAGGAAGGCACCGAGCAGGGTAGCGATTAATACGATTAGGGATTTTTTTGGTTTGACCGGGGATTGCAGATCTACATCGGCGGTATCGATCAGGCGTACGTTGCCTACGGCGCCGGCACGCATTACGTCTAGTTCCTGAGACTTGTTCAGCAGTTGAGTATAGATTTCTGTGCTGACTTTCAAGTCGCGGGTCAGGCTGAGCAATTCCTGCTGGGTGCTGGGCAGGCCTTCAACCTGTTTGGCCAGGCGGTTTTGCTTGGCAGTCAATTCGGCCAGTTGACCCATCAGCGCGCGGTAGGCCGGATGCTGAGGCGTAAACTTGCGATCCATCTCGGCCTGTTGCAGTTTCAGTGTCGAGATGCTGGTATCCAGTGCCACGATCTGGTCTAGGATGGCTTTGGCTTCCAGGCTGATATCGATCGACTTGCTGCGGATCTGGAAGGCATTCAGTGCGTTTTCGGCTTTTTCCAGGTCCTTGCGAACTTGTGGCAGCTGGTCTTTCAGAAAACCCAGGCTTTGTGCGGCTTCGGCCGAAGTGCGTTCAATATTCTGCTGTACATAAAGGCGGGCGATTTCATTCAGTGTCTGGATGGCAATTGCAGGATCTGTATCTTCCAGTGCCATGCCGATCATGCCGGACTCTTTGCCACGTTCGGCGATATCCAGCGCTTTCTGATAAGCCATGATGGTGGTGAGACGAGGCTGACGGACAACGCTGAATGTTGTTCCGGGGTTGGCTTGCAGTGTTTCTACAAGCAGCCTGACGCCATTTTCATCAATGGCCGTACCCACTTGGCCTTTGGCTAGTACGTTGTCGTCGTTATCCAGCAGGGTAAAATTGCCAGCATCCCCGTTATCTAGTGTCAGCTTTTTGCCCAGTAATTCCTGTGGCAATTCCAGCTCGGCAATCTTCAGCTTTTCACCACCCCACGCATAGCTGCTCATACCGACCAGCGGGCTGGCCACAGGATTTTCCGCATTCGGCTTGAAGCGTCGCGCTATAAACTCGCCGATTAGCGGAAAGCGATTGGGTTCTACCTCAATATCCAGTTTCAGATTATCGACAGCAGCACCAATATTCCTGCGCGACTTGATCAGCTCAATCTCTGTCGCCGACGGCGATTCCTTGCCCAGCATGCTGCTGATATCAGAAAAGCCCAGCGGGTCATTCTTCTTCGCTTCAACCTGAATCAACGCATTCGCCTGATACACCGGCGTAGCCAGCAGGGCGTAGGCAACACCTGCAGCCATAAAGACGCCGGTCACCCCTGCAATCAGCCATTTATGATCGATGAGCGTGCCCAACAACCCCATCAGGTCAATTTCGTCGTTGTCGTCATCGTGTTCATGGGGCTTTGTCACAGGTGTTTGCTGCATAAGTCGGTTCTTTATCTTCACAGGTAATTCGAGGGATGGCTCAGCGTTTGATCCGCTGGGCCCATGCATTTACTGCGGCGTCGATCAGCGCATACGCGTGGACAAAGGCTGGCTTGCCTTGACGGTACGGGTCGTTGATTTCGCGGTTGTCGTGCCATTTGCCCAGCAGGAACACTTTGCCCCGTGCCTCTGGAGAGATGCTTAGGACAGCACCAATATGATGTTGTTCCATTACCAAAATAAGATCGGACTCATTGATGGCAGCAGCCGTCAGCTGGGTACCGCTGTGCTCGGGCACGATGTGGCCGTGCTCTTCGAGGACCAGGCCTGCGGTGGCTTCGATGGGTTTGTTTTTAACGGCACTGAGGCCTGCGGAGCTCACGACGATGTCGGAGGGCGCCAATGCGACCCGCATGAGATGTTCGGCGGTGGGGCTGCGGCAAATGTTGCCAATGCAGACAATCATGATTCGTTTAAACAAGGCAGCTTCCTTTGTGCCAAACATGCTCAGCCGGAGAGAGCATTTAACGATTCGTCACGACCAATATCCCCGATCCAGGAGATGGCAGTGCCTATCAATAAAGGCTGCCCGCATCAGTTAGATGTGACGATGGCCTGGGCGGGAACGCAGTGGCTCCTGCTTTATTACAGACAATGGGCGGTACGAAGTTGAACAACGAAAATATTAACTGCGAAACGATTGCAATATCAACCTTTAAATTGGCAGAGCTTTATATTCAAGCGATATAGATGGATTTCAATATTTATTGACTGACAATAAATAATATTTTGGCCGTTTCCGACTAAAAATAACTCCGCTCAATGGCAGGTGCCTGGAGCCGGGCTCTATGGTAGCAGGCACTGCTCAGGGCGGTGTGGCGACCCTTGCCTGGGCCTTGTTCGGGCGGGGAGGTGTGCGCTGGCCGGTGTGAGTTGGCCTGAAAGCGAGTCGTGCAGGGGGCGTACCGTGCTTTGTGGTCGGTTTGCCTGTAGCGATAGTGGCATTCTGATATGTCTGTGTAAATAGCGCCGCCGAAGTTGTTTAGTGTGTGGCAATTGGTTAGAACATTGGGTCAGGGTTATTGATGCATTGGGTATATATGTTTTCGGATTTAATTTTGGGGCGGCCGCGAAAACTGAGTGCAACACCTGACCTTTCCGGTACGGTGCTGCCCCTATGTCCTATTCCGAACTCAGCGTTGAAGAGCGCGCGATCATTCAGCTCAGTCAAGCTCAAGGCTTCACCC
>NZ_JCBCUZ010000052.1:0-8866 GCF_059862735.1 Pseudomonas sp. MF06569 | reverse complement strand
AGAACGGCTGCCACTGGCGACCTCGGTTGAAGATTACGAAGCGCTGTTGCCGTGGAACTGCTCGCTGGTGTCGCCTAACTAGGCGCGTTACCCATCTTTAAGTTGGTGGGGTTTATGGAGCGCTTACGGCTTATCTAGATTGGGTTCAATGGCCTGCGATGTTTGTGACGGTGCTTGCCGCCTGGCTTATCGGGTCTCAACGACCAGCAAGACGGATGACAGGATTTGTATGCTTTAGCCTGAGCAACATATTGTGGGTGACTTGGGGGGTATACGTAGAAGCCTATGCTCTTATCGTGCTGCAAGTTTGCCTTTTCATAATGAACCTTCGGGGATTCAAAAAGAACCTCGACGTACGCTAGGTTTAACCGTAAACATCAGGAGCTTTCATGTACTAAACCTTACCTCTGGCACCGGGCATCTGAGATGCCATGACCGATGGCGCGAAGGTGAATAGGCCTCTTTTAATTCGTCCAACAAAGTGAACTGGCCCTTATCGATCCTGACTCGTGCCAGATAAAAATCGCCCTCCAGCGACAACTGCTCCAATTCGCGTACTTCCCCATTCGTGGCCCTTTCGGTCAGCGCCTGGAGATTCAAGGTTCACTCCCTGCCTACCAAGGAAGGCGTTCTCCGTTATAGGCAAACAAATTGCCGCTGTCAGCAGGCTCTAAGCGGTCAATCAGAGATAACAACTCATGGGCAGCAATGCTCGCCGGCCTGGCTGCTGAGGCACCACGAAATGGGTGTGACAGGCCCGAGATGACGGTGCCGGGATGAAGACTCAATAAGCGGATCTGAGGCCGCGTTCGTGCCAGTTCGATGGCCGCCGTTTTAATCAGCATGTTCAGTGCTGCCTTGGAGGCACGATAGGCGTACCAGCCGCCTAGGCGGTTATCGCCGATGCTACCCACCTTGGCAGAGAGCATCGCCATTGCGCCATGAGCGTCCAGCAACGGCAAGAAGTGACGCAAAACCAGAGCAGGCCCAAACGTGTTGATTTGAAATACCGACTGCAACGCGTCTGCTTCAATCGCGGAGTAACTTTTTTCAGGCTTTATTTCGTCGCGATGAAGCAGACCTGCGGCATGCACGATCAACTGATACGGTGCTTCTTCAGTCAATTCGGCTGCCGCTTTGGCGATACTGTCGGCATCCTCCAGGTCGAGGCAGGGAACACTGTTGCGCCCTAACTCACGAACATACGCACACCGTGGATCCTGATTGAGCAACTCACAAAACGCTGAGCCGAGCGCCCCACTGGCGCCTATTACGAGGGCACGATAGCCCTCACTAAGGGAGTTCATCGTCAAGGGACTGTTCATCTAGGCTCTCCTGCAGTCTGATGCGATTTGTTGGTGTTAACCCTGTCGCCCTATCAGTTGCAGGAACTCGTGACGCGTAGAGGAGGACTCGCGAAAGGCGCCCAGCATCACGGATGAGGTCATCACCGAATTTTGTTTCCCCACGCCCCGCATCATCATGCACATGTGCTTCGCTTCAATGACCGCCGCCACGCCGGCGGCATCGGTGATGTGCTGAATGGCGTCGGCAATTTGTTTGGTCAGGTTTTCCTGGATCTGTAGGCGACGGGCGAACATATCCACCACTCGGGCCACCTTTGACAGGCCCAGTACCCTTCCGGTAGGGATGTACGCTACATGAGCCTTGCCGATGAAGGGCATCATGTGATGCTCACACAATGAATACAGCTCGATGTCTCGCACTATGACCATTTCATCGTTTTGCGATTCGAACAATGCGCCATTGATCAATTCCTCAAGACTCATTGTGTAGCCATTGCACAGATACTGCATCGCCTTGGCTGCGCGCTTAGGGGTGTCCAGCAGTCCCTCACGCTCAGGGTTCTCGCCTACGCCGACAAGAATTTCACTGTAATGCTCGGCTAATGATGTGGTCATGTTGATTCCTCGCAGCCTTGCTGCGCTTTATGTGTCAGCCAATCCTTGGCAATAGGAGACTATCTGCTGCGCACGATCTGACGCAGATAACACAGGGTCGTCAGATCAGCTATGACCCATGCTCTTCGTCGGCGCATTACAAAGTGGATCTTTCTAGGTCTGCTTTGTTTTCAAAGTGGACTGCTCGTCTGACGCGAGTTTGGACGTCGGCACCGCGCAACGCTTATCGACACAGCGGCGGCCACTATCTGGATGAGGTAACCAAGCCAAATGGGGACGTAAGCGGCAGAAAAGGCGATAACCGAATTCAAGCAGCGGGCGGAATACACTCCACGTTAGTGGCGTTGCCCAAAAACCCAAGCCGGCGGCTCGCCAGCTCCACAGGGTGGCATCCAGGCCGGTTACCCATAGCCCATCAGCGAAACAGGCGTGCAGCGAGGACTGCATGTGCTCGAACGTGAATCCGAGAGCCTTGGCATCGAATGCACCGCTGCTGATGTCCACAAAAAACAGTCGATCCTTTGCGGCGCGCCCTTGCAAGAACTTGATCTCGCGCGCACACAGAGGGCATTCACCGTCAAAATACAGCGTCAGCGGCCAATTCACTTTCTTGTACATATGTAATGATCTTGTATAAGTTTTATGCAGGGTATGCTGAAAGAAGCGGACTGACAATGGGCACTATGTTGTTGCCGCGCGATGGACTCTCACGCCCAGTTTAGTAAGCGGATCGCCCGTCCATTCGTAAGCGCCCGGTGAACATACCTTCAGAATTCCAGAATTAAGGACGAAGGTGTCCGCCTAATTTTTAGCGGACGCGATCACCCTTATTGCGAGGATTACCATGCGCCAACGTAGCTCTTATTCCAAACCCTTTAAAACGCAGTTAGTGCATGCACGCAACTTCCTGGTCACCTGGAACGGCAAGCTGGTCTGCGATGACTTCGAAGGCTACAAGGCCGGCTTCGAAGGTGGCATCACCAAAATCGGCTGCATGGCCCATGCTCGCCGCAAGTTCTTCGACCTGCAGGTGGCGAACAAAAGCCAACTAGCCGAACAGTCGTTGCACTCAATCTGAGGCCTATACGAGGTTGAACGGAAGGCCAAATAGATGAACGATAAAGATCGCTGGCGATTACGCCAAGAAATGGCGATGTCCATCGCGGAGAAGTTGTATGAGTGGATGCTGGCTCAGCGCGAACTTGTGACCGAGGCCTCGGCCACGGCTCTGGATTAGAGCCTGAAACGCTGGGTAGCGCTGACGCGCTGCCTCGATAATGGTGCTGTGCCCATCGACAACAACCGGGTCGGAAATACGATCCGGCCTTGGGCCCTTGGCCGTTCGAATTGGCTCTTCGCCGGATCACTGCGTAGCGGTAAACGAGCGGCGGCAATTATGAGCTTGATTCAATCGGCACGCATGAACGGGCATGATCCGTTCGCGCATCTCAAGGATGTACTTACGCGGTTGCCGAAACAGAGGGCCAGTGCGATTGACCAATTACTACCGAATCAATGGGCACAGGGTTCCTAATACGCTGTGAGCTACATTCAGTCATCAGTCAGACGCTTCTGAGTCTAACGGTGTCGATGTAGGTATTTGCCATGCAGGTTTTTTGTCATCCTGACTGTCGAAAATACGCCGCGCCTTGCGGAAATCCTCAACGTTCTCGACAACCCAAGTCCAGATAGGGGACATGCGCATCAATAGCCCCATACCCAGCGGCGTCAGCCCATACTCGACACGTGGCGGAATCTCACCGAACTCCCGCCGAACCACTAGGCCATCCCGCTCCATGGAGCGTAGCGTTTTGGTTAACATCCGCTGAGTCACCCCAGTCATCTGCCTTTTTATTTCGGCATGGCGCATCGTGCCGTACACCCCTAGGGCATGCAGAATACCTAACGACCAACGGCTGCCTGCGTGAGCAAGCACTTCTCGTCTGACGCCATCATCGTCTTCTCTAAGCGTTCGGCAAATTGTTTCTGCCTGGCTGAGAGCCTCCTGATCGGTCATTTCTTTCTCTGGTATCACAGGTGTGCCTTCTTACGAATGTCGCCTAATCGTGCAAGCATTTGTTCATCTTACAGGCAACAGGTCTCAGGAGAAATCATGACCGAAGTGACCCAGTTTCCCCCCCAATCTATTCTCGTTCTAGGCGCCGGTGAGCTTGGGCTGCCGGTTCTGCGCAATCTTGCGCGAGTAGCAAAGCGCACGCCCGGTTCCACAATCAGTGTTCTGCTCAGGGATTCGACCATCAACACTCAAGTACACGAGAAAAAGGTCGAAATCGATGAGCTTCTGGGACTCGGCATCCAGATGGTAGCCGCAGACCTCGTGAATGACTCAATCGATCAGTTGGCTGAAGTATTCGCACGTTTCGATACCCTAATAGGCTGTGCAGGCATGGTTGCAGGCCGTGAAACCCCAATGAAGCTGGCTACCGCTGCTCTCAAATCTGGTGTGAAGCGCTACTTCCCTTGGCAGTTTGGTGTCGACTTCGAGGTAATCGGTAGGGGCAGTCCTCAGGATCTTTTCGATGCTCAGCTTGATGTTCGCGAATTGCTTCGTGCCCAGGATAAAACTGAATGGGTAATCATCTCGACGGGTATGTTCACCAGCTTTCTGTTCGAGCCAGTATTCGAGGTGGTTGACTTCCAAAACGATACCGTGAACGCGCTAGGCAGTCTTGAGACCAGCGTGACGCTCACGACTCCAGACGACATTGGTGCGTTGACAGCGGAAATTGTTTTCTTCGAACCTCGCATCCGCGATCAGATTGTGTATCTCTCGGGAGACACAGTAACGTACGGAGAGGTTGCGAGCCTCCTCGAACGTGTACTGGGTCGCCCGTTCAAACGTAACGTGTGGACTGTTCCGTACTTGCTCCAAAAATTGGAGAAAGACCCAACGCATCACATCAAAAAGTACCGTGCTGTGTTCGCTCAGGGCAGAGGTGTGGCCTGGCCTAAAGCAGGCACTTTCAACGCGCTGCAGTCGATTCAAGTCACGACCGCTGAGGAGTGGGCACGTGCAAATCTGCCAACCTCATCAGCACAAGGGCAGTAGATGAACGAACGTTAGCGCTGGGAGTTGACCTGCTAAAAAGCTCCTCAGTCTGATAATGGGTGCTGATGACCGAAGCTAAGGCGCGGAGTACGGGTCTGGTAATCCAAGACGACCGAATCTTTATCTCATCCGCACCATCTGCCAAGGTCTGAAGCGTCCTACTTCACTATCTATTGAATCGCCCCGGGTTCCCGAGACGCGTATTCGGCTATGCCGATGTGCTTCTGTACCGTAATAGTTAATGAAATTGGCGTTACTCGCGCTTTATGCTGAAGAACTAACGGTGAGTCATGTCGTTAAAGAGTGCCTCAATAGGCTCCGGCTGGTGAGGATAATCACCCTGCGCATAGTCGATACCCATTTCGCGGATTAGCGCTAGCACCTCGGCACTGTCTACAAATTTCGCTACTGTCTTGGCTTTCGTCGCTTTGGCCACGGTCACAAAAAAACGCATCGCAGCGTCGTTAAGCGGATCGGTGAGTAGGTCGCGCATGAACTGACCATCGACCTTTAACTCGTCGATGCGCAGTAACTTGAGGTGGCCGAATGAAGTAGCGCCAGCTCCGAAATTGTCTAGTGCGATACGGATACCCAATTTGCCTGCATGCCCTATGAAGTGTTTGACATCGGCCAAGTGATTAATGACTGTTGTTTCTTTAAATTGGATGCAGAGCAGCTTGCATATTGCCTCGCCTGCTTCCTCGAGTATCTGAAAGACCTCGTAATGTAAAGCTCGGTCACTCACTGATTGATCTGAAAAGCTCAAGGAGAGCATTTCTATATTATCCAGTGTCGGGAGTGCCTTTAGCAGTGTAATGGTGCGCCTGAGCACCCATTTGTCGATATTGCTAGCCAGGTTAAAGCGCTCGGCAGCCGCCAAGAGAGAGCAGGGCGTCATAATACTGCCGTCGTTTTCACGCATACGAATGAGCACTTCTGCAAGTAGCAACCGCGACTCACTACCCAAGGGAAAAATTCGCTGCGCGTAGAGAACGAGCTGGTTTTCAGCAAGCGCCTGCTCTATGCGTGTCACCCATTGCATATCGCCAGAATGTGCTTCCAGAACAGTGTCGCTATTAAACGAGACGTGGACGCGGTTGCGGCCTGCACTTTTGGCCGCATAGCAGGAGCTATCCGCTACCTGCATGATGGCCGAGATAGAATCCCAGCGTCCATCCACGGGTACCAGTCCTATACTTGTCCCGACTTGAAAGCTCTTGCCATCGTACAAGAAGCGAAAGTCAACCATTAGGTCGCACATCTGCTGCGCAATTTTCTGAGCGTGTTCTATCGTGCAATTTTCCAGCAACACGGCGAACTCATCGCCTCCCATCCTTGCAACAGTGTCTCCGCCGCGCACTGCATCGCTTAGTAAACGCGATACTCGCTGCAATAGTAAGTCTCCCGCCGCATGTCCACAGGCATCGTTAACCAGCTTGAATCTATCTAAGTCGATGAACATCAGGGCGTGTTCACTATCGCTGTCTTTGCATTCTGAAAGCGCATGCTCCAGCCGAACTTCAAACTCAAGCCGGTTCACCAATCCGGTCAGCGCATCATGTGTGGCTCGATAATTTATCTCACTACTAAGCCGGCGCTGCTCGGTCACGTCATGGAAGACCAGAACCGTCCCCAGCAGCTCTCCCAACTCGTTGCGGATGGGCGAAGCAGAATCCTCAATACCGAACTCATCACCGCTACGAGATACCAGTACAGTGTTGTACCTGAGTCCTGTCACCTTATCTTGCTGCAAACAGATACTGACCGGGCTCTCTGCAGGTAGACGTGTATCCTCTTTGATGATGTTAAAGACTTGCTCAAGTAGCCGACCACGAGCTTGAACGGCAGTCCAGCCGGTCAGACGCTCGGCGACAGGATTCAGCCAGGTAACCAAAGCATCTTTGTCGGTAGTGATCACTGCGTCGCCAATGGATTGCAAGGTGACTCGCATCAGCTCATGCTGCTGTGCAACTTGTATCGCTAGATAGTGGCTTTCTGTGATGTCCTGGATTGCGCCAGCCAACCTCGTGGGGCGACTATTGACGAGCTCCACTGCGCCCACTGTTCTGATCCATCGGTGCTCGCCGTCACTGCGCATGATTTGTAACTCAAGGTCAAAGCCGCCCCCTCCGGCTATGGCGATGTTGACTGCCTGCTGGATACGCGCTCTAGAGTCTGGCAAGTAATAGGATATGCCTTCTTCTAATGTGGGCTGATGACCTGATGGCAATCCATGGATGTGACAGACTTGGTCTGACCACTTCACATCTCCCGTTACCAAATCAACTTCCCAACCACCCACACCAGCGAGTGCGCCGGTACGGGCAAGAAAGCTTTCAGAGCGACGTAGTAGATCTTCGGATTGCTTTCGCTCAGTAATGTCCTGACTTGTGCCGCGTAGCGCAACCATCGACCCAGTGTTATCGATTATAGGCTCTGCTCGTGCATCCAAAATGCGCTTTTCACCACCGGGTCTGACGATCTCAACTTCGATTCTGAAAGACTGTTGGGACTTCTTAGCATGCGTAATAGCTTCTTGCAGCCGGGCGTAGCTTTCAGGCTGATACAGATGAGATAGCTCTTTAGTGCCGGGAGGCTTAGCTGTCGGTGAGAAACCCATGATGCGGTAGAGTTCGGGTGACCATGTTGTAGTATCTGTAGCGATTTCCCACTCCCAGCTTCCTATCTGACCCAAACGCTGTGCCTGCCGCATTGAGGCAGTAGCCTCGTGAAGCGCCAACTGGGAGTTTTTCAGCGACGTGACATCTGTGACCTCAACGAGAAACCCCCTAACGTCACCGTCGACGATGTCAGGAATATAGTTCGCGATGCTGTGGCGAGAAATACCATTTGGCCCCGGAATCTCACGCTCGAAATTTTGCGGCACACCTGATAGAACGGCTTCAATATGTGGTTTGTTGCGTTCGAAAAGCTCTGCCCCCAGCAAGTCCCAGATAGGTTTCCCTATAAGCTCTGAGGGATCTCTGCCGAACCAGGAACGGTAGGCTCGGTTGGCAAACCGGCAGGTCAAATCCCTATTCCAGTAGGCCATCATGGATGGAGAGTTATCTGTAACTAAGCGCAAATCTGCTGCCACTTGGGCCAAGTCGCTCGCGATTCGATTACGTGCTGTGATGTCGCGCACAAACTTAGTCGATCCCAACAGGGTGCCGTCAACGTCGATCTCTTGCACAACGGTTACCGATACGTCTAGAAGCTTGCCATCCTGACGTTTGCGCACAGCTTCATAGGTGAAATGCCGCGTTTGCTCCCTGCGCAGGATCCTGGTCGCCTTTTGTGCAAGATCTGCTTCTGGGATGAGTAGACTGAGGGACTGTCCAATCGCTTCCGCTGCTTCGTAGCCAAATAGGCGAGTGGCCGCTGGGTTCCAGCGCTCTATTTTGCCTGTTACCGACAATCCGATAACAGCATCGGCACTATGTTCAAGTACCGTGGCGGCTCTAGCATTCATCAAGGTGGACTGTTTGAGCTGCCGAGCTGCGGCGCGACCTTCAAGACTCTTGACCACTGCAACCGAAAGAGCCTTGAGTGTTTCGCGCTGCTCTGAAGTCAGCCACCGAGGTGTGCGATCAATAACGCATAGTGTACCGATCCGCTCGCCGGAGCTCAGTCGCAAAGGCGCTCCCGCGTAAAAACGAATATTTGGGTCTCCCGTCACCAAGGGGTTGTCTATAAAGCGTGGGTCGCTAAGGGTGTCGGGCACCTCAAACAGTTCGTCTCCCAGAACTGTAGTGGTCAACTCATCCCGGACACGGTTTTGAGTTTTTCTTCCGTTTTCGCTGGGGCCAATCCATCGTTAAATTGATGAGGTCGGATCCAGTTGTAGTGATGCATCAGGTACTGGCTAATATCT
>NZ_JCBCUZ010000051.1:0-9640 GCF_059862735.1 Pseudomonas sp. MF06569 | reverse complement strand
TAAGCGCTTCGATTTCAAATGCCCGATCGAAGTCATGGGAGAGGTGATGCAGGAAGCCTTGGCTATGCGGCATGATGCTCCGGCTTCAATTCAATAACCGTGTTGCACTCAGCTCCTGCAACCGCCCCCTTTCTTTTTGATACGCAAGTAATTCACTACTACAATATACTTCACCACTTGCTCCGATTTTTCGAGTTTTTAGCAAAAATATTTCGCGCTGCTTTCGTGCAACTCTTCTGATTATTCTTTTTAGTCGCTTCAATGTTCCTTTGTCTTTTCCCTCCATTTCACGCCCTTCAAAATCTTTTGTCGCTGCGTGAACGATTGTCGTCAAATCAATATAATATTCGTAAAGTTTATCTAATATTGTTCCAGTACAACGAAAATCCGAGAATTTTATATTTTTGTAAATCTCTATATTTTCAAGTTCTTTTTTAAATTCTGGTATCTTGCTCGCCTCAATAATAAGCCTTTTCAAAACTGTATCAGTTGAAAGATAACAAAACAAATTGAAGATTATATTGCCAAGCGCAATTACTTCCTTGTCATAATCCTCTATTTTCTCCCTATACTGAAAATCCAATTTTTGCTTTGCTTGAATTATGTTCTGTTTCTTCGGTGCTTCTTTCAATGACTGAACATATTGAAAATCTAAATTTTCTTTGTCATTCAAAAAAGGCAAGCCCATGATTGCGGTTTGATAGGATAGTTCGAATGTTTTAGTTGATGCATTAAATTGAGAGATAATTATTTTCACTTTTGCTACTAATTCATTGATACTAATATCAGAACGTTGGAAAAGTTCAATATCGGATTTTATTTCTTCAATATTTTCTTTTGTTAAAACTTGCTTTTTGTTTTTAAATGCTATAATAGCCGTATGGGTCGGTTTCATTTCTTATAATTTTGCTCGTAACTTCATTATAACAAATAAAACCCAAATGCAAGAGCCGAAAGGCTCTTTTTTATTGCATGCGCTTTTTAATACACTAATCCTTAATTTTCAAACTGTCTACAAGGCCCGAAAACAAAGGTTGCGACAGTTATTTTAGAATTATCCAAGAGAAGCAAAAGCAAAAGCGCATTACGTCATATCGGCTTTTGCCTCTATCAGCCTCAAAAGACTATTTCAGACGCATCACGCAGTTCGCCCAGGAGTTATTGAATATTTTCGAATACACTTCTACTGCTGCGTCTTGGTCTTTCTCATAAACGAAACTTGGCTTTCTACCATTATTTATATCTGAACTTCGTATAGCGCTCCTGAGGAAAGCGTTATACGACGGGCTGGCCTCCATAGCGTTAGCCGATTCTATAGAGGCGCACTGGCAAGCCGTCGATGGGCTAATTTTCAGCTGGTTCAGTGCAGACTGCCTCTCTGGATTATTATTTATCACGGAGAAACAATATTTATAACCTATATTTTTAGCTATATCGTAAATTTCGTTTTTCGTGTCTTCATCCATTGCAAAGACGGAAGTCGATAATGTTAATAATGCCACAGCCAACTTCGCTCTATTCATTTTAAACTAAACCCCTGAGTAACCCTGTTGTACTTTATGAGTATTTTTATCATTCTTGGACGTATGCTCCTTGTCCATGCCAAATTATGACTTCTAATAAGGCACTTTGCCACTTCAAACAAATTTCGGAATCTGTGAAAATAACTCGGAAAAATAGTTTACCTAATCATGATTCGGTTACGCCGAGGGAAGTTGGCCGGTAGCGGGCCGGAGTCCAGAGGGAACTCCGAAACCACCGCGCTGCCGCTGGCAATCATTGCGTCTGCCAGGGCGCGATGGCGCTGTGGATAAAGTTTTTGCAAACCGGTGCCCAATACGCCCACCGTCTGTCCGCCAACGTCCAGAGCGGCTTGATGCGCCGCGCCGTCTACCCCCAGCGCCAGCCCGCTGGTAATTACAAAACCGGCTCCGGCAAGGCTGCGGGAAAAGGCTGCTGTGGTGTCCAGGCCCGGGCGTGAAGCGCGTCGGCTACCGACCATCGCCAGCTGCGGCTTTTCCAGAATAGAAGGGGCCCCAGCCACGAATAACACGGGGGGAGCATCGCTGAGTTCACTCAATAAAGCAGGGTAATCGGCCTGGTCATGGAACAGCACGTGCTGCCCGGAGCGCTCAAGCCAGCGCAATGCAGCGCTGGCACCCTCGCGAACCTCAGGGCTGCGTCGCGCCTGGGCACAGACTGCGGGCAGCCCCAATGCATGCCAGGCGCCGGCAGGCGCGCTGAGCGCCGAACTGGCCGAACCGAAGGCCCTGAAAAGGGTGTAGTAACGCCGTGGCCCAATCTCGGGCAGGCGGTGTAAACGCAAACGGGCTTCGAGTTCAGCCGGGGATATTTCTGACAACGGCATAGGATCATCCTTGATCGGTTATTCCATCTGAACCTAAGGAACAAGCTGTGGATAAGTCTGTTGACAAGTTGTTTGGGAAACGATGAAAACGGCACGATTGAGCCACCGGCCGGACCTTGAAACCGTACGTAGAAACCCAACATTAGTTGAACGCTGCCAAGAGGCTGATCTCACAGGTTTCAAATTGAGACATGCACCGGCCACCTGCGCGTGCAGCCCGGCAGCTAGTCGTTTCATCCGCGGGTGAATCCCTTTATTATGTGTACTCGCGTGAAACGCCAGAGCCCGAGCGGGTTCTCTCTGAAGGAGACGTTTTGCACAGGTTGCTCGAGTCCACAGGACCCACCTGACAACCGTTTTTGAATCTTTCACACAGTGCACCAATCAAACTTATGGCTATTTTGAACATCCTCGAATTCCCAGACTCGCGTCTGCGTACCATCGCCAAACCCGTGGCGGTTGTGGACGACGAAGTCCGTCAGTTGATCGATGACATGTTTGAAACCATGTACGAGGCGCCGGGCATCGGTCTGGCCGCCACTCAGATCAACGTGCACAAACGCATCGTGGTCATGGATCTGAGCGAAGACCGCAGCGAACCCATGGTGTTTATCAACCCGGAGTTCGAGATCCTGTCCGACGAGATGGGCCAGTATCAGGAAGGCTGCCTCTCGGTACCGGGTTACTACGAAAACGTCGATCGCCCGCAGCGTGTCAAGATCAAGGCGCTGGACCGTGACGGCAAGCCTTTCGAAATGATCGCCGAAGGCCTGCTGGCGGTGTGCATTCAGCACGAATGCGACCACCTCAACGGCAAGCTGTTCGTGGATTACCTGTCTACGCTCAAGCGTGACCGGATCAAGAAGAAGCTGGAAAAACTGCACCGCCAGAACGCTTGATCCACCCCGAGCGGACCTGTCCCGGACAACACTCTCGAATATGCAGAGATCCGATGTGGAAGCGGGCTTGCTCGCGATTAAGGCGACGCGATTTTCACAGAGATCGAGTTGCTGTCATCGCGGGCAAGCCCGCTCCCACATTAGACATGAGTCAGCCTGACCTTCGCGGGCTCAATGCCGCTTGTTCCCGCGCCCCCTATTCCAAGTGAGTAATCCATGACTGAGCCACTGCGCATCGTCTTTGCTGGCACCCCAGAATTCGCCGCCGAACACCTCAAGGCGCTGCTAAGCACCCCTTACGAGATCGTCGCGGTCTACACCCAACCGGATCGTCCGGCCGGGCGCGGGCAAAAGCTGATGCCAAGCCCGGTCAAGCAACTGGCCCTGGAACACAACATCCCGGTCATGCAGCCGCCAACCCTGCGCGCACCCGAGGCTCAAGCCGAACTGGCCGCGCTCAAGCCGGACTTGCTGGTGGTGGTGGCATACGGCCTGATCCTGCCTCAAGTGGTACTGGATATTCCGCGTCTGGGCTGCATCAACAGCCACGCGTCCTTGTTGCCACGCTGGCGTGGAGCGGCGCCGATTCAACGCGCCATCGAAGCGGGCGACAGTGAAAGCGGTGTGACCGTGATGCGCATGGAGGCGGGTCTGGATACCGGCCCCATGCTGCTCAAGTCTGTCACCCCGATCACTGCCGACGACACCGGCGGCAGCCTGCACGACCGTCTGGCAGAGTTGGGCCCACCGGCCGTTATCCAGGCCATCGCCGGTCTGGCTGCGGGCACGCTGCAAGGCGACGTGCAGGACGACAGCCTGGCGACCTACGCCCACAAGCTCAATAAAGACGAAGCACGCATCGACTGGAGCCGCCCGGCTGTTGAGTTGGAGCGACTGATTCGCGCCTTCAACCCCTGGCCGATTTGCCACAGCACGCTCAGTGGTGAAGCCCTCAAGGTGCTGGCCGCTACCATTGCTGACGCCAAGGGCGCGCCGGGGCAGATTATTGCTGCGAGCAAAGACGGCCTGATCGTTGGCTGCGGTGAAGGCGCGCTATGCCTCACACGTCTGCAATTACCTGGCGGCAAAGCACTGAACTTCAGTGATTTTTTCAACAGTCGCCGTGAGAAATTCGCTGTCGGCATCACCCTCGGTCAAACGGAAAACGCGCAATGAACCCTCGTCTGGCCGCTGCCAAGGCACTGACTGCAGTGTTGAACGGCAAAGCATCGCTCAACAGCTCCTTGCCGCTGCAACTGGACAAGGTTGAGGTGCGCGATCGCGGCCTGACCCAGGACCTGGCGTTCGGTACTGCCCGCTGGCAGCCGCGCCTGTCGGCGTTGGCCAACAAGCTGCTGCAAAAGCCGTTCAAGGCTGCGGATGCGGACGTCGAGGCGCTGCTGCTGGTCGGTCTGTATCAACTGCTCTACACCCGTATTCCGGCCCACGCTGCCATCGGCGAAACCGTAGGCTGCGCCGACAAGCTGAAAAAGCCGTGGGCCAAAGCCCTGCTCAACGCCGTGCTGCGCAACGCCCAGCGCGAGAGCGAAGCCTTGCTGGCCGAGCTGGAGCATGATCCTGTGGTGCGTACCGCCCACCCGCGCTGGCTGCAAAAATCCCTAAAGGCCTTCTGGCCTGAGCAGTGGGAAGCTATTTGCGCGGCCAACAATGCCCACCCGCCGATGATTCTTCGGGTTAACCGTCGTCACCACAGCCGCGATGGGTATCTGCAGTTGCTGGTCGAGGCCGGGATCGAGGCCCAGCCGTGTGTCTACAGCCAGGACGGAATCGTGCTCGCCCAAGCCTGCGATGTACGCAATCTGCCGGGCTTTGCCGAAGGCTGGATCAGCGTGCAGGACGAGGCCGCGCAACTGGCCGCCGACCTGCTGGACCTAGCGCCGGGCCAGCGTGTGCTTGACGCCTGCTGCGCACCGGGCGGTAAAACCTGCCACATCCTGGAAGTCGAACCTGCACTGGCGGGCGTAGTGGCGGTCGACCTGGAAGCCAAGCGTCTGGTGCGCGTGCGCGAAAACCTTGAGCGTCTGGGCCTGAGCGCCGAGCTGATCGCTGCCGATGGCCGCGACACCGCCACCTGGTGGGACGGCAAGCCCTTCCAGCGCATCCTGCTGGATGCGCCGTGTTCGGCGACCGGTGTTATCCGCCGTCACCCGGACATCAAGCTGACCCGCCAACCCGATGACATTGCCGCGCTCGCAGCCTTGCAAGGCGAACTGCTGGACGCGATGTGGCCAACTCTGGAAGTCGGTGGCATCTTGCTCTATGCCACCTGCTCGACGTTGCCGACTGAAAACACCGACGTGATCGAAGCCTTTCTCGCCCGTACCCCGGGCGCCCGAGAGCTGGATATCGCCGGGCAGTTCGGTCTCAAGCAACCCCACGGCCGCCAGTTGCTGGCGCAAGAGGGCGGGCACGACGGCTTCTACTACGCCAAATTGATCAAAATCGCAGCCGCTCGCGGCTAACTGATTAGGGATTGCAGGCATGAAAATCATCATCCTCGGCGCAGGCCAGGTCGGCGGTACGCTGGCAGAACATTTGGCCAGCGAAGCCAACGACATCACCGTGGTCGACACTGATGGTGAGCGCCTGCGCGACCTCGGTGATCGCCTCGATATTCGGACCGTGCAGGGCCGAGCCTCGCTGCCCAATGTGCTGCGTCAGGCGGGGGCGGATGACGCCGACATGCTGGTGGCGGTCACCAACAGCGACGAGACCAATATGGTCGCGTGCCAGGTGGCCTACACGCTGTTTCATACCCCGACCAAAATCGCCCGGGTCCGCGAGGCGGCTTATCTGACACGCGGCCAGGAGTTGTTCGACAACGACGCAATCCCGGTCGACGTGTTGATCAGCCCCGAGCAGGTAGTCACCAATTACATCAAGCGCCTGATCGAACACCCCGGCGCCTTGCAGGTCATCGACTTTGCCGAAGGCAAGGCACAACTGGTGGCGGTCAAGGCGTACTACGGCGGCCCGTTGATTGGTCAGCAACTGCGCCAGCTCCGTGAACACATGCCGAATGTGGATACGCGAGTAGCAGCGATTTTCCGACGTGACCGGCCGATCACCCCCCGTGGTGATACGGTGATTGAGGCTGACGATGAGGTCTTTTTCATCGCCGCCAAGGCCAACATTCGCGCCGTAATGAGCGAAATGCGCCGTCTCGACGAAAGCTACAAGCGCATTGTGATCGCCGGTGGCGGGCAGATCGGTGAGCGTTTGGCCGAGGCGATTGAAAGCCGGTATCAGGTCAAGATCATCGAGATGAACCCGGCACGTTGCCGCTATTTGTCCGACACCCTCGACAGCACTGTGGTGCTACAAGGCAGCGCTTCTGACCGCGATTTGATGCTCGAAGAGAACATTGCGGACGCCGACGTATTTTTGGCCCTGACCAACGACGACGAGGCCAATATCATGTCCTCGCTGCTGGCCAAGCGCCTGGGTGCAAAAAAGGTGATGACCATCATCAACAACCCGGCCTACGTGGACCTGATCCAGGGCGGCGAGATCGATATCGCCATCAGCCCCCAGTTGGCCACCATCGGCACCTTGCTGGCCCACGTGCGCCGTGGCGATATCGTCAGCGTGCACTCATTGCGCCGTGGAGCGGCCGAGGCGATCGAGGCGATTGCCCACGGTGATTCGAGGTCAAGCAAAGTGATTGGTCGTCGTATCGGCGAGATCAATCTGCCGCCGGGCACTACGATTGGCGCGATTATTCGCGACGAAGAAGTACTGATTGCCCACGACTCTACTGTGATCAATGCTGGCGACCACGTGATTTTGTTCCTTGTGGATAAAAAGCATATTCGCGACGTAGAGAAGCTGTTCCACGTGGGATTGAGCTTTTTCTAAGGAGTCAGGAATGCTGGAGTCACTGGAAAAAATGCTGGCCAAGGGTGTGGATAACTCATTGCTGCGCTTTGGCCTGGGCAAGGGTTATCTCGACCTTGGGGATAACCTCAAGGCGGCGGAGCACCTGCAACGCTGTGTGGCGTTTGACCCCAAGTATTCCGCAGCCTGGAAGCTGCTGGGCAAGGCGCAACTGGCGGCGGGCGATCGTGTGGCCGCGCGCACGGCATGGGAGCAGGGGATTGCAGCAGCCCAGGCCCATGGCGACAAACAGGCCGAGAAAGAAATGACCGTGTTTTTGAAGAAACTCGATAAAGTCTCCTGACACTGCCCATCCAATGTGAAAGCGGGCTTGCTCGCGATGCAGGCAGCGCGGTTCAGTTTTAAAACCGCGTCGATGCAATCGCGAGCAAGCCCGCTCCCACAGGGGTTGAGTGGCTTTAGTACCAGCGCGCCTCTCCCGGCGGACGCTTTTTGAAGCGCTTCATGCTCCACATGTACTGGCTCGGGTACGCCCGCACATACTTTTCGACCACCTTGCTCATGGCCGCACACGAGGTTGCCGTGTCGGTGCTGTACATCTCTTCGGGCGCCGCTTCCAGAATCACTTTAAAACCCGAACCGTCCGGCAGGCGCAGTGCGTGCAGGAACACGCCCACTGCCTTGCCACCCGCCAGCATGTTGGGCACAAACTTGCTGGTCAGGGCCATCGTGCCGAGGAACGGTACAAAGATACCGGCTGACTCTGCTGGCTCCGGGTCGGCCGGAATCCCGACCTGACCGCCTTTTCGCACTTCCTTGATGACACTCAAAATGCCTTCTTTGGTCGATGCGGCCACGCGGTTGCCCAGTTGCACACGTTGTTTTTGCAGCAGTTCGTCTACCGCCTTGAGCTTGGGCGGGCGATAAAAAATGATCGGTTTGCACTGGCTGCAGTAAAAGTGGTTGAGCACTTCCCAGTTACCTAGGTGGCTGGTGATGCCCACTACGCCCTTGCCGGAGGCCAAAGCGTCCTTGAGCACGTCCAGGCCTTCGACTTCACGCACCAGATCAATGGAACGCTGGGCGGGCCAGATCCAGGCGCAAGCGCTCTCGGTCAGGCTTTTGCCGATGTCCTTGAGGCTTTGGCCCACCAGTTGCTCACGGGCTACCGGGTCCATCTCGGGGAAGCACTTGGCCAGGTTGATACGCACTACATCGCGCGATCGGTTAGGCAGCTTCCACATCAACCAGCCAATGGCCGACCCCACGCGCTGCACCGCGCCCCACGGGAGCATGGCAAACAATCGCAAAGCCCCGACCAGCAGGGCGCCTTTAAACTTTTCCACAGGGTTATCCCATTCAAAACAAAACGGCTTTGTAGTCGCTGACGAGGTACGAGGCTGCGATGGGTTGCGCAGCAGCCCCATTGTTGAAGGTCCTTCGGACCTTATCGCAGCCTTCGGCAGCGACTACAGGATTTAATGCAATAGGCCAGCATTCTAACCGCCGTTTGCCAGTTCGGCGTAACGGTCGCAATAGGTGGCGTGGTCCATGACCATGCCGCTGGCCTGCATACAGACCTAAGCTATTCGTATAGCGCTATGATGCGCCTACGAAGCCGAGGAACGCCCGCTATGCCACGCAAAACGCCAGTCTATGCCTACATCAGGATGAGCACCATCGAGCAAGCCAAAGGCGATTCTGAGCGCCGTCAATTGGGTCAGATTGAGCGCTTTCTGCAAGAGAATGACGGCGAGCTGGTGGAACCCGTATTTCTGGACCGCCTTTCATCGTTCAATGGCAAGAACATCAAAAAAGGCGCAATCAAAGATTTTCTTGAACGAGTAAAACACGGTCAAATCGAAAAAGGCTCTGTTCTTGTAATTGAAAGTTTTGACCGTATTAGTCGCCAAGGTGGCTATATCGCACATTCGGTCATTTTAGACATCATCAAAAATGGCGTAGATATTGCCACCCTATCACCATATAAAAAATATTCTTTAAACTCTGACAATCAGTTTATTGAAGGTATTGAAATACAGACATTGCTTTATCGTGCTCACGAAGAAAGCAGAACAAAATCTGACCGTATCACTCGCCAGCATCAAGCACGGCGTGAAAAAGCAAAAGACAAAAATGTTGTATATGGTTCCCTTCCATTTTGGTTAATCAGAACCGCAGATTGGATTGAATTCAAAGAACCAGAAGCATCTGATGTAAAGCTTTGCCTCTCACTTTTGAAGACATATGGTATGTATACAGCCACGTCAAAAATCAATGAGCAAAGAAAATCATCAAAGGTTTTTTCAAAAGAAACTGTTTCGCATCTATTAAATAGAAGCGCCGTATGTGGCGATTTGCAGACTCATAAAATTGAATATGATGATGCTGGGCGGTTGCAGGAGCTGAGTGCAACACGGTTATTGAATTGAAGCCGGAGCATCATGCCGCATAGCCAAGGCTTCCTGCATCACCTCTCCCATGACTTCGATCGGGCATTTGAAATCGAAGCGCT
>NZ_JCBCUZ010000050.1:0-9881 GCF_059862735.1 Pseudomonas sp. MF06569 | reverse complement strand
ATGTAGGCATTCTGTTGCGGCTTGCCCGGCTGGATAAAGCTCAGACGGATGCCACGCTTTTCAGCCCACGCAGCCAGCTTGCCGCTGATATATTCAGGGCCGTTGTCACAGCGAATGGTGGTCGGCTTGCCCCGCCACTCAATGATTTGATCCAGTGACCTGATGACCCGCTCTGCTGGCAGCGACAGATCCACTTCGATACCCAGTCCTTCGCGGTTGAAGTCATCCAGCACATTGAACAGGCGGTAACTGCGCCCATCACCAAGCTGATCATGCATGAAGTCCATTGACCAACACTCATTGACCGTGGCGGGCACAGCCAGAGGCTCAGGCTTCTCACGCATCAACCGTTTCCTGGGCTTGATCCGTAGATTCAACTCCAGCTCTCGGTAAATGCGGTAGACGCGTTTGTGGTTCCAGCCAAAGCGCTTCACATTACGCAAATACAGGAAGCACAGACCAAAGCCCCAGTTGCGCTGATTCTCGGTCAGACGCAGCAGCCAGTCGGCGATCAAGGCATTCTCGCCGCTCAGCCTGGCCTGGTATCTGTAGCAGGTCTCACTGATTCCGAACAGACAACACGCCAGCCGGATACTGACCGCTTTGTCTGCGACTGCCTTTTGCGCCATCTCACGGCGGCGAGACGGCTTCACCACTTTTTTTCAATGGCTTCCTTGAGTATCTCGGCCTTGAGCCGCTCCTCGGCATACATCTTCTTCAGGCGCCGGTTCTCGTCCTCAAGCTCCTTGAGTCGGGCCATCATGGATGCATCCATGCCACCAAACTTGGATCGCCACTTGTAAAAGGTCGCACTGCTGATGCCGTGCTCACGGCACAGCTCAGGCACCGGAACCCCGTTCTCGGCCTGCTTCAGGACGGCCAGTATCTGGCTGTCGGTAAAACGTGATTTTCTCATGCAGAATCTCCCTGCGTGCAGCTTACGGAAAATTCTACTTATGAGCACCGTGGTTTTTAGGGGGGGATTACCATCAGAACTGTCATTAGAGGATGAGTTTATGCTGAGACAGCGCAATAAAATAGAGACAATCTTTAGCTTATTGAAGCCGCAATACAACCTACTAAGCAGTCGTCATCGTTCCATTTCAGGTTATTTCGCTGGGATTTATGCATCCTTATGTGCTTATCAAATCTGCCATCAGAATAAGCCTCAATTTACAACGATGTGAAACTAGGCTTATCCATGATTCGGGTTAATTAACTATCTTTGATGATAGATAGATAAAATGAATCTTTTAACTTATTTTGGTTTAGGGAAAAATAATAGCCGCGTATATTTAATGCTATAAAAAATATCTCTCAAAAGGACACACATATATATAACTAATAAAAATACAAAAAAATCGACTAAAATATTGTCTATATTGAAATAATTTAAAATCTTATTAAAAAACAAATTTCCAATAATGCTATGAAAAGCAAGTATAAAAAAGCTACATTCACCACATTTTTGTAAAAAACTTTGAATTATATTATATTTAACCATATGGTTTGAAATTGATATAACCATAATGGCTCCACAAAGTGAATATATTAAAGCAAATATAAATGGATCATAAACATTACTTAACATTCTTATTTTTATATTAAACAAATCCTTTGTTATAATGATTGTTGAAAACAATATAACTAACATTAGTGTTGATTTGTAATCAATTATATATCTAAAAAAATTAGATTTCTTTATTATATAGCCAATTGAAAGATAAATCAAAAAATATATAATGGTAGATAAATTAAATATAGAGTATCTGACATCAAACTCATTCAAAGAAGCTAGAACTATTAATAATGATATGATAATAAAGAATGCTGTTTTTATCTTATAGGTTTCAAAAACATAAAAGATAAACCTAAATAAAACCAATGACAGAAATAAGCTAAATACAAACCACAATGGTGTAAATAGGCCTAAAATTTTCATTGGATTATGAAAAGAAATTAAACCTAATATATAAGGTATTAATAAAATTAAGAAAAAAATAACTAAAACTGAAGTGACAGGTTTAATAAGTGAATCAAATTTTGAAAATGTAAAATTATTTAATCTTTTTTTAGTATTAAAAAGATAACCGGATATTATAATAAACATAGGCATTTTAAATAAAATCAAATAATCGTAATTAAAAGATTCAATGAAACTATATTTTTTAACAAATTGTAGATGAGTTATTGTCATTAATATAATGCTAATACCCTTTGCTATATCTATAAAACCTTCTCTATAATTAATCACAAGATGCTCCCCCGAAAATATGGAAGCCATTCTACATTTCAATACATGAAAAGTAATCTTAAGATTTCCTAAAATTAACATAATACCCGTTATTCGCAGTGCCCTCAGCCATACCCCGCGCGCACATCGGCAAGGTACGCCAGCGCATCGGCCTTGCGCTCAGCCTAGCCGTTGGCGTGCTTCAGCAGCGTCTTACCGAAGCCAGCGTCAGCGTTGACCAGGGCGCGCAGCAGGCTATTGCACATGGTGGGGTTCCTTCGATAATTACTCATTGCGCGGCGGCTTACTCGGCGGCGGCCTTTTCCCCTGCATGGCGAGGTAACGATTTCCAGCCGCCAAGTTAGTGGTTTTTTAGCGACACCACGAATGCATCTTATGACGAGCCAGCTGCGCAGTTTTTACGAACAGACGGAGCTACTAGTTCACTTGCCGCAGCTCCCTTAAAAACCTGGGTTGTGCCATCCATAAAAACGGCCCTTGCTGACTGAATTTCTACGCAACGAATGCTTTCGTTGTACCAAACATTTTGAAAGCCTACTGGACCGCCAGCAAAGGTTACTGAGAAATCATCTGTGCTAACTCCAGGCTGGTATGGGCCAGTGTACTGGACAACTTCCAGCGTTCTCCCACCGATAGAAGATGCAACTACATCGCCTACAGCGTTGAATGGGACAAGGCCAAACTCCATGTACTTAAGCGCCCGCCCTGACGTATTTGTGAAATCCATAGATACACCAACCCCTCCCGCATAATTAGCTGCTCCTGGATAAAGAACCGTGACGGCAACCGGTTTTCCTTCAGCCTCCGACTCTTTGACAAATCCACTAGTCCCCACGCAACCAGCTGTTAATGAAATTACGAGTAACACTGCTAGTTTTTTCATAAGGTCCATCTCATTAAGGAAATTTTTACCATTTGGTCCCAGATCATACCGCTCTCAGTACCAGCAACGTCGCAGTGATGCGAAGGGGTGGCATGGAATGAGGATGACAATTTGGTGCACAAGTGATCGACCCGAGGGGGCAGGGCCGCCGCGCGATTCCCTAATGCTCAAAAAAGATTAGCTGCAGGTTGCGATATTCAACTGGTAGTGGAATAATCCGTATACCAAGTCTCTACTGTCTACGATGTGGACAAAGTCTTTAGGAGCGTTTAAAATGGCCTCGCCTGTCTTGTCTTTCCGTGTGGAATCAGAGCTAATCAACCAGCTCGATCAGCTCGCTGAAGCTACTGCTCGGGATCGTCAGTACCATCTCAAGCGTGCTTTGGCACGTTATGTAGAGTCAGAGTCCTGGCATTTTCGAGCGGTGGCTGAAGGCATTGCGGATGCAGAGGCAGGCAATCTAGTCGACTTGGATGCCGTGAAGGCTAAGTGGGTGGCCCGTGCCGAAAATCGCATTAACCAGCAAGGCGGAAAGTGACCTTGACGGTATTTACGAGCATTACAATCCGCGTCTAGGTCCCGAAAAAGCCGAAGACGTCATTTTTCGGGTGTTAGAAGCCCTATCGCGATTGGAGACCTTTCCTCAGCTTGGCAAGGCTTCAGATATTCCTGATTGCCGGGAACTGATCATTTCGAAATACCCCTATCGAGCGGTTTACACGCTGAAGGGGGACACTATCCTGATATACCGAATTCTCCATCAGCACTCTGAGCGCTCAGAAGATTGGTAAAGCTGCCCTACACTCCAGCCTCACCCTAATGTCTCTCCCCAAAAGCCCGCTTTGCGGGCTTTTTTGTTTCGGGAATTTAGCGAACACCCTATGAAAATTACTCCACTGAGATCTTGATTTGGGGGATAGCTTCCATAGTCGGCCTACGAAGCTCTGAATCGCTCTCCTGAAGGCAACGAAACTGAAGTTCGGCATTTGCATATCGACCATATCCAGAATCACGAGCTGATTCATTAATCGGCAATAACTGCTTACCCTTACTTTTACAATAGGCGCTCGCTTCTCTGTAAAGTTCTGCTTTTACCGTCCCGCCTCCGAAGGTAGTGAAGCTTCCATCTTTCGCAATCATGTAGGTATCTAGGCCCATCGGTACAATCTCTGGGCTGGAGCATCCTGTAATAAGGATCACAATTACTGCGCTAGCTATAAACCGCATACATCTGCTCCTTGCACTGTGGGTGGGCCACTATAGCGCCATGATAGTCTCCCAGGAAAATCACCAGGTGCCTTTCGGTATCCCATGCAGTAGCCGCTAAAATTTAGCGCCTTCTCGACTACCAGCCCGCGCACGCAAAGCCATAATCACCTGAGCCGAAAGCTCTGCAATATCCTTGTTATGAAAAATCAGGCGCGTTCGATGCGGCTTGGTTTCCTCGTCCCAATGCTGCAGATCCTCCATTCGAAACTGATGCTTGCCCTGGTAGGTCGCCGCGAGGTCAGCCGCCAAACCACGGGCAGACTCTCCAGGCGTGGCGATCACCCACCCGATGATGTCGGCCATCTGTTCAGCTGGTGATCGTGGTGTCACGCCCTGGGCGGCGTTGCAGGCAAATTCGTTGTAGAGCTGAGCACCCAGCTCGGGATCGTCCGCAGGATTTCCCGGACATAGCCGCGGCTCCCAGGGAAGCACGTAGGTCGATTGACCAAGAACGTCTTGCCGGACGTAGTCCGACGGTTTGGCTAAACGCTGCATGAGTTTTGCTCCCAGGCGAAAATCGCATGGTAGCGCAGCAGGCTTTGGGCAGCTAAAAGCTGCTTCCAGAGCGGCCTTAGCCGCTCTGATAAACCGCCGGCGAAGACGGCGAAAACAGCTGGACAGACGCCACCCGAGCCCACGAGGGGGGTGAGGAAAAATGGCCCCCAGGCCAAATTTTTCCGTTCTGCCCTGGTGCAGCCCGTCCAGGGCGAAACCAGGGTGCGCAGCATCCGGCCGCACCGCTTGCGTGCGCGTCAGGTGAAACCGGACCAACCTGGATTCGCGATGGAGCAGTCGAGAAAGGAACGAAGGACCGCAACGAGACGTCGCGCAATGGCAGAATGCAGGTTGGTCCGGCTTTGCCGGGCGCGCACGCGGGTGAATTTTCGAGACAAGCCCGTTCAGGGCGCAGGTGAGGAAAGAGGGTGGAGGCTCGCGCAGCGAGTCGGAACCCTGAAAGCCTGACGGGGCGCTCCCCCGGAAGGTTTGGGCGTCCCGCAGGGCGGCCACGACAGACCGTAGGGATGGCGCGCTGTTGCTCTGCTTTTGTCTTGGATTATCTATGTGGCGTTCTATTGGTCGTTCTATTGCGTTGGCTATTGCTTCAGCAATAGAACGCCAATAGGAGAGGTATAAAGGTGAAAAGGTACAAAAGGGCAAAAAGCCAAGAGCATTCGCGCTACGCGCTCACCAGCTCGACCCCCTAAAGGGGGACCCCCACTCGCTGGGAAAGATCCAAAGCGGGTAATAACCCTGAGAGACAAGAGCACGAGCAATGATGGCTGACGCCAGTCTAAGGCCGCCCACTGGCGGCAATAATGATGGCTGCGCGACGCACTTGATGGCTCCCACTGGCGTGGGAGCCCCTACGATCGGCTTTTAAAAAAAGCGTCTCGCATGACTCCACGCAGTGAGGATTTTGTTCCAGGTGCGACCACCCGGCTCCCACTCCCAACAGGCGTTCCAGACTTTCGGGGATTGTTTACCACTGCGCCCCCTGCCCTCTTCGGCGTCTGGCGGTTGGTGGGTTTTAGGACAGTGACAGCGCCCGTGGTTGGGTTTTTACGCTGCCCTGCCATTGCCTTCTCGCCCTTGCGGGTCGCACCTAACCGGCTATACCGGCTGCCGTGAAGAGATCCCCTTGATCGGCAGCTATTACTTCCCGGGCCCAAAGCATCTTGATTCCAAGCGTCGGGAAGAGGTGTCGGGGGAGGCTGGAAGCTGGACAGACGGGAGTTTTCCCGACAGAATTGGCTTACCAGGTCTCGTTCCCCGCACCGAAAAGCAGAGATTCCCCGAGACCTTGGCCAGAGCGATTGCAGTCGCCGCTGGCCCGAATGAAACCCTGCCTTGGCAGGGTTTTTTCGTTTTAATGCTATGTATCTATTACCCAAAGATATTGCGTTTGCTCGCCCAGCGCAAACCCTGTGTCTTTCACAAGCTGCCGTGTGGGTCTGGCAGCTGTGCTGCCTACCAGCACGGTAGCCAACAAGGTCCACCGGACCGCGTTAGGGAATGGTCGGTTAAGTCTCATAAATAGCAGTAGACTGTAGGGCACCCTACAGACAGAACCCGACACTGCCCTACATGGCAAAATTAACCATCGGCCGCATGGCAAAACTCTACGGTTTACACCGTTCAACATTGCATGAGGCCGTGTCTAAAGGCCGCGTAACTGCTGGCCTAGACGGTAAAGGGCAAAAGGTTATCGACCTATCAGAAATGATCCGCGTTTATGGCGAACCACAGGGGATCACCCTACACCGCCCTACACTTGACCCGACACCCTCGCCCTACACTTCCCCTACACCTGAAATGGACGCCTTACACCCAGCCCTACACTCGTTGGTTGAAGAGGTTCGATTGCTGCGTGCAGAGATACAAGAGCTGCAACAATCACTTCGGCTGATCGAGCATAAACCCGAGCCTAAACCTGCATTGCCTCACAACGCGAAGCCAGGGGAAGCCCCTACTTGGGCAAATTTGCTCGACGCTCTCGATAACTAAAAGCCGTGGCCAGTTTCGCGGGCGCGAAACTTCATAGTTCCACCGCAAAGCCTCGCACACCAAGCCTTTCGGCAAAGCGACCCACCGCCGTCAGGCTGGCCCAGGTACGAATCACCTCCCGCCTCGACCGTACTGGAATCAGCCGCGAGTGCGGCCCGCCGAGGCGTACCGAAAACGTCCACTTGGTACGGGTGGTATCACGGCCGGCGACAAACTCCCGGACTGCGTTCTGTTGCACCAGGTGCTGCAGCGCGTCTTCGTGAATCCCGTCACCGATCACAGCAGCAGCGCCGTGACGCGCGCCTGAGCGGCGTCATCCATGATCAGGTACAGGCTTTCCAGTTCGGCGGGCTTAAGCACCTTGAGCACTTCCAGCGCTTCGACAAACCCTTGCGCCCGTTCGCTGGCCAGATGCACCTGCAGGGTGTCAGCGCTTTGTTCGATCGTGCGCAGGTGCAAGCGCAGGGTGGCCAGCACTTCAGGCGACGTACTGATCGCGGCTAAGGGGTCGCTGCCGTTACCGTAACGGCCGCTCATTCGGGCACCACGCCGTGCGGGCCGCCTAGCGCAGCCGCGTCATACACAAAAAAGGCCACATGTTTAACGGGTAACGCTCCCGCGCTGGCCACAGCGCTTAACCAGTCCCATAGCCGTGTCACACAGCGGATATGTTGTTGAGCCACTTCCTGCATTAGATACAGCAACTGGGCCTCAAGGGTGTCGGACGCAATGCTCAACAGCTCAGGCTTTAGGTCCAAGGCGATGCGCTCGGCCAGTTCGGCAGTCTCGGGGGATAGTGAGCGCAGGTCGCGCAAGCGGCGCTCATAAGATGGCGTGACGGGTAGCGGCATAGCGGGGATGTCCTTATCCGAGTCAGTGGCCCACCGTGCGTAAAACCATTGGCGGGGGGTGTGGTAGACCAGTGTAGGTGGGTATGGTTTCCGTGCCCACCAAAAAAGGCCCCCACGCTCGGCTTGAGTATGGGGGCCTTTTGAACATAAGCGGCGATGACCGGAATGAGTAGGCGTGACCTCTCATTCTATCGGTACTGCTTGCTATGTATCTCATTTGAGATACATTGTGTGTTATTCACCCAGGAGGTCGTTATGGCTACCCAAACATCCATGCTGCATGTCCGTATCGATGATGACATCAAGGCTCAGGCCAACGCTGCATTAGGCCACATGGGCATGAGTATGTCCGAAGCCGTGCGGATCTTTTTGCACCGCATTGCGGTTGATCAGGCTTTCCCGCTCGAACTAAAAGTTCCCAATGCGAAGACCCGCTTGGCTATGGCCGAAGCGGAAGAGATCGTGCGGACTAACAGTGCGCGCTTTGAATCAATTGACGAGCTGTTCGATGACCTCAAGAAAAACAGCGGCGAGTAAACGTGCGGCGTTACCTCGCGTGTCTGACTACGCGAAGACCTTCCTAAAAGATTGGGAGCGACTTTCCCGCTCCGGTCGTTTTGATCTTAACCGGCTCAAGGAAGTCATGATGCTGCTGGTCTCCAATGACGGAGCTTTAGCGCCTGAATGGTTAGACCATCCGTTAAAAGGCAACTGGGTTGGCTTTCGGGAGTGCCATGTTGGTGGAGATTTCCTGCTGATTTACCGCCTAGCTGCTGAAAGCAAACAAGAGCAAATCGTCTTCGTTCGAGCAGGAACCCACGCTGACCTTTTCGAGGAGTAGTAAAGGCACTGGGGGCTTCACATAAGCCCCGTTAGCTATTGAGGTAAAGCACGGTATAGCGTGGCGCGATGAACACCCAGAAGACGTGCAACCTCGGCCACTGACTGACCCTCATCGATCAACCGTCGCGCATGGGCTATCTGCTCAGGAGTCAGAACAGGCTTTGGCCCAAATCGAACGCCTTTGGCTTTCGCGGCAGCTCGGCCAGCACTGGTACGCTCGCCAATGAGGGAGCGCTCGAAGTCAGCAATCCCGGCGAAGATCGTTAAAAACATGCGCCCAGCTGGTGAGGTGGTGTCGGCCCATGGCTCAGCAAGTGAACGCAGACCTGCCCCTATGGTTTTGAGTCGCTCCGCAATGTGAAGCAGGTCGGTCGTTGACCTGGCCAAGCGATCTAATCGCGTCACAGTCAGCACATCTCCTGGTCGCAAATGATCGAGCAACCGACTCAGTTCGGGACGGTCTTGCTTAGCCCCGCTGACCTTCTCTTCGAAAATACGCTGACACCCGTTTTGTCCTAGCGCAATCCGTTGCTGCTCCAGATCCTGACCTTGCGTCGAAACCCGAGCGTATCCGATCTGCTGACCTTCGTTTTCCATGAAGCACCTGTCGCATAACTTGTCGCAGGTAAATTACCATTCGCGACAGATTTACGCGACAACTCCGAACCAACGAATTCGGCAGATCAGGGCTTGTCGCATAACTTAGGACTTGTGCGACAGAATAAGGTGTTACCAGGTGGCGGCTACGACTTGCTCGCGATTCCGGCAGAGACGCCTCAACGCTGGATAAACCTGCAGAGCATCTGATTTACATAAGCGTAAAACGAAGCAGGGGACATTATAGCCAAGCCCCGGCTTCGCCGGGGCTTGGCTGGACTTTATACGCCTGGGCAGCTTGTGCCAGAGTATTTTGCGGCCTTGTCATGCGAACAAGTCCAAGGTAATCCCCCCATTTTCAGCGGGGCTCAGAAGTAGAGTCAGGCCGCCATGGCCAACTTCTGTCTTGGCGTGATACCACCCAAGGCCATGTTTGGCCGTTCATTATTGTACGTCCAGAGCCAGCGTGTAGCGAAGTCCTGAACCTGCTCAATCGAATCAAACAGATAATGCGATAGCCAGTCATAACGCACTGTACGGTTGTAGCGTTCGATGTAGGCATTCTGTTGCGGCTTGCCCGGCTGGATAAAGCTCAGACGGATGCCACGCTTTTCAGCCCACGCAGCCAGCTTGCCGCTGATATATTCAGGGCCGTTGTCACAGCGAATGGTGGTCGGCT